>DNRQ01000173.1 GCA_003499925.1 Geobacter sp.
GCGGAAGATCATTGCTTATCAGGTAACTTAATAGCAGTGGTCCCCACCCCGTCCCAACCCTTCCCTTGAAGGGGAGAAGTCAGCGGAAGTTGCCAATCAGCAGAAAGGTCGGATTTCTTCTTGAGGGGGGGGCGGTATCGATCATTTGAGGAGGGCGTCCAGGCTTTCCTTCAAGGCTGTGACGTTGTACGGCTTGTTCAGATAGGCATCGAAGCCGTAGGTGCGGTAATCGGAGACCACGCAGTTGTCGGAGTATCCGCTGGAGACAACGGCTTTGACATCGGGGAGTATTTCGCGGATCTTCTTGATGGCCTCCTCTCCTCCCATGCCGCCTTTTACCGTCAGATCGAGAATCACGATCTGGAAGGGGTTTCCCGATTCGCTTGCTTCCCTGAGCTTTTGAATCGCCTGTTCCCCATCGGCCGCATAGCCTACTTCATAGCCGCATCTTTCCACCATTTTCCCGGCTACATTGCGTACCATCTCCTCATCGTCCATCACGAGCACCCGTCTCCCGGGTCCTGCCGTGACTACGGGTGCAGTCGCGAGGCCTGCCGGCTGTGCCGGCTCCGGTGCAGCGTCCTGCGCTTGCGCCGGGAGATAGATGCAAAAGGTCGTGCCGGTACCGGGATCGGACGACACGGTGATGGTGCCCCCATGCCGCTTGACTATGGAATAGGTAGTTGCCAACCCGAGCCCGCTCCCCTTTTGCTTGGTGGTGAAGTAGGGGTCGAAGACCTTGGCGAGGTACTTCGGCGGGATGCCGATCCCGGTGTCCCTGATCTGTATCCTTACGAAACTCCCTCCGTCCGGCAGCGCGGCGTGGCTCCCCCGCTCAAGCTCGACGTTGTCGGCGGAAATCATCACGGTGCCGCATTGCTGCATGGCCTGGCTCGCATTGAGCACGATGTTCTGGATCACCTGGCCGATCTGCCCCTCATCCGCTTCTATACCCCAGATGTCTTTGGCGATGTTGATCTGGCAATTACTGCTGGAACCGCTCAGGGCGAACTTGGTGGAGTTTTCTATGGTGCTCCGTAACACTACCCTCTTTTTCAGCGGTTGCCCCCCCTTGGCGAAGGTCAGCAGCTGCGAGGTCAGGTTCACGGCCTGCTTTATCGCCTGCTCTGCCTGGTCAAGCATGGCGCTTGCCGCATCCTTATCCGCTATCTCCAATCGGGCCATGGCGATATAGCCGAAGACCCCCTGCAACAGGTTGTTGAAGTCGTGGGCGATGCCGCCCGCCAGGGTCCCGATCGCCTCGATCTTCTGGAGTTTGAGCCGCTCCGCTTCCACTTGCTTTCTTTGCGTGGTGTCCGAGGTCACTATGATCATCAACTTGGGGCGGCCCTGCCAATCGCGAAGCATCGAGGCATTGACGTCAGCCATGAATTCGGAGCCGTCCTTGCGCAGCAGCCTCAATTCCACGTCAGCGAGCGACCCTTTGCGAAGCAGATCTTCAAATGATCTCTCGGCCGATGCCAGGCACTCTGAAGAAACCCATTTGAAGATCTCGCTGCCGAGCACCTCGGACTCATCCAGAAAGCCAAAGAGCTGGAGTGCCTTGGGGTTCAGCACCTGGATCACTCCGGAGGGATCGCAAACGGTGATGGCGTTGGGGGCCAGTTCCGCGAGAAGCCGGTACAACTCCTCGCTCTCTCTGAGCTTTTCCTCGGTGAGCCTGCGTTCGGTAATATCGCTGACCACCCCATTCCAGAGGATATCCCCCTCCGGGGTGACAACCGGGTCGGATTCCACGCGGATCCATTGGACTTCGTTGCGTACGATGTAACGCCCTTCCCAACGGAAAGGGGCCCGGCTTTCATTGGCCTCGTGACTGGTCCTTATGATGTCTTCCCGGTCCTCCGGGTGGGCGACGGCAAAGGCCAAGCTCGCGTCATTAAGCACGGCATCGGCATCCAGGTCCAGGAACTGGCAAAGCCGCGGGCTCAGGTATTCGAACTGCATGGAGCGGTCTTTGCTGATACGGAGGGTGTAAATGCCGTTGGGGATGCGCTGCACCAACTGGTCGTAGCGGGAATTGCTTTCCAGCAGCCCCCGGTTACTGTTGACCAGTTCGGCCGTTCGTTCCGCTATGGTTTTTTCAAGCTCCTCCTGGCTGCGGCGAAGTTTCTCCTCTGTCTGCCTTAGGTTTCGGATCATCCGGGAGAAGTCCTGGGCATCTGTCAGCGATTTCTGCCCCAGCCGCTCGGCGACCAGGCGATAGTAATCGCGTTCGGCCTCAACAGAGGTCAGCAACTCCCTTAAATCCGCTTGGGAAATCTCTCCGTCCATATCAAAAATCCTCGGCCAGTATCACCAGCACGCCGGTCCAATCGAGTCCCCGGCTTCTCCCCATCATCGGTGCGATCTCGACCCCGGAATAGAAACCGAGCAGGGGAACTCCTGCCTGCTTCAGCACCCTTTGGACCTCAGCTGCCTCTTCTGTTTCGGTGACGGACTGTTCCGCCGTTCTGCCGCCACAATCGATGTACAGGGCGAAGCGAGCCCTCTTCCCCTCTGACTTTATTTTCTCCAGGATCGCCGGGGTGTTCTCCCTTACCGATTTCAGCATCATCCGGTTATCACGTACCATGAACTGGATTTCCTGGTCCGGTTCGAGATCGGACTCGAACATGCCGATACCGGAGCCGTCATGGATGACACCGGTGATCAGCCTGTTCACATAGTTGCTCTCCAGGGGGGTCCCGTAACGTTCGCCGTAATTTATCCCGATGGTCAGGTTGCAGACGATGGGCCGTTCCTGCTGCCACTCGGTACTGCCGAAGAGTTCATTGATCACAGGAACAACCGGCTTTCCGTCCAGCTCGTAGATGACGTCGCCCTGCATCTTGGTGATCTTGCGGTAGATGCCGTCCAGCGGGATGCAGCCGTGCATGATGGTCTGGTAGACCGAAAGATTCCCCGACATCATGCAGCCCACCGCCTGCTGGGTGTCAACCTTGAAACCGCAAAACTGTCTGGTGTGGCCGAAGCCGTAATCTCCGACCAATCCGGCGCCGAAAACGGGGACGTGGCCTGAGAGCTTCCCCTCAAGACCTTCAAGAAGAGGGGCCGAAGAGTTGAGGACGGGGGGGCCGGGCTGGCCTGCGGGAACCCGGACCGAATCATAGAAAACAAGCAGCATCCGGTCTGCGTCGGAGAGCGGCAGGCCGTCGACCAAGCGTTGGCCGGTAGCGGCCTCGTCGCTCTCCAGCCCCCCCGCCGACGCCACGGCAAATTTCATGACATCGGATTCTATGGCGGCTACGGCTGCCGGGTAGCCGTGGTAAGATAGCTCATCCCAGGTGATGATGCCGACACTGGATCCTCCGATGATGGGGGTCGACTCCCCGATGACCGAACGGAGCCCCTGATAAAACCGGTCCAGATCGACATGTCCGCTGCAAAAGGCGAGAACGAGGTCAGCCCGCTCCATGCCGCCTGATTGCAGGGCGGAGTGCGCGACAGTTCGTCCCAAACTATACCCGTCCTGCTCATTCCCATAGCCAATCCCAACCTTGGTCATCTTTTTGCTCCCCCTTGCCGCCCCCCCCGCGTTCAAAGGTACACGCCTGAAGTACACTTCATTAGAGCCCCCATTAATAGCACAAAAAAAGTATATTCAAAAGCAGTTTATTGGCAAGCTTCCCGGGCCGGGGCAGTGGTCATGTGTCACGGGGGGTCCCCGTGGGAGAGGGGTAGGGAGTAATCAGGTAAAGTTGGGATTTAGTGGGATTTGCCGTTAGTTGCAAAGCTGCACTCTGTGGCGCCTTGGGCGAAATCCCCCCGACCCCCCTTTTCCAAAGGGAGGAGCGAGTGTCGAGCCTGGTACCGAAGATTAGGCTAATCGGGTAACTTAATGGCCGTGGGGGTAGGGAGAGGGGGCAGTGCGATTGCAAGATGCAGCCGGAGAGCTCTGGGATTAAGGGGGGGATTTGTCGCAGGTGGCAAGATTGCTGCCCTCCCCCCCTTTTCGAAGGGGGGAAGGCAGCTATCCAGCAATGCTTCCGTCGAACAACGCTTTTAGATCCCGGTTCCGTCGTCGGGAAACGACTTTTGCTGCGGTTTGGTGCCCCGTTTGAAGATCAGGACGCTTACTCCCTCCGCCGTCCGATCGAACTCGAAGGAGAGGGTGTTTTGGTAAGCCAGCAGCGCCACCGCCGGCAACTGCCCCAACTCCCGTAGCCGGAACAGCATCCGGTTACCCTTTTCCAGGTAGTCGATAAGGGTCGGAGGGGCATCCAGGGCAAAGTCACCCCATTCTTCGGTTAGATCAACCAGGTTCAAGTTGGTAGCGCTCACTTCGCGCAGGCTGATACGCCGGGTGAAGGGGCTCCCTGCGCCGGACGCGCAGCTGTCGACTGCCGCCAGGGGAGTCTTCCCAGAGTCCAGGGGCGCTGCCTCGATCACCATGCCGGCTGCCACGGTGGCGTTGCTGAAGCGGTCGATCAGGATGAAGCTGCCGGTATCCCGGTTCTGACTGTACGGGTCGAAGGAAACCGGGCGGTCCAGTTCCAGACGTACCAGGCCGATTTCGTTCAGTTTCAAGGTCGACACCTGCTTCTGTTCCAGGGTATTGACGTCGACTGCGTACTGTACCGCGGTGACCCTGCCGGGGGTAACGCCGGTTGCCGTCTTGACCAGGTAGAGTTGTCCCGGCTGCAGCGGTTCGTCATGAAACCAGACCAGGTGCGCCTCGGGATGCCTGGTATAAAGCGGCGGAGCCTCGGCCGTCGTCAGCATATCTCCCCGGCTGATATCGATCTCGTCCGCGAGCGTCAGGGTCACCGCCTGGCCTGCCACCGCCTCCGGCAGATCGCCGTTCATGGTGACGATGCGTGACACCCGGCTCACCTGCCCCGATGCGGCGACCCGCAGTTCATCCCCCGGGCGGATGGAACCGGAGGCAATGGTGCCGCAGAATCCGCGGAAGTCGAGATTGGGGCGGTTCACCCACTGGACCGGCAGCCTGAACGGCTGGGCCTCCCGGTCATCCTCGATCTGCACGGTCTCCAGGAACCTCAGCAGCGGCGGACCGTCGTACCACGGGGTGTTGGCGCTCTTCTCGATGATGTTGTCACCGTTTAGCGCGGAGATCGGGAGGGCCGTAATGGAGCTGAAACCAAGCGGTGCGGCGAACGCCTGGTAATCCCGCAGGATCTCGGCGTATCTTTCGGCGTCGTAATCGATCAGATCCATCTTGTTGATGGCCAGCACGATATGCCGGATGCCGACCAGGGATACCAGAAAGCTGTGACGGCGTGTCTGGGTCAAAAGCCCCTTGCGGGCGTCGACCAGTATCACCGCCACCTTCGCCGTCGAGGCGCCGGTCACCATGTTCCGGGTGTACTGCTCGTGGCCGGGAGTATCGGCTACGATGAACTTGCGCCGGTCGGTGGAGAAGAAGCGGTAGGCCACATCGATGGTGATCCCCTGCTCCCGCTCCGCCTGCAGCCCGTCCAGCAGCAGAGCGTAGTCGATGGCCCCCCCCTGGGTGCCGACCTTCTTGCTGTCAGCTTCCAGTGCCGCCAGCTGGTCCTCGAAGACCATCTTGGAATCCCACAACAGCCGCCCGATCAGGGTGCTTTTGCCGTCATCCACGCTGCCGCAGGTGATGAAGCGCAGCAACGACTTCTCCTCCTGGCTTTTCAGGTAGGCAAGGATATCCTTCTCTATCAGTTCCGATTGATGTGCCATTAGAAATATCCTTCCTGTTTTTTCTTCTCCATGGAACCTGCCTGGTCATGGTCGATCAGGCGCCCCTGACGCTCGGAAGTGCGGGTGAGCAGCATTTCCTGGATGATCTCCGGCAGGGTGTCCGCCTCGGATTCAACGGCGCCGGTCAGCGGGTAGCACCCCAAGGTGCGAAAGCGGACCGATTTGTATGCCACCTTTTCCCCCGGGAGCAGCTCGAGCCGGTCGTCATCAACCATGATCAGCATGCCGTCCCGCTCAACCACCGGCCGCACGGCCGCGTAATAAAGCGGCACGATCGGTATCTGCTCCAGGTGGATGTACTGCCAGATGTCCAGTTCGGTCCAGTTGGAAAGCGGGAAGACCCGGATGCTCTCGCCGGGCTTGACGCGGGTGTTGTACAGGCTCCAGAGTTCCGGACGCTGATTCTTTGGGTCCCAGCGGTGGTTGGCGCTGCGGAAGGAGAAGATCCGCTCCTTGGCCCGCGATTTTTCCTCGTCGCGGCGGGCACCGCCGAAGGCGGCGTCGAACTTGTAGCGGTCCAGCGCCTGCTTCAGCCCCTCGGTTTTCATGATGTCGGTATAGAGCGCCGAGCCGTGGGTGAAAGGCGACACCCCCCTGCTGACCCCCTCCTCGTTCACGTGCACGATGAGGTCAAGGCCCGATTCCTTCGCCATCCGGTCCCGGAACTGGATCATCTCGCGGAATTTCCAGGTGGTATCCACGTGCATCAGGGGAAATGGTGCCGGAGCCGGGTAAAAAGCCTTGCGGGCCAGATGCAGCATGACGGCCGAGTCCTTACCGATCGAGTAGAGCATCACCGGATTATCAAATTCGGCCACAACTTCGCGAATGATGTGGATGCTTTCGGCTTCAAGTTGCTGCAGGTGGGTCAGATTTTTCTTCATAAAATTCCCGTATCAAGGTTTTGTGGTCTGGCTGCTCGATCTGTCAGCCGCCGAGCAGACGCCTGTGAGCACTTGTCATCTTTTGTGCAAACCGCACTCTTTGTGTTCCGGGTTCTCCCACCACCAGCGTCCCGCCCGGGCATCCTCACCGGGCTGCACAGCGCGTGTGCAGGGAGCGCAGCCGATGGAGCGGTATCCCTCGCTCAAGAGTCGGTTCTTAGGCAGGCGGCGCTCCTCGATGTAGGCCAGAAGCTGCGCCTCGCTCCAATCGAGAAGCGGATTGATCTTGAGGATGCCGCCGTTTAGCTCGTCGAGCTCGATGTACTTCAGATCCACACGAGTAATGTTGTGCTCCCGGCGCAACCCGGTCACCCATCCCTGCAGCCCGTTGAGAGCACGCCCCAGCGGCTCCACCTTGCGGATATGGCAGCACTCGTGGCGGTTTTGCAGCGACTCCCTGAAGGAGAATACCCCCTTCTCCCGTCCCAGCGTTTCCACTGCTTCGTGGCGCGGGAAATACCAGTCGATGGGGATCCGGTACCGCTCCGTGATGGCGTCCGCCACCTCGTAGGTCTCCTCGTTGAGCCTTCCGGTGTCAAGGGCGAAGATGCCGATATCGAGCCCCAGTTCTTTCACCATGTCGATGATGACAACATCTTCCAAAGAGAAGGAGCAGGCGAGTTTCACCGGACCATGAGCCGATTCCACCCCGATGCTGAGAATCTCCTGCGGGGAGGCGTTTGAGGGTACTTCAGGAATAGATTTCATTGATAACTTCCTTTCTGGAGCGTTACGGCGGCGCTACCTCGCCCGGACCGTTTTCGTGTCTGACTTGCAACTTGCAACTGGTTTGTACCTTTGATTTTCGACTTGTGACCTGTGATATATAATATGCAACCTAAATAGTCAAGAAAAACTTCCTTAATTGTCACATGCAACGGTAAACTTTACGGACACAGGGAACTCCCGTCGCAGGGTAGTATAAGATCTGCAATTGGGCTTCCCCGGAGAGTGAGCGGTAGGTCAACGTATCGGAAACTGTGACTGGGACTTTAGGAAGACCCGCTCTGGAAAGATATTTGAGCCGGGAACGGGATACGAAGGAATAAATAAAGGAGCAATTGAAAGGGAGAAGAGCGCTTTCAAGAACCGGCCGATATCGAGGGGAACGGGCCGATCGGGCCTTTACGGCAAGATGTTGACCTCGGTGCCCACCTTGATCTTGCGAGCCAGCGCGAGACCATCCTTGTTGTTCATCACGAAACAGCCCCCCGTTACGCGCCGGCCCACCCGTTTCGGGTCGTTGTTGCCGTGTATCCGGTAGATCGACCCCTTCCAGGTCTTGTGCGACAGCGCAATCTTGACCGATCCCATGTAGTTCAGGCGGTGCCCCGGCGGGACCTTTGCCGGAAGCTCGATGCCGCGCTCGCGGAATGCCTCCCTGGTGTAGGCGGTCGGATACCACCAGGGATCGAAGTAGATGCCGGTCACCTGGCCCGGGCCGAGAGGATAGGTGTCGAGCCCTCTGGCGACGGTACCTACCGGATATTGTGCCACGGGCACCCGCTCCCCGACGCCGTTGGTCTCATAAACCGTGAGCCGCCTGCCGCTTATGCTGATCTCTACGTAGCTTTTGGGGGGCACCGGGTCTACTGGCGGGATCAGATCAGGAGTACGGATATCCGCGCAGAAGGCGGAGAGGGGCGAGATAAGGGAGATAAAGAGTATTGCTGTCACGGCTCGCAAGCACATCACGATCTCCTTCCATGCGGCAGCTCCGCCTCTGGACGACGGCGGTGCGAGTCGGCAATGAAGAAGGTTTTCCCCAGTATACCAATTAGCCCTGATGTCCCGCCAGGAAAAGGCTCCCTCCTCCTTTATCGCGCCTCCCCTTCAAAGTCCCTCCCCTTGACGCCACTGCCATTAAGTTAAGGTCAGTGCTAATTTCCCGCACGCTGCAAAAGCCCCCTCTCCCTTGATGGGAGAGGGTTGGGGAGAGGGTGAAAAGCTCGCATAAGCCTCACCCTCCCCCCCACCCNNATTCCGTGAATCATGTAGGGTGGGCCGTGCCCACCATCAGGATGCGGTTGTGGTGGGCACGGCCCACCCTACCTCTCATTCCCTTAACTTAATGGCAGTGCCCCTTGACTCCCCCCCGCCCCTTCCGGGAGCCCGCTGGTCTCACTTGGCAAGCTTCGCCGTAAGTGCCGGCACGAACTGCATGACGTCCGCGACTACCAACACGTCGGCTACCTCCCCGATGGGCGCGTCCTTGTCCTTGTTGATGGCGACGATGAAACCGGATTTCTTCATGCCGGCCAGATGCTGGATCGCTCCGCTGATACCGCAGGCGACGTAGAGCTTCGGGCTCACCGTCTGGCCGGTGGTGCCGACCTGGTGCCCGTGCTCGATCCAACCGCTGTCCACGACGGGACGGCTGGCACCCATTTCGCCGCCCAGGGCCTTGGCAAGTGCGGCTATCACGGGAATGTTTTCCATCTTGCCGATGCCGCGACCGGCGCTGACGATCACGTCGGCCTTGGCCAGGTCGACCCCCTTGGCCTCGGCCGCCTCGTAGCCCAGGAAGGTAACTCCCCCTCCCCCCTCGGCATCGAGATGCTGCAGCTGCGGAGTACCGCCAGGCTTTACTCCGGGGAAGGCGCCACCTTGAAGCGTCAGCACCGCGACGGCGCCGGCAGGCTTCACGGTGCGCCGCATCTTCTGGCTGCAGCAGGGAAGCTCGAAGCCACCCTCGACCACCGAGATTACTTCCGAAAGCTGCGCCACCTTCAGGCCGGCGGCAACGCGCGGTGCCAGATCCCAGCCGTAGGAGG
This sequence comes from Geobacter sp., assembly GCA_003499925.1. GTDB lineage: Bacteria > Desulfobacterota > Desulfuromonadia > Geobacterales > Geobacteraceae > Geomonas. The sequence continues at coordinate 9,440 of DNRQ01000173.1, forward strand.
AGTGTAAAAAGACGACAAAGTCCGGTTTCTCCCGCTCAACCGCGGCCAGGACCAGCTTCTTGTGCAGATCCGGGTTGTACTCGCCGTACTTCCCGGCGTCGGCCAGGTAAAGGGTCCCGCCATAGGAGGGCAATTCCCCTTCGCGCCCGACCAGCAACATGGCCGTCTCGGCTCCCAGTTTTGCGGCAAAACCGAACAGCTCATACGTCGAGTCGAGGAGCTTTCCCTCCCTGCATTCACCAACGAGCAGTGCTTTCATGTCATCCCCCTAGCGTAACACCGCGGTTTTTTCCTTCAGTATCCCGATCAGCCTCTCCGCCTGCTCTGCGACATCCCCTTCCAACACGATGCCGGTCCCCTTCTTGGCGGGGGCGTAAAAACTTGCCGTCACGGCCCGCGGCTCATCATGCAGCAGATCGGCCACCGGTATCGCGAGTATCTCCTTCTTCTTCGCCTTCATGATGTTGGGAAGGGTCGGGTAGCGCGGCACATTGAGACCGAGCTGGCAGGTGACCAGAGCCGGCGTCCTGAGCTGCACGATCCCCTTCACTCCTCCCTCCAGCTCACGCCTGACGGTCGCGACGCCGTCGGCGTACTCGAATTTTATGATCGTCGAAGCGCTGGCGAAGTTGAGGATTTCGGCGGCGGCCACACCGACCTGGGCCGAGCCGCGGTCCTGCGACTGCAGGCCGGTGAAGATCAGGTCGAACTGTCGCTCCTTGGCGTAGGCCGCGATGATCGAGGCGATCTGGAAGGGGTCCTTCAGCTGCGCCGCGGCATCCTGCACGTGCACCCCGCGGTCGCAACCCATGGCGAGCGCCTTCTTCATCGCCTCGACTACCCGGTCGGGGCCGATCGAGAGGACCGTCAGCTCCGGTTCCCCGCCGAGCTGTTCCTTGAGCCGAACCGCCTGCTCGACCGCGTACTCGTCGTATTCGTTCATCCGGAAGGCGAGATCGGTTTCCGAGAACCAGACGCCCGAGGAGTCCGGTCTGAACCTCGATTCCATATCAGGCACCTGCTTGATGCACACCAGGATTTTCATGACAGCCTCCGCGGAAGTTCTCTTCATTATAATAGCAAACTGTTTCGCTATAACTATAACCTAAATGATACCGGTGTGTTGAAAAAAAGCTCGTCCAGGGGAGGGAAAGAGCTAACGGCGGGATAGATCGGAGTAAAGTCGAAAGCTTTGCACGCGGATGCACATCTGATTGAGCGGATAACGACGGATCTAAAAGTCCTTGGGTCCAAAAGCTTTCAGGGGTACCCCAAAATCCCTTGACCGATCCCGTTAAAATCGGCACCATCGGCACCATCGGCACCATCAGCGTCATCCGCGTTCAAAGGTTGAGTCTTTGATCCGTTTCCATCCTCATCACCCAAGCAGCAGCTTTGAGATGACCACCCGCTGCACTTCGTTGGTCCCTTCGTAGATCTCGGTGATCTTGGCGTCCCGAAACATCCGCTCCACTTCGTAGTCGCAGATGTAACCGTAGCCGCCGTGAATCTGGAGCGCTTCTTTGGTGACGAAGGTGGCGGCCTCGGAGGCGAGCATCTTGCAGAGCGCGGACTCCATGACGTAGCTCTTCCCGGCGGCCTTGAGGCAGGCTGCCTTGTAGGTGATGAGCCTGCTGGTCTCGATCTTGGCGTACATGTCGGCGAGCTTGAACTGGATCGACTGCAGGTCGCAGATCGGCGCGCCGAACTGCTTGCGGGTCTTGGAATATGCCAGAGCGCGCTCGAAGGCGCCCTCGGCGATGCCGAGCGCCTGGGAGGCGATGCCGATGCGGCCGCCGTTCAGGGTATCCATGGCGATCTTGAACCCCTGCCCCTCTTTTCCCAGCAGGTTCTCGGCGGGGACGCGCACCTGGTCCAGGGCGAAGGCGGTGGTGTAACTGCCGCGGATCCCCATCTTCTTCTCGTTTCTCAGGATCTCCACGCCGGGCGACGCGAGATCGATGATGAAGGCGGAGATCCCCTTGTGCTTGAGGCTCTTGTCGCAGGTGGCAAAGATGACCCCGGTCCCCCGGTAACCGCCGTTGGTGATGAAGATCTTGGAGCCGTTGATCAGGTATTGGTCGCCTTCCCTGGTGAACGAGGTCGTGATCGCCCCGGCGTCGCTGCCGGCATCGGGCTCGGTCAGAAGGAAGCAGCCGATGGTCTCGCCGCTGTTTAGCGCCGGAAGCCACTTGCGCTTTTGCGCCTCGCTGCCGAAGCTGTGGATCGGGCCGCTGCAAAGCGAGGTGTGGGCCGAGATCAGGACGCCGCTGGAGCCGCACGCCTTGGAGACCTCCTCGACCACGATGGCGTAGGAGAGCATGTCGAGACCGGCGCCGCCATACTCCTCGGGGAGGTAGCTGCCGAGCAGCCCCATTTCTCCCATCTTGGCGACCAGCGCGTCCGGGATCATGTGCTCCTCGTCGATCTGCCTCGCGATCGGCTTGATCTCCTTCTCAACGAAATCACGGACGCTGTCGCGCAATACCTTGTGGTCCTGGCTCAGTTCGAAATCCATCAGTGGCTCCCTTCTGTTTCCCTTGGGTTGGGGCGAAACATTACTCGTCCCTGCGGTTATTGGTGGCCGGCTGCTACTCGCCGGAGAAATTCGCCGTCCGCTTCTCAACGAAGGCCGCCATCCCTTCGCGCTGGTCCTTGGTGGCAAAGAGCACCCCGAACAGGGAGGCCTCGTAACGAAAGCCGTCTTCCTTCGCCATGCTGAGCCCGTTGGCAATGGCATCCTTGGCGTAGCCTACGCCGAGAAGCCCGGTCCTGGCGATGGCCGCGGCGCTCTCCAGCGTCCTTGGCAGCAGTTCCTCGGCCGGAAACACCTCGTTCACGACACCCCAGGCAACGGCCTTGTCGGCTGAAATCATCAGCCCGGTGAAGATCATTTCGTTGGCCCTGGCGGGGCCGATCAGGCGCGAGAGGTTTTGGGTGCCGCCAAAGCCGGGCATGATGCCGAGGGTGACCTCGGGAAAGCCGAGCTTAGCCTTGTCGCCGGCGTAGATGAAGTCGCAGGCCAGCGCCAGTTCCAGGCCGCCCCCCAGGGCATAGCCGTTTACGGCAGCGATCACCGGCTTTTTCATCTTCTGGAGCGCAAGCATGACCCTCTGCCCTTTGAGCGCGAACCGGTGTCCCTGGAAGGAGTCCATGGACGCCATCTCCCTGATGTCGGCCCCGGCCACGAAAGCCTTTTCGCCGGCGCCGGTGATGACGATGACCTTCACGGTTGCATCCTGCTCCAGCTGATAGAAGGCGCACTCGAGCTCGGAGAGGAGCTCTCCGTTCAGGGCGTTCAGGCTCTGGGGGCGGTTCACGGTGAGCTTGGCCACCCCCCCCGTTGTTTCCAGCAAAAGGCTATTGAATTCCATGGTGCTCATCCCTCCCTGTGGATCATCTTCCTCAACTCTCACCCCCATCCCCCTCCCGACCTCCCCCTTGAAGGGGGAGGAGACCTAAAAATCCCTTCCCCTTGAAGGGGGAGGAAACCTCAAAATCCTTCCCCTTGAAGGGGGAGGAAACCTCAAAATCCTTCCCCTCGAAGGGGGAGGAAACCTCCCTCAAGGGGGAGGAAACCTCAAAATCCCTCCCCTTCAAGGGGAGGGTTAGGGTGGGGATGGGGATAAGGTGGTAATCTGACGAAGCAGAATTAAGGATCTCGATTCTTTTGTGTCTTTTGTGCCTTTTTGTGGCTTAATGCTTTTCGCTAATAGCTGTAGAAGCCGCGGCCGGATTTGCGGCCGAGCTCTCCCGCATTCACCATCTTCACCAGCAGCGGACAGGGACGGTATTTGGTATCCTTGAACCCCTGGAAGAGCACGTTGGCGATGGCAAGCACGGTATCGAGCCCGATGAAATCGGCCAGCGCAAGGGGTCCCATCGGCTGGTTGGTGCCAAGCCTCATGCCGTTGTCGATGTCCTCAGCGCTCGCCACCCCCTCGTAAAGGGCGAAGATCGCCTCGTTGATCATGGGGATCAACACGCGGTTCACAATGAAGCCGGGATAGTCCTGGGAGACGGCCACCTCCTTGTCCAGTTTGGCAACCAGGGTCTTCGCCGTCTGAAAGGTCTCCTCGCTCGTCGCATGTCCGCGGATCACCTCCACCAGCTTCATGACCGGAACCGGATTCATGAAGTGCATGCCGATCACCTTGCCGGGCCGCTTGGTGACCGAGGCGATCCTGGTGATTGAGATCGAGGAGGTGTTGCTGGCGAATATGGCAGAGGGCTGCACCATCTCATCGAGCTTGGCGAAGATTTCCAGTTTGAGCGCCTCGTCCTCGGTGACCGCTTCGATGCAGAAGTCGCTAGCGACGACCCCGAAAACGTCGCGGGTGGTGGTGATCCGCGCCAGGGTCTCGCCGACCGCGCTCTCCGGTATGGTCCCCTTCTTCGCCTGCCGCTCCAGGTTCTGCTTGATGAGGGCCATCGACTTGTTCAATTGGGAAAAGGCGATGTCGTACAATGTGACGTGGCAGCCGCTCAAGGCGAATACATGGGCGATGCCGCTCCCCATCTGTCCCGCTCCCAGCACTCCGATTTCATTGATCATGAAGAAACCTCAGAAAAAAGCGTTTGGCCACAAAAAGGCGCAGAAGACACAAAAAAATCACAAAAATCGAGTCTTTGAACCACAAGAACGACTTGAAGCTATCGGGGAGAAGAATCGGCTTTATTTTTGTGCATTTTGTGCCTTTTTGTGGCAGAGAATTTCCTTCAGCACCTCTCGAAGATCGCCGCCACGGCCTCTCCGCCGCCGATGCAGAGGGTGGCGAGGCCGTAACGGGCCTGCCTTCTCCTCAGTTCCCGGACGATGGTGGCGGCAAGGCGCCCGCCGCTGGCGCCAATCGGGTGTCCCAGGGCACAGGCACCGCCGTTCACGTTCACCTTGTCCAGCGGGAGCTTGAGCCTCTTGATCGCCAGCAGGGCGACGGAGGCAAAGGCCTCGTTGATCTCGAAGAGGTCGATCTCTCCCAGCGCGATGCCGGCCCTTTGGCAGACCCGCTCGATGGCCGAGACCGGCGCTTCCGGAAATTGATCCGGATGCAGGCTCGAAGTGGCGTAGGCCACCAGGCGCGCCTTCGGTGCCAGCCTGTGCCGCTTCATCCCCTCGGCGCCGGAGAGAAGGCAGAGCGCCGCTCCGTCACTGATGGTGGATGCATTGCCTGCGGTGATGGTCCCCTGCCTGCCGAACGCGGGACGGAGCTCGGAGAGCCTGCTGCTGTCCCCCCGGAACGGCTCCTCGTCGCGCTCGACCGTCTTGTCCCCCTTGCGCCCCTTCTTGACCACCGGGACGATCTCCTCGGCGAAGATGCCGCCCGCCGCGGCCTTCTGGGCAAGCTGGTAGGAGCGCAGCGCATAGGCGTCCTGCTCCTCCCTGGAGATCTCCCAGCGGCTCGCGCTGTCGTCGCCGATCTCGCCCATCTGCCGTCCGGAGTACGGGTCCTGGAGGCCATCGTAGATGAGGAGGTCCAGGAACTCGCCGTGCCCGAGCCGGTAGCCGCCGCGCGCCCTTTTCAGGAAATAGGGGGCCTGCGACATGCTTTCCATGCCCCCTGCTATGACCAGTTCGGAATTGCCCAGCCGGATACTGTCTGCGCCGAGCATGATCGACTTGAGTCCGCTGCCGCAGACCTTGTTGACGGTCATGGCGTGGACCTGATCCGGAATACCGGCGCCGCGCATCGCCTGCCGGGCCGGCGCCTGGCCGCAGCCGCCGGACAGAACCTGACCGACGATCACTTCATCTACCGCTTCGGGAGAGAGGGAGGAGTATTGCAGCAGCGCCCGCATCACGGCGGCTGCGAGCTGCGTCGCGGTTTGGTCGGCAAGCGCTCCCGAGAAGGAACCAAATGGCGTTCTCAGTGCCTCCACGACAAAGACCTCTTTCATATCGAGCGCCTCCTTGAGAGGAAACTTTCTTCCAGTATATATCAGAATATAGGACCGTTTACGTCTGTGTCAAACACTTTCAAAACACGCTTTTATTCGGGCTGGGGATAATGCGGGGGATTGTTGGATGGGGACGACGGGGCGCTCCCCCTTTTCGAAATGGGGGAGTATTGTTCGAGCTGGAAACTGATGTCAATAATAGTCAGAGCAGGGAAGAACCTTTGCCGGAACCGGCCTGCTAGATCCAGTAGGTCGGTTCCGAATCGTCACAGGCCGGCTCCTCGCGCTCGAAAGCGATCCCCCTGTTTTTTAGTCGGTTTTCGAGATCGGAAAGCTGCTCGGTAAGCTGCCGGAACAATACGTTTTTCTCCGATATATTCTCTGTGGTATCCAATTTTGCCAGAAAAGTCAGGTACCTGGCGTAAGCCTCGTCAAAAGATCTGTCCATGGTACATCCTCCCATCGCACGAAAGATGTCCTCGCGCCATGGAATATGTGTACCGGCAAATGAGAGTTTTTTCAAGTAATAATTCAAAGCAAACGTATACTTTTTCAGCGCCAGCCGTGCCGGTTCCACCCCTGCTATCCGGGAGGGGTCATGGTCTCAACCCGGTTGCGCCCGCCCTGCTTGGCCCGATAAAGCGCCTCGTCCGCCTGGCGAAACAGGGAGTCGACACTGTCGACCTGTGGAGAGGGGTAGGTAGCGACGCCCGCGCTGACCGTTACGGTCAGATCTTCCATCGGTGGCGGAAAAGCGAATTCCAGCACCGCCTGCCGGAGACGGTCGGCAACCATCACCCCGCCGGCCAGAGAGGTGCCGGGTATCACCAGCACGAACTCCTCTCCGCCGTAGCGGGCAGCGCTGTCATAGGCGCGCAGTTGCCGCTGGGCAAGGGAGGCCACCGCCGCCAGGACGATATCGCCGTTTTGGTGACCATAGGTGTCGTTGACTTTCTTGAAGTAGTCGATGTCTACGATGACGAGGGAGAGGTATTCGTTGTTGCGCCGTGCCCGGAAGAACTCGCCGTCGAGGATCTCCGCCAGGTAGCGCCGATTGAACAGATTGGTGAGGTGGTCGATATTGGTGAGCCTTTTCAGCAGCTCGTTGGCCTTTTTCAGCTCGTCCTGCAGCGACTTGATCTTCAACTGCACCTTGACCCGTGCCACCAGTTCCCCGGCATCGAACGGCTTGGTCAGGTAGTCGCTGGCCCCCTGCTCCAGCCCCCTGATCTTGGAATTGAAGTCCATCATGCCGGTCAGCATGATGATCGGAACTCCCTGCAGCTCCGGCCGGGACTCGACCAACTGCAGGAACTTGAAGCCGTCCATGCGCGGCATGTCGACGTCGCAGATGACGAGGTCGGCCTTCGAGTCTATCAGGATCTTGAACCCTTCCAGGCCGTCCTTCGCCTCCTTGTACCGGTCAAAGAGACCAACTTCACTAAGTGTGCGCACCACCTGCTCTCGAATGGCAGGCGAGTCATCGATCACCAGCACACAGTTGGACATGGAAAATCTCCCAGCGACATAACATGGTGAACCTGGCGGCTTGATGCCGTCCGCGGTCCAACCCGTCCCTTATCGGCCTTAAGTGAGGTCATGCACAAAAAAGCGAACCATTGACAAATCTCTAAGCCATCGCAACGCAATCCGCACTCTATCTTTTTGCCGTCGATGGAATATCACTGTTTCCGGAGAGGTCTAATAAAGATGTAGATTATAAGCAGAAATGGAAATGAGGAAAAAGCTGCTTCCAAATTGCCTTCAAAAAGCTGCCAGGTGCCAAAACCGACGACCGATAGCGTAAACAAAATCATAAATATCGCTGCGGGTTTGCTCATGACTGGATAATAGCCAATATTAACACGCCTTGTCCAGAAATTTAATAAATGAAGCAGGGGCGCTGCTGCAGAGACTCTCCGTGGAGTCGATGCCATCGCCCCGCAGGCTACGGAGTGTTCCAGTCCCAGCAGAACTTCAGTTCGTCCTCCGCAACGAACAACTCACAGCAGGTTTTTTTGAAAACCGCCTCATTGGCTGCGCTATCAAAGTCCTCCTGCACCGCCGTCTCGATCTGGGCATCCGTCAGGTCGAGCTTCTTTTCGAATGCCCCCTCGATGATACCCGGCGTCCAACCCGCCGTCTTCAGCTGCTTTTTGAACATCGCCACATGAATACTGTTGTTGGTGCCGTAATCCACCAGCAAAAGCACATTCTTGGACATCGCCACACCTCCGTCGACTGTTTTTCAAGCCATCAGCGCTGGTCGGAGATTCCCCCTACAGCCCCGCCGTTTGCCCCTCTGAAGAACCTATCTAGATTACCACAAAAGTTTCCGCTCGGACTCGAACCCCATCTGTTTGCCGGTCACCGGATCCTGGAATTTCACCGCTTTGGCCAGCAGTTGCAGCGGGGAGTCGAAAGCGTCGGGCCCTTGCGGCTGCAGTTCGGGATAATACCTGTCGTTGAGGATCCCAAAACCCAGGCCGCTCATGTGGAGCCGGAGCTGATGCGTCTTGCCTGTCAAAGGTGTGAGGAGAAAGCGTGACATCCCCTGCTTCGTCTCGACCAGCTCGATGCGGGAACGCGCATTGGCGGGGCCGGCGGCGGTTTCCATCCTGAACCACGGCGCGCCCGGGACCATCCTGTTTTCGACAAGCCAGGCGCGCTTTTCCGGATCGACGCTACCTGCTGAAATGGCGTGATAGGTTTTTTCGACCTTGCCGGTCCTGAACAGTTCACAGTACTGGACCCTGGTTCGTTTGTTGGCGGAAAAGAGCACGATGCCGGCGGTTTCCCGGTCGATTCTGTGCATCGGCACCAGATCGTCGTTTCCCGTGCTTTTTCTCAGTCGATGCAGCAGGCATTCATCCACGTAGGCCCCACCTGGAGTGACCGGCAGAAAATGGGGTTTGCAGGAGACCAGGAAATCCTGGTTTTGAAAGAGTATCTGCTCCGGAAAAGGGATGGGAGCTTCATGTTCCACTTCCCGGAAGTAGAAGATCCGCTTTTGAGGCGCGTACTCGCTCACGCTGGTAATCGGCGAGCCGTCCTCACCCAGCACCTTTCCCTCGGCGATGCGTCTCTCCCAGCTGCTACGCTCGATCTTTGGGAATCTGAGGCAGAGGAAATCGAGCACTGAGGGGTACGGCTTGGCGACCTTGGGCATGGTAACTGTGGCGGGGTACGGGGAGAGTGCCATTGGATTTCCTTTGGGTGGATTGCGGCCGGCACGGGAGCGGATCCTACGAATTACTCTGCCGGGGGCAGTTTTTCTAAGAGGGCCGACGTTGAACGGTCACGAGCATAGCACGTAACGGCCAGCAAGAGCAAACGCGCACGATGGTAGGATGTGCCCCCTCTCCCTAACCCTTTCCCACAAGGGGAGAGGGGATTAGAGACTTTTCCTTTTCCTTTTACTTTTCCTTTACCTGCCTTTATTCCTTTACCTGCCTCTATTCCTTTACCTGCCTCTATTCCTTTACCTGCCTTAAAAAAAAGGGGCAACCCGTCGGTTACCCCCATCAAACGGCCGGCAGAAGGGCCGATCACAGCGGAATGAACGTCAAATAAAGACTATGTCATCCGGAATATCGGTGATCTTCTCGCCCCCCTGCTCAGTGACGGCAAAGGTATTCTCAATGCCTATCACCCCTTCCCCCGGGATCACGAACTTCGGCTCGATGGCTATGGTCTGACCCGCCTGGAGTGCCACCTTGAACCCCTGCGCGATAACGGGGAACTCGTCGAGCTCGAGCCCTACGCCGTGCCCCACGAAGCGGGCGTTCTCACCCGGCGCTCCCATGAAGTAACTGCCAAGCCCTGCCTTTTCTGCCATCGCGGCAGCTTCCAGAAAAAGCTCCTCGCAGATCGCACCCGGCTTCAGATGCTCTGCAAGACGGGACTGGATGGCGATGGAGGTGTAAAAGGCATGCATGAGCGTCTCGGAGAGGCCGCCTATGGCGAAGACGCGGGTCATGTCGACGATGTACCCCTCGAAGACGCCGGCATAATCGAGTATGATCGGCGAGTTGGCAGCGATTTGCGCCAGCGAGGCGCCGTGGGCCGAGGCATTGGATAGTCCGCGCCCGGTGACGGCTCCGTCGAAGAATCCGGGGAGCTCGGCGTTCGCACCGGAAACAGCGAGCCCCATGAAGAGTTCCTGGTTGAAGGCACGCATCCTGACGTAACCCTCGCCCCCTGCCTTGCGCAACCGGCACTCGAACTCCGCGGCAAGGTCGATCTCCCGCATCCCGGGCTTGAGGAACTGGGGGACCTGACGGAAGACGGAGCTCGTGTTCCTGCCGCTCTCCCGCATCCGCTCCAGTTCCCAGGCGGACTTCACGGAACGGAGTTCCCGGTTGAGGCCTGAGATGTCGGCCAACTGGCATCCGGGGAAAAGCTTGGCGTAGAAGTTATACTGCTGCACCGGGAGTACGTCGAAGGTAAGCCCCACTTTCTGCACCCCGGGACCTAACAGCTGCGGCAGCTCCTTGCTGGACGGAAAGGGGCGAATGTCGGCAAGGGTCGCCTCGCTCCTGGCGCGGGCGAGGCTCTTTCGGACCAAAAGGGTCGGCTCCCCTGACGCTGGTATGCAGAGCAGCGAGTTCTGCCTGGTCCCGGTAAAGTAATAGACATCGATAGGATAGACGAAAAATGCCGCGTCTATCCCCTTGGCCTGCAGTTCCGCCTGCAAGCGCGCGATGCGTCCTTGCGACTCGGCTTTCTCTAGCACGGCGCCTCCCAGCTCTCGAAGAAGGCGATCTGCGACAGTTCCTTGCGCGGACGCGGCTTAGGCTCCTGGTCCGGATAGCCGAGCGGGGTGATGCCGATGATCCGGATAGGTTCGGGAATGCCTACTGCCGCCTTGATGGTCGCCTCGTCGAACCACCCCATCCAGCAGGTGCCAAGGCCAACCCCGTGGGCGGCGAGGCAGAGATGCTCGAAGGCGATCGCCGTGTCGCCGATGTAGTACTCGATGCCGTTCTCGACCCCGGACTCCGCAGGGTCGGCACAGACCACGATGACGCAAGGTGCCATCGCGATCGCTTTTTTCCCGGGATTGTCGTCCGGGAAGGCCTGCAGCAGGCTCGCCCTCCGCTCGGGATCTGTCAGCACCAGAAAACGCCAGCACTGCATATTCTTCCACGAAGGTGCCAGCCTCGCCGCGTTGAGCACCTGTTCTATTTTTTCCCGCTCCACGGGAGTATCCTTATACTTCCTGATACTGCGGCGATCGCTGATGACCTGAAAAATGTCCATGACAGCCCCCTCTTCGGAATAGTGGCATTCATTGATACACTAAAAACATTGTTTTGTAAACGCCACAGATTGCTGCGGCGCTCCGGACCGAAAGGCGGCTCTCCGGGGCTCCGCTTCCAACTGCCCGATTTGTCAGGCCGAAAAGCGGTGGAAAACCGGTTGACAGCGTGGGCGCCATGATCTAGATTGGCCGGTAATTCAGCATAAAGGATAGCCAATGGACAATATCAGAGAAGGCGAGCAGATAACCCCGATCGGGGACCTGGCGATAGCGCTCGGGCTCACGACCCGGACCATCCGTTACTGGGAAGAGGTGGGCATCCTCGAGAGCGTGCAAAGAAGCGACGGCGCCACGCGGGGATTCACCCCCTATTACGTGCGGCGCGTCAAGTTCATCATGAAGCTGAAGGAACTGGGTCTTACCATAAAGGAGATGCAGGATCTGTATGCCGCCTACGGTGAGGCGAAGCAGACCGAGCGCATGGTGCCGCGCCTGGTGGAAATTCTGGACGAGCACATCGACAAGATCGACGAAAAGATGTCCAAGCTTGCCTCGCTGAGAAGGGAGATCGTCTCGTACCGGCAGCAAATGGAGACCAAGTTCGGGTCCGCTCTGCGCCGCCCCTAGCGACCGGATCAGGCGTCGCCCTCCCCTACCGAACGGGATGCAGCTGGCAAAGCCGCGGCATCGGCAACCCGGAGTCAAATCTTCCACCACCATGAAGTTACCTGATTAGCGCCCCACGCCGCTATGCGGCGCTTTGTCGGAGACAAAGTTCCTCTTGGCTTGGCACCTGCTCACTCTCCTCCCCCCGGAGGGGGGAGGTCGGGTAGGGGGAGGACAGCGGCTTCTGCGAAGAACTGACCGAGCTCCCCCTCCCTGGCCCCACTGCCATTAAGTTAAGGGAATGAGAGGTAGGGTGGGCCGTGCCCACCACAACCGCATCCTGATGGTGGGCACGGCCCACCCTACATGATTCACGGANNCTCCCTGGCCCTCCCCCTCCGGGGGAGGGGACCATAGGGCGCGGGACCAAACTATTGCTGTAACTTTCTCAAAGCGATGATCTTCAGTGACGGCATCCAGGAGTCCCCTCTTCCGGAGTAGGCTATTGTCGTCGGCGCGCCAAACGTGCTATACCTGCCGCATGAAATTCATCGCAGACCTCCACATTCACTCCCGATATTCACGTGCCACCAGCAGGGATCTCACGCCGGAAACGCTCTGGAAGTGGGGGCAGCTGAAGGGAATCCGTGTCCTTGGCACGGGCGACTGCACGCACCCCGGCTGGCTCGCCGAGCTGGAAGCGAAAATGGTCCCGACCGACTGCGGCCTCCTCGCCCTGCGCGACGAGTTGCGGCAGGCGGAGGTCCCGGCGAGCTGCCGCGCGGAGCTATCGTTTCTGCTCTCCGGAGAGATCAGCTGCATCTACAAGAAGGGGGGGCGCACCAGGAAGGTGCACTGCCTGGTCTACCTCCCGGATTTCGCGGCGGCACGCAGGTTGAACACGTCCCTCGCGCGCATCGGAAACCTCGCCTCGGACGGCAGGCCGATACTGAAGCTGGACGCGAAGGAGCTGCTGCAGATGGCGCTGGAGGCGTCGCCGGAAGCGATGCTGATCCCGGCCCATGCCTGGACGCCGCACTTCTCCGTATTCGGCGCGGTCTCAGGCTTCGACTCCCTCTCGGAATGCTTCGACGACCTCACCCCCGAGATCCGCGCCATAGAGACCGGGCTCTCCTCCGACCCCTCGATGAACTGGCGCCTGTCGGCCCTGGACGGCATCACGCTGGTCTCCAACTCCGACGCCCACTCCGCAGCCAAGCTCGGACGCGAGGCGACCGTGTTCGACACCGAACTCTCCTATCGGGGGATCTTCTCCGGGATCGCCAGCGGACGCGGGGTCGCCTCGACCATCGAGTTCTTCCCGGAGCAGGGGAAGTATCACGCGGACGGCCACAGGGGATGCGGGGTGCGACTCTCGCCCTCCGAGACCGTGGCCAGCGGGCACCGCTGCCCGGCGTGCGGCGCCAAGGTGACGGTCGGGGTGCTGCACAGGGTGGAGATGCTTTCGGATCGGGGTGAGGGGGCGAGATTGGCAGGCGCTCCCCCCTTTCGATCCGTGATTCCTCTTCTGGATCTGATCGGGGGGGCGCTGAAGGTTGGTACCGGGGCGAAGCGGGCGCAGGCGATGTACTTCGACCTTTTGCAGCAGGTCGGCAACGAGTTCCAGGTCCTGCTGGAGGCGCCGCTCGATGCGGTCAGGGACGCCTCGTCGGCAGCGCTTGCCCAGGGGATCGGCGCTATGCGGACAGGCGAGGTGGAGATCGATCCGGGCTACGACGGCCGGTTCGGGACGGTCTCCGTGAATCAGCTCTAGGGGCGGCCGCCCGGCCGCCCCCCAGGCTACTTGAGCAACTCGTCGAACTTCTTGGTGTCCATGCCCACCACCTGCTGGTCGTTGATGAAGAAGGTCGGCGTTCCCTGGATTCCCACCTTTTTCGCCATGGCAAGGTGCTCCTGTGCCAGGGCCTTTACGGCATCGGTGGCAGGCTTTGCCGAAGCAGGGATCTCCTGACCGAGCATCATCGCGTCGTACGCCTCGGCCTTGTTCTCCGCGCCCAGGACGTACTCGATCTTGGTAATGGCCGCAGGGTGGGCCATGGGCGCAAAAAAGACATACCTCGTCACGTCGGACCTCTTGGTGAAATACTCCGACGCCTTCCTGCAGTAAGGGCAATCCGGGTCGGTGAACTCGATGACGACCTTCTTGCCATCGCCGATCTTCACCGCCTTATCCAGCGGTAGCGACTTGACCAGCTTGGCGGCCAGAGCCGCCTTGCGCTCGACAGTCCGGCTCTTCAGATCCTTTCCGACGATCTCCCCGACCACGATGAGATCCTTTTCGGGATAGTAGTAGAAGACGTTCTGACCGGACACCACCTCGTACAGCCCGGGTATTTCGCTGGGAGAGATGCTGTCGAAGTTCACCTGAGGAAAGGCTGCACGCAGAGCTACCTCAGGCTTGACAGCTTCGGGGGCAGCGGATGACACACCTGCAAGACAAAGCAGGATCGCTGCCGACAAAAGACTTGAAACAAAACCCCTTTTCAAAGACATAACACTCCTCCCATTGTGTAGTTCAGCCCGTACCGGGCTGGCAGACAGTAACTCTAACACATATTGCCCAAAAGTAGTGCGACGATGTTGACGGAAAGCTCCCCCCTTTTGCTGCAACTCTGCGGCAAACTCGCACCGTTTGAGCCAACGGCTCGAATCCCCCCCACCCCCAGCAGTGTCCGGTTTACTTCTTGCCCTTGTCCCCCCTCTCCCTAGCCCTCTCCCAGGGGAGAGGGGACTTTAATTCTACTTTGTCACATTGCCACCTTTTCCCCCTCCCCACCCTAACCCTCCCCTTGAAGGGGAGGGGATTTTAAGTTTCCTCCCCCTTCAAGGGGGAGGCTGGGAGGGGGATGGGGGGAGGATGACGGCGCTGTGCTGTAATCTTACAAAGTAGATTTAAGCCCCCCTCCCTTGACGGGAGGGGCTGGGGGAGGGTGAAAAGCAGTGGGTTTGAGTCGAAATGCACAGATGCATTTTCCTAACCGGGCAACGCTGCCCCAACCCCCCTTTTTCAAAGGGGGGAGCATGGATCGCACCATGTTGTCCGACGGACCTAACTCCCGGCTTTTTCAAACGAGGCAGTGTCGAAAGCGGTGGCTGCGGCACCCAGAACTCCGGCATCGTCGCCCAGCTCTCCCCGAAGGATGCGCACCCTGGCACCGGGGATGGCGAAGGCACGGGCGCTGATCTCCCTGCGCATCGGGGCCGCCAGCAGCTCGAAACTGCGGGCGACGCCGCCACCCAGGATGATCGCCTCCAGGTTGAGCAGGTTGACCACCCCCGCGGCAGCGATGCCTAGATAGCTGCCGGCCTGCTCGAAAATCCCCGCCGATTCGGGATTCCCCTGCAGGGCACGAGCCGCGACGGCAGCCGCCTCCGGACTCCTCCCGTCCCGGGGGTCCCCGGCGGCGCAGGCCGAGATCGCCGTGGCGGAAACATACTGCTCCAGGCATCCCCTGTTGCCGCAGCCGCAGGGACGGCCGTTGGGCTCGACGGTGATATGGCCGAACTCGCCCGCCACTCCGTCGACACCGGTCCAGAGCCTGCCGTCCAGGATCAGCCCGGCGCCGACCCCGGTCCCGATGGTCAGCATGAGCGAGGAACGGTAAGGCTTTCCCGCTCCGAAGCGCTGCTCTCCGATGGCACTGGCGTTGGCGTCGTTCAGCGCCACAACCGGCAGACCCGTCCCGGTGGAGACCGCCCGGGCCAGATTGAGCCCCTGAAGCGGCAGGAGGTTCACGCTGGAATGAAGCACCCCCTGGTTCGATATCAGCCCGGGCACCCCAAGCCCCGCTGCGACCACCCGCATGCCGCTCGCCTCGGCCTCCCCTTTCAGCCGGTTCAGGACCAGAAGAAGCCGCGCCAGGAAGGAGGCGCTGCCGGAAGAGATCGCCGTTGCCTGGCTCTCCCGCCTGAGCAGCACTCCGCCCGGAGTCACCAGGGCGCAGCGCAGGTTGGTGCCGCCGACATCGACTCCGATACAGACGCTATCCATCAGGCCACCTCCCCGGGCGGGGCAAACAGGGGGAGCAAACGGTCGTAGGTGGCGAGGAGCGCCTCGGGAAGCACCCGGATGTCGGCCAACACCGACATGAAGTTGTTATCTCCGTTCCAGCGGGGGACGATATGCATGTGGAGATGGTCCTCGATGCCGGCGCCGGCCGCCTTGCCCAGATTGATGCCGATGTTGAATCCGTCCGGGGAACTGGCGCGGATGAGAACCTCCCGGCAAAGGGCTGCGGCCCTGAACAGCGCCGGCATCTCGGCATCCGTGAGCGCGTCCAGATCCGCCAGGTGCCGGTTGGGTGACACCATGAGATGGCCGTTGGTATAAGGATAGCGATTCAGCATGATCCGCACCAGGGGGGTGCGCTGCAGGATGAGCAGGTCGCGGTCGCTCCCCTGCTGGCACAAAATGCAGACATCCTGCTTCGGCATCGACAAGTACTCCATTCTCCAAGGCGCCCAGAGCCTTTCCATACCCACCTCCCCCACATTCCGGGTCCGCACAGCGCCCGCTGGACCAAGCTGAGCGATTATCAACCAAAATGTCCCATTTTACAACCACTGCCTTAGATTACTTTTAGAACGTCTGTTGTGTATTTGGAAAAACTTGACATCACGCATGCAATGGGTTTATTAATTCGTTAGCGCTCATCCTCGATCCCCTTTCACGACATCAAGAGTATTCCGTCTCGCAGAGCCGTTCTATTTATAAGAGTTTTTCCTTTTTCCGACCTGTCCCGGGCAGTTCTTCTCCCCTCCTGAAACAAGGGAGAGTCTCCACGTTGGTTCATTTGGGTTTTCTTACAGGAGGCAGCAATGACGAAGAAGATGGATGCACTCGAGTATCACTCTACCGGCCGTAAAGGGAAGATCGAAGTGATCTCTTCCAAACCGTGCCTTACTTCCCGTGACCTGTCGCTTGCCTACACGCCGGGTGTCGCCGAGCCGTGCCTGGAAATAGAGAAAAATCCCGAGGATGCCTACAAATACACCGCCAAGGGGAATCTGGTCGCCGTGGTCTCCAACGGCACCGCGGTGCTGGGTCTTGGCAACATCGGCGCCCTCGCGGGGAAGCCGGTCATGGAAGGAAAGGGGGTGCTCTTCAAACGCTTCGCCGACCTGGACGTCTTCGATCTCGAGGTGAATTCGGAGAATCCCGACGACATCATCAAGGTGGTCCAGTTGCTGGAGCCGACCTTCGGCGGCATCAACCTGGAAGACATCAAGGCGCCGGAGTGCTTCTACATCGAGGAGCAGCTCAAGAAGACCATGAATATCCCGGTCTTCCACGACGACCAGCACGGCACGGCGATCATCTCTTCGGCCGCCCTGATCAACGCGCTCATGCTGGTGAACAAGAAGATCGAGGATGTCAGGATGGTTGTGAACGGCGCCGGGGCGGCAGGCGTTGCCTGCGCGAACCTCGCCATCTCTCTGGGACTCCAGCAGAAGAACCTCTTCATGTGCGACACCAAAGGAGTCATCTTCAAGGGACGCACCGAAGGGATGAACGACTACAAGGAGCGCCTCGCCGTCGAAACGGAGTTCCGCAGCCTCGAGGAGGCGATGCGGGGTGCCGACGTCTTCCTGGGGGTCTCCGCCAAGGGGGCCGTGACGCAGCAGATGGTGCGCGACATGGCGAAGGACCCGATCATCATGGCGATGGCCAATCCGGACCCGGAGATCACCCCTGAAGAGGCGCTCTCGGTGCGCAGCGACGTGATCATGGCGACCGGCCGCTCCGACTATCCCAACCAGGTGAACAACGTGCTCGGTTTCCCGTTCATTTTCCGCGGGGCGCTCGACGTCCGTGCCAGCACCATCAACGAGGAGATGAAGGTGGCCGCGGTCATGGCGCTGGCGGAACTGGCCCGGGAGGATTGCCCGGATTCCGTGTGCCGCGCTTATGGCAACGAGAAGTTCTACTTCGGACGCAACTACATCATCCCGAAACCGTTCGATCCGAGGGCACTTTTGCGGGTGGCGCCCGCCGTGGCGAAGGCCGCCATGGATTCCGGCGTGGCACGCATGCCGCTCGACGACATGGACAAGTACACCGAGTCGCTGGAGGCGCTGCAGGGGAAGGCAAAGGAAACCATGCGCCTCATCATCAACAAGGCGAAGTGCGACCCGAAAAAGGTGGTCTTCCCCGAGGGTGACAACGAGAAGATCCTCAAGGCGGCCTATACCCTGATCGAGGAGGGGATCGCCCATCCGATCCTGATCGGGAGCAGGAAAAAGGTGCAGGACAAGATGGCGGAACTAGGCATGGATCTCAACGTGACCATCATAGATCCGGAGGATTCCGAGCTCACCGAGGGGTACGCCCAGGAGCTGTACCGGCTGCGCCAGCGCAAGGGGGTCACCCTCTCGGAGGCGCGCCGCATCGTGCGCCGCAAGTCGAGGAACCATTTCGGCTCGATGATGGTGCACATGGGGGACGCCGACACGCTCCTTTCCGGCATCGACGCCCACTATCCCGAGACCATCAGGCCCGCACTCGAGGTGATCGGCAAACAGCCGCAGCTCTCCGGCGTGCACGGCATGTACATGATGATCTTCAAGAAGGGGATCGTGTTTATGGCGGACACCACGGTCTTCATCGAACCCACAGCCGAGGAACTCGCCGAAACTGCCATACTGGCAGCGGAAAAGGTAAGGCTTCTGGACATCGAGCCGCGCATCGCCATGCTCTCCTTCGCCAACTTCGGCTCCGTCAACAACCCGCTGACCACCAAGGTGAAAAAGGCGGTGGAGATCGTCAAGGAGAAGGAGCCCGATCTCGAGATAGACGGGGAGATGCAGGCCGACACGGCCGTGACACCCGAACTGCTGGCCAACTATACCTTTTCCACGCTGACCGGTCCCGCCAACATCCTGATCTTCCCTGACCTGAACTCGGGGAACATCTGCTACAAGCTCCTGCACCACCTGGGGGGCGCCGAGGCGATCGGCCCGATTCTCATGGGTATGAAGAAGCCGGTCCACGTGCTGCAGCGCGGCGACGACGTCTCCAACATCGTCAACATGGCGGCAATAGCCGTGGTGGACGCGCAGAACGTATAAGCTGCCGGGAAGGATGACTGCGGGGGTGGATGCTGCACGGCAGCGGGCGCATGCGGGACGGCAGGCAGGGCGAATGATTTATTCGCCCCTAGAGACGAAAAGGGGACCCGAGGCGGGTCCCCTTTTATGGCCTTTGCACTTACGCAGGGGGCAGCGACCCTCCCTGATGATCCGGCGCTCTCCTTCTTTTGGCTGTAATTCTGAGCCGATTTTTGCTATACATGACGGGCAGCAGTTCTGTCCCGGCACGCCCAACAAAGAAGGACGGTCATTCCAAAATGGAAGAAGCTTTGCAGCCGCTCGAAGCGGATCAGCACACAAGGTCGACCAGGAACTTCGCGCTAGGCATCGCCGCCTCCGTTATTCTGCATCTAATCTGCACCGTCCTCCTCTTCGGTCTGCCCGAAGGGTCGCCGGCGCGGCAATCGGTCACCTACGTCGATCTCAGCACCCCGCAGCAGCGTCCGGCACCCATGCCCGCCCCCCTCAAAGAAGCCAATCCTGAACAGGCTGCACCCGAGCCGGTTGCGGCAGAACCGGAGACGCCGCCGGTCCCTGAGACGCCGGCTGCTCCGGAGTCTCCTCCACAACCAACGGCGGCGCTGCAGGAACAGCCCCCCGCGACCCCGGAGACGGAGGTTGCGGAGCAGCTGTCTCACACCACGCTGGGACTCGGGCTCACCAAGGGATATTTCCAAAGTCTGGGAAGCGGTGAGACACTGCGCGAGGGGATCAAGGATTACTACCTGGAGATGCTTGAGGGAATCAACGAGAAGTGGTGGCTGGACCCGAAACTGAATCGGCTCTCTACCCTTGTGGTAAACATCATCATAGCGCGAAACGGCGACATCGTTGACAGCCAGATCGTCGCGAGTTCAGGGGATCGCCGCTACGACAGGGCCGTCGTGGCAGCGCTCACAGCGGCGGGTCCGCTCCCTCCGCTTCCTGCGAGCTATCAGGGAGAGTTCTTCCTGGCACCCATCCGCCTGGTCCCCCCGTTAAACCTCATGGCCTGGTAGGTCTCTTAGGGCTCAAATTTCACCCTCCTCCAGTTCCAGCTCAATGACATCCAGCGGCTCGTCACCCGCCAGCGTGGCGAGCCGCTCTGCCACGTCGTGGAAACCGGGGTTGACCTCGAGCACCTCGCGGTACAGCCGGACTGCCTCGTCCACGGCCCCGGTGGACTCGAACAGGAAGGCCAGTTCGTAGCTTAGGCTCATCCGCTCGTCGACCGAGAGCACTTTCAGGTCGCGGCCCCGCTTCAGAAGCTCTTCGGCCTTTGCGGGTTCCCCTTTTTCACGGTAGCAGATGGCCTGCAGGGTCAGGCAGTCAAGCCGGCGCTGGGGATTGGCCGCGGCAACGGTAAATTCCTTGATGGCGGCATTGTAAAGCCCCATCTCCTTGTAGCCGATGCCGAGATCGTAATGGGATTCGAGCTCGTCAGGGTCGAGCTCTGAAGCAACTGAACTTTCCAGGTGCGGATAGATCTCCTCCCAGCCGGGTGACTGCTGCAGCGCTGGTTCCTGAACTTCCTGAACTTCCTGAACTTCCTGAACTTCCTGAACTTCCTCGAGTTCGTGAAGTTCTACCTCTTCTACCTCTTCAACCTCTTCTACCACTTCAGCCCAGTCGGCTGGGGGCTCGGCGTCGTCAGGCAGGGTCAACTCCAGAGAAAGTTCTTCCTGATCCAGATCGAGCGCTAATCCTCCCTGAGGCAACTCCTCGGCTGAGGCAAAGGGATCGCTGAAACAAGTGAGGTCATCCTCGGGGGAGGCATCGGCAAAAGGGGATGATTCAACCAAAGCTGGGGGTTCGGCAAAGGATGGGGCCTCCGGCAGATCGGAAAATCCGGTTTCTCTCTCTCGATCCGGATGCGGTTCAGCAAGGTGATCCGGCTCGTCGAAATCCAGAGACAGGGAAAAATCGAGCGATATATCGACATCGGGAGCCGCCGCATGCACGGTGTCATGCAGATCATCATCCAGATCAAGCTCTATCTCTTCCTCCCAGGGTGAAGCGAGCTCTGCTGTTTCTGACTTCGCTGCGGCATGGGTCGCACCCGGAGCCTCGGGCGCCCATGGAGCCCCGAAGGCACTAGGAGCCGGCGGCTCTTGCGCCGCGGGTGCCGGTCCGAACGCACTCGGCGCCACGACCGCCGCCACTGACGGCTTTGCTGCAGCCATCCCCTGCGCCACCTGCTGCGACGCCTGCGCTTCGGTTCGCTTCAGCGCATTGAGCTTGTCCCAGGCACCCGATGCCTCATAGATCCGCCTGAGCCCGGCATTGACCCTGGGATCAGCCGCAACATCGGCAGGAATCGACAAAAAGAGCTCTTCAGCCGACGGCGACGCCCCTTTCTCGATGAAACGCGGCAGATGGAGTTCCAGAAGCGCCAGGGCATGGCTGAAATCCCCCGCCTTCATCTCGCACCGGATTGCCCCCTCCAGAACAGCGGGATCCTCAGGAAAAAGTTCGACCATCTGTCGGTAGGCCTGCCTCAACCCGGCCTGGTTCCCCTTGCGGCGCTCGACGTCGCACAGAAGCTGCCAAGCCTGCAGGTTGGCCCGATCACCGTTTAGCTTCTCCTGCAACGACGCGATCGCTCCGTCCAGATCTCCTGCCAGGATGCGCGCCGATATCCGTTCCAGGTCGTTTTCCTGCTGTCCGGGGAAAAGCTGGTCGATCCGGGCGCGGAGACTCTGTACGGCAGCGACGTCACCTCCTGCCCGCAGCGAGGCGAGCAGAGCGCTGAACGCCTGGCAGGAAGCATCCTTGGAGCCGGAGGCAAAGAGAAGCTCCGCATACTTGAGACGGGTCGCAGCGTGTGCCTCATCGACAGTGAGCATCTGTTCGACGATCTTGACGGCTTCCTTCAGAGCCCCTTCCTTCTCAAACCGTGCAACCACCTGGCCGTACTCTGCCAGGGCGTTGCCGATCAGACCCTGCTTGTGATTGAGCGAGGCAAGGGTGAGGGAAACAGCCGTGTTGTCCGGGGAAAGCCGCTGGATCTGCTTGTAAACAGCTATCGCTTTCAGGAAATAGGAGTTGTCGGCGTAGTGCTTGCCGATGTCCTCGTACTGCACGATCGCCTCTTCTTTTCTGTTATCTCTGACCAGGAGCTCGGCCAGTTTTTGACGATACCTGACCTCCTTGGGATCGAGGGCCACCACTTGCTGGTAGTCCTTGATCGCCTTGTCGAGCTGGCCCTTCAGCAGGAAGCGCTGAGAGCTTTCCAGCAATTTATCTTTTTTAGAAGCCAATGAACGCCCCATATCACGCAGAAATATCGAATCATAAAATTAAAGCAAAGCGGCCTCAGTGTCAAGACAGATGCTGACCAAGTATACGAATGATCTCCTTAAGCCTCAGCAACTCGTCGGGCTTTAGCCGCTGGTCCCGATAGACCGCTGCGCCGTAGATGCCGGCGAACTCCTTGACATGCGGATCCCCGAGGCTTTCCGCCAGCTCGAAAAGGCCTGACTGCTCCCGGAATGCGGCGGGGTAGCGCCGGCGCGCCGCCCGCAGGAAGCGCTTGAGCACCCTCTCTTCGGCGCTCCGGGGGCGCCTGAGATAAAGGGCCAGAAGTGCGGCGAGCGGCAGCAGTGCCAGTGCCGGCACGACCAGCGCCCTCCAGATCCGCTCCGGAAACCGGAGGTTGCGCGCCCTGCCGCCGGCCGACCTGACCAGCGATATCTGCTTCTCCAGGTCGTAGGTGATCACCGCCTTGTTCCAGTAGAAACCGAGTGCGTCGACATACATGCGGAGCTTCCTGCCGGCACCCTCCCTGCGGGCGAATCCGGTGGACCAGGCGCTGGGATCGATGGAAACCCAGCCCCGCCCCTCCACATAGGCCTCGACCCAGACATGCGCCATGTCCTCGGTCACCAGGTAGTAGCCGCCCATCTCGTTGTAGCTTCCCCCGCGGTAGCCGCCGACCAGCCTCGCAGGAACCCCGGCCAGCCGCAACAGCGTGGCGAAGGAGGAGGCGAAGAACTCGCAGTTGCCCCGCTTGGTGACGAAGAGAAAGGCGTCTATCGGGTCCGGGCCCACGGGAAGTCCGGCCGTGGCGTAGCCGAGCCTCTGATCGCGAAAGAACTGCTCCGCAAGCTCAAGCTTCTGCTCAACGCCCAGTCCCGGGCGCGCCAGGTCCCGTCCCTTGGCACGCAGCCTGTCCGAGACGGTCCGGGGGAGCGCCAGGTAGAAATCGCGGTCCACCCCCCCCTTGACCTGGATCGCCCCGGAGAGGACCGACTGTACCTGGTACTTGGTCCTGTTCTCCAGCGGGCGGTGCACCGTGAACACGGTATCGGCCGACTCGCTGTGGCGCAGGCCGGTAAAGGTGCGAGGGATGTTCAGGGCCAGAAGGTAAGGGTTGCCCGAGGGCTCGGGATAGATCTCCTGTTGGACGCTCAACCCCGGCTCGGCCCGCAGGCTTTTCTCCTGCGGGGCCGGCAATCTGACCCAGGCGTTGTCCCTGAAGCCGTTCAGCACGATACCGCGCCAGTAGAGCATTTGATCCGGCACCTTGCTGCATATCGCGCGCAGCACCACGCTCTTTACCTCGGCCTGGCTCGCCGAGCCTCCCGGGTTCACCGTCTCGCTGAATCCGGTCACCTTGGGTGCCGAGCGGTTCACGTAATCCCAAAGCGGGTACTGGGTCCTCGGCAGCAACACGAAGAGAAACAACAGGATCGGGAGCGAGGCGACCGGCATAAGTCCCGAGACGCAGAGCACCTTTTTCAGTTCCGGCCTGGCAAGTGCGATCTCGGGATCGTGGGAATGGAAGGTCAGCACGACCAGGGAGACGGCAAGGAGCAGTAAAAGAAGCAGCAGGTAGACCAGGAAGAGCGCCGAGAGATTGTAGAGGGAAGAGGCGGCCAGACAGAAAAGGGAGAGGGCAAAAACCTGCAGGTAGTTGCGGCCGCTTCTCTCTCCGAGCATCCTGATGCCGAGAAAGACCACCAGCAGGTCGGCGGTGACCACGATCATGCTGTCCATGGTGAAACCGGAGGCGAAATAGAGAAAGACGAGGATGGAGAGCGGGGTGAGGAGCCGTCCCGGCAGGACCGTGTTCCTCATTTGCAGGTAGAGCCCCAGGGCGAGCGACGCCGGGAAAAACCAGCGGGCCAACGGGTCCAGGTAGGGCTGGAGCGGCAGATATCCGATGAGGGCGATGCAGACGGTGAGTGCGCCGAGAACGCCCTTAATCCTTACCATAAACAGCGAGTTCTCCAAGTAGTTTCAGTCTGTGCAGCCGTGTCGAGGCGGGAGCGATGATCCGCTCGCCAAGCTTCAGGCCGACCGGACGCCCCCCCTTCACCAGGCGGTTGACCAGGTAGGTGCAGTATGACAGCCGCTCCTCCAGGGTGCCGCCGGGGATGAGATCGAGCTCCAGCACGACCGGATCGTCCGAGGTTGCCGTCAGTTCCTTCACCTTGAACACCTCGTGCTTGGCGGAGAGGCGCCAGTGGATCAGTTTGAGCGATTCCCCGCCGCGGTAATCGCTGATCTTCGCCAGATCCCCCTCGTAACCCTTTGCCGAGGAGGCGTTGGCCTGGCCGGCATCGGGCTTTCCCCCCTGCAGCGGGGCCGCCGAGGCGCGCGGCGCGGGGAAGACCGGGAAGCTGCCGGAAACAGGGGCCACGGTGAAGCGGACGAAGAAGTTGACCGGGAAGGAAGAGCTGATCAGGGCCGGCTGCATGCTGTGCATGCCGCGCCCCTCGAAGGCCAGCAGGAGCGAGCCGGTCTGCGGCTTGCGGGGGTCGAGCAGGATGAACGAGGTGGGGATCCCTGAGACGGCGGCCGTGATCAGAAACGAAGGGAGGAACCTCTTCCTGTTCTCGATGCGGACCGAGACCAGGGTCTTCATGCCGGCATAAAGCTCGTCGGGGAGATGGACGCTGACCGAGAGCCCGCGGATGTTGAGCCAGCCGAGCACCCCCGACACCGCCATGAACCCGAGCATCGCGGAAACGATGAGAAAGAGGAGGTTGTTCCCGGTGTTGACGGCGGCCACGCCCAGAAGGAGCGTGGTTGCTATATACAGCCCTCCACCCCTGGTGAGCTTTATGTGAGAGGGAGCGGTATCTCTTTTAGGATCGCGTTTAATATCTGCTCCTTGTCCACCCCTTCCTGCTCGGGGCGGAAGATCAGCCGGTGGGCGCAAACCACCCGGGCCACCTCCCTGACGTCCTCGGGGACCACGAAAGCTCTGCCATGCAGGTAGGCCGCGGCCTTGGCGGCATCGACGAGGCCAATGCCGCCGCGCGTCGAGATGCCGGTCAGGATCAGCGGATGGTTGCGCGTCGCGCTGATGATGGCGTAGACGTAGTCGGTCACCTTCTCCCCGAGGTAGACATCTCTTCTTACCGTCCGGATCGCCTCGAGAAGGTCCTCATGGGTGACCAGGGCGGGGATGTGCAGGATCTCGTCCCTGATGCTGCCGTGCATGAGGATCCCCTTTTCGATCTCCTCGGGAGGATAGCCTATTCCCGTCTTCATGATGAAGCGGTCCATCTGCGACTCGGGGAGCGGGTAGGTTCCCACCTGTTCAAACGGATTCTGCGTGGCCAGGACCAGGAAGGGATCGGGAAGCTGGTAGGTCACCCCCTCGACCGTCACGCGCCGCTCCTCCATCGCCTCCAGAAGTGCGCTCTGGGTCTTGGGCATGGCGCGGTTGATCTCGTCGATCAGCACGATGTTGTTGAAGATCGGCCCCTTGATGAAGGTGAAGCGTCCCTCGACCCGGTCGAAGATGGAGAGGCCGGTGATGTCCGAGGGGAGCAGGTCGCTCGTGCACTGGACCCGGCCGAAGGAGAGTCCGAGCGAGCTTGCGAAGGCGAGCGCCATGGTGGTCTTGCCGAGCCCCGGTATGTCCTCGAGCAGGATGTGCCCCCCGGTCAGAAGCGCCATCAGGCAGAGCCTGACCGCCCTCCCCTTCCCTTTCAGGTGTTGCCCGGAAAGGATATCGAGTACCGCCACCATCTCGTCTCTTTTTGGCAGTTTGTTCAACTTGACCTCCTGGGATCAGCCGCTCAGCCGCCGGCTCAAGCGACGTCTCATTATAGCAGAGTTGCCCGGAAAGTGAAAAGGGGCGCTCGGCACGAGCGTCCCCCATTTCAGCCAACTCTCCTTCAGCGCCTCATCCTAAAACCGCAGCCCTGCACCCTCCCCCAGCCCCCACTGCCATTAAGTTACCTGATTAGCGTCAATCTTCCGCTGAAAACCCCCTCCCCTTCAAGGGGAGGGTTGGGGTGGGGATGGGGGGCAGCTACCAGGGGCTCCCCGTCAAAAGGGACTTCCTACAACTGCCCCATGAACTTGTGGGTCTGCGGTATCACCCGCACCTCGTTCAGGCCGCTGGCGAGTTCCTGGAATTGCAGGGTCCTCAGGGGCGAGATCGCGATGCTGCCGTCGGGAAGGGTCATCGGCTGCAGGATGAGCGGGATCGCCCTGTCGACCTCGGCGATGAGCGCGCAGGAGCGTTCGATCTCCCACTCCTCGGTGCTCTGGTCGATCACCACCTTGACGAAGACGCTCCTTTGCGAGGCAACCTTCAAAAAGGCGCGGTGCTCCTGCCAGAGATCCGGGCAGCCGGAGGCGGAGGGGAGCTTGATGTCCATCCCGATGTAATCCAGGTGGGGAATCAGCGGTGAAAGGGCGTCGGAGAGGGTGCCGTTGGTCTCGAGGTATATGGGGAGAAGCTCCCTCAGCCTGGGAAGCCATTCCAGCAGCTGTGCAGCGTAGAGCAGTGGCTCCCCGCCGGTTACGCTGATGGAATGATGGATCCCGGGCCACCCCACGGTCCAGCTTTGGATCAGGGAAAAGAGCCGGTCGCAGGCAACCGGGTTCGGCACGCCGAAGAAGTCGCGCCGCCCCGGCGTCAGCTCAAAAAGGCACTCATCGGGCACCCGGGTCATGCCCGGGGTATCGCAGAAGGAGCAGCTCAGGTTGCAGCCGGAGAACCTCAGGAACGCCTGGCGCAGCCCGACCAGCACCCCCTCCCCCTGGATCGAGGAGAAGCACTCGACCATGGAGGCCGAGCCGCTATTCATAGTAGCTAGCCGCGGCAAAGTCCGACTCCCAGACGGTTACCATCTCGACCTTGACCTTATCGCTGCCAAAGATCTTGGTGAGTTCGCCGTAAAGGTAGCGGGAGATGTTTTCCGAAGAGGGAGAAAGTTCGGAGAAGGGGGCAAGCTCGTTCAGGTACTTGTGATCCAGCGTCTTCAAGAGCGCGTTGGTCTCCCTCTTGAGGATCTTGAAATCGATCCCGAGGCCCGCCTTGTCCAGTTCGTTGGTGGTGATGGAGACTTCCACCTTCCAGTTATGACCGTGCAGGTTCTCGCAGTCACCCTGGTAATGGGTCAGGTTGTGGGCCGCCGCGAAGGCTGTGTGAATGGTGAGACGGAACATGTTCACCCTCCGTTTTAAGTATTTTTGCTGCGTCAATATAGCATGATGCCCGGGGCATGACTAGAAAAACCGGGGGATTCTCCCCCCCTTGACAAGGGGGGCGCGGGGGGATTTCTGCCCGGGTTGCCACGGAGTGCAGGTGGCGCGGAGTGCAAATCCCCCTAAATCCCCCTTTGTCAAAGGGGGACTTTCTACGGCACCCCTATTGCTGAAGATCGGGGCCGATCATAAGGGTAGCTGGTATCATGAAGGGATAATTCCCGCTCTAGATGTTGATGCTCTCTCCCGGCGGCAGCGTGGGGGTCAGCGGAACGGTGACGGAGTTGTAGGCGAGAACGAAGAAGAGAACGATCAGGGAAAGCAGGAACAGGACGGTCGGCACCAGGCGCACCCGTGGCTCATTGGCGCCGCTCTGCAAAAGGCCCACTGCCGCGACCAGCACGCCGCATCCGCCGCAGACCCCTCCCAGGAAGAAGCCGAAAAAGGTGAGACGCGCCTCGTTGGCCAGATCGAGAAATAACAGGCGTGACAGCTCGTCGTGGAAGAAGGTGGCGCCCATGACGCAGACGATGCCGACCGCAATCAACCTCAACCCGCTTCGGACGGTCTTTTTATACATGGGCCTGACACCTCGAAACGGGGCACGGCATCACTCGCACCAGCTCACGTCCCCGACTCCCTTCCTGAGGACCACGGGGACGTCGCCGATGATGCTCACCACCGAGCTGACGTCCGCGGTGAGGTCTCCGCCGTCGACCACGATATCTAGAAGCTTCCCCAGGTCGCACTCCACCTGCCACGGGTTTCCGATCGGGTCCTCGCCGGAGAGGTTGGCGCTGGTGGTGACGATCGGGTGCCCCAGTTCCTTGACGATGGCGAGGCAGATCTTGTTGTCGGGGATCCTGATGCCGACCGTCCTCTGCTTGGTCAAAAGCAGGTCGGGAACCACGGAATTGGCCTCCAGTACGAAGGTGTAGGGGCCGGGAAGCAGGCGTCGCATCAGCTTGAAGGCGTAGTTGCTCACCTTGGCGTAGCGGGCGATCTCCGAGATGTCGGTGCAGATGAAGGAAAAAGGCTTCTTCCGGTCGCGCTGCTTGATCAGGTAGATCCGCTCGATCCCCTTCTTGCTGAAGATGCTGCAGCCGATACCGTAGGTGGTGTCGGTCGGATAGACCACCACGCCGCCGCTCTTCAGGGTCTCCACCACCTTGGTGATCAGCCGCGGCTGCGGGTTTTCGGGATTTATCTCCAAAAGCATGGTCTAATCACCCGGGTTGAGGCCAAGGAGCGGCTCATGGACGAAGCGGCCGTCCTTCTGGATCAGGATGTCGTCGAACCAGAGCTCGCCGTCTCCGGTCAGGATCTTCACCATGTCCCAGTGCACCGCGGAACGGTTGCCGTTGTCGCACTCGTCGTAGGCCTGGCCGGGGGTGAAGTGGATGGATCCGAAGATCTTCTCGTCGAAGAGGATGTTCCTCATCGGCACCCGGATGCGCGGGTTGACCCCCACGGCAAACTCGCCCACGTAGCGCGCCCCCTCGTCGGTGTCGAGGATCCGGTTCAGCTCCTGGTCCATGCCGGGGGAGCTGGCCCTGACGATGCGGCCGCGTTCGAACTCGAGGCGGATGTTGTTGAACTCCTTCCCCTGGTACACGGTCGGGCAGTTGTAGGTGATATGCCCCTCGACCGAGTCGCGCACCGGTGCCGAGAACACCTCGCCGTCCGGGATGTTGAGGCGCCCGTCGCACTTGATGCCGGGGAGCCCCTGGATGCTGAAGGAGAGGTCGGTGTCGCTGGAAACGATGCGCACCCGGTCGGCGGCGTCCATGCATGCCTTGAGTGCGTCCTGCTTTCTCGATTCCTCCTCCCAGTCCATGCAGCAGGCGCCGAAGAGGTAATCCTCGTACTCGTCCAGGCTCATGCGCGCCTCCTGGGCTGCGGCATGGGTCGGGTAGCGGGTGATCACCCAGCGGGTCTTCTTGACGCGCTGATCGATGATCGGGCGGGTCACCTTGGACCAGGCGATCATGTTGGCCTGATTCGCCTTGGCCATCACCATCGAGTTGTCCGAAGCGGTGAGGCCGATGTAGACGTTCACCTTCTTCATGAATTCGAGCTTGTGCTCCGGGAAGTAGGAGACCTGCTCGGGATTGGCGCAGTTGTAGAAATAGCGGTTGATATCGGGAATGGTGAACTCGTACTCCACGTATTTGGCGCCCTTCTCGAGGCAGAGCGCGTAGAGCTCCTTCACGAGCGGTGCGCCCTCGATGCCGGCGCAGGCGATCAGCACCACGTCTCCCGGCTGCACGCGAGCCGAGTAGTTGACCAGGACTTCCGCCAGTTTCCTTAGGCGAGGATCTTTCATAAAATGTTCCCCCGGATGATCGGTGAGGTGATGGGGCCTTTTTTCCAGCATGGTTACTGCAGATCTCCAGCAATTCCGGGTGCTGCAGAAAGTCCCCCTTTAACAAAGGGGGATTTAGGGGGATTTGCATTTCGCTGCCGGCTGCGCTCTGTGGCAACGAGTCAAAATCCCCCCCGACCCCCCTTTTTCAAAGGGGGGTCGGGGACGCCGCCCTTAACCTTAACCTTAACCTTAACCTTAACCTTAACCTTAACCTTAACCTTAACCTTTACCTTTACCTTAACCTTTACCTTTACCTGCCTTTACCTGCCTCTACCTGCCTTTACCTGCCTTTACCTGCCTTTACCTGCCCGTATGCCCGAAGCCGCCTTCACCCCTGGCGCTCTCTTCCAGTTCCTCTACCTCGACGAACTCGGCGCGCTCGCAGCGGGCGAATACCATCTGTGCGATCCTCTCCCCGTTGGAGACGGTGAACGGCTCGGACCCCAGGTTGATCAGGATGACGCCGACCTCGCCCCGGTAGTCCGCGTCGATGGTACCTGGAGAGTTCACCAGGGCGATGCCGTGCCTGAGGGCCAGGCCGCTTCTCGGCCTCACCTGGGCCTCGAAACCGGGCGGGATCTCCAGGGCGATACCGGTCGGCACCAGCGCCCTTTCACCGGGGTGCAGGATGAATTCACACTCAAGCGCCGCGTGCAGGTCGACCCCCGCCGCATGCTCCGTCATGTAGCACGGGATGGAGGTCGGGCGAACCCTTTTTATCCTGACCGCGATGCCGCTCATTTCAGACGTTTATCTCGGAGGGTGCAAACGAAGGCGTGCCGACCCTTCCCAGCATGACCAGGGTGAGGGCGGAGTTGTCAAGGATCTCGTTGGCGAGAAGCTGAATACTTTCCGAGCTGACCCGGTCGAAGCCGTCCATGATCTCGGAAAGCGGCAGTGGCGTGTTGAAGTAGATCTCGTTCTTGGCCAGCCGCGACATCCGGTTGTCGCTCGATTCAAGCGACAGCAGGAGGTTGCCTTTGAGCTGCTCCCGCGCGCCGTCCAGCTGCTCCGCGGGGACCGGTTCGTATTTGAAGCGCCCCAGTTCCTTGAGCATGATCTCGAGAAGCTGCCGGCTGTTTTCGGGGCTGGCGCCGGCATAGACCACCAGGGAGCCGGCGTCCGCGTGCGAGGCGATGTAGGAGTAGACGGAATAGGCGAGGCCGCTCTTCTCGCGCACCTCCTGAAACAGGCGGGAACTCATGCTGCCGCCCAGGATGGCGTTCATGATGAAGGCGTCGTAGCGCTTGGGATGGTTCTGCTGCACCCCGGTGAGCCCCAGACAGACATGCACCTGCTCCAGATCCTTCTCGACCAGCTCGATCCTCCGCTCGTACCTCGGCAGCGCGGAGTCGACCCGGCCATGCCCCCCCGCAACGGCGCTGAGATGCTGTTCGATCAGCAGGATCAGTTTTTCGTGGGTGAGATTGCCGGCGGCGGAGACGATGATGTCGTCGCCGCGGTACATCTGCTCCTTGTAGGCGACGATGGCATCCCTGGTAAGACCGGAGACGCTCTCGGCATCGCCCAGGATCGACATCCCGAGCGGGTGTCCCTTCCAGAAGTGCTGATGGAAGAGGTCGTGGATCAGGTCGTCGGGGGTGTCCTCCATCATGTTGATCTCCTGGAGCACCACGCGGCGCTCCTTTTCGATCTCTTCGGGGTCGAAGGTGGAATGGAGGAAGATGTCGGTTAGAAGGTCGACGGCCTTGGGGAGGAACTTGTCCAGCACCTTCGCGTAATAGCAGACGTATTCGCGGCTGGTAAAGGCGTTCAGCACGCCTCCGACCGAGTCGATCTCGCGGGCGATGTCGAGCGAGCTGCGGCGGTCGGTTCCCTTGAAGAGGAGGTGCTCGATGAAATGGGCNNATGACGCGTATACCGTTATCAAGAGTGGTCTTTTTTATCATGGCTAGAACTATACCCTGAAACCCTGAAAATACCAGCTGCCGATTTTAATCAATTATTCCGTGAAGGTTGCGCCCAGCGCCTCTTTCCTGGAAAGCTTGATCTTGCCCTGCTTGTCGATGCCGATGCACTTGACCAGAACCCGGTCTCCCTCGTTCAGGACGTCGGTCACGTTCTTGACCCGCTCGGTGTCCAGCTCGGAGACGTGGACCAGGCCGTCGGTGCCGGGGAAGATCTCGACGAAGGCGCCGAATTCCATCACCTTCTTGACGGTCCCCATGTAGAGCTTCCCTTCCTCGGCCTCCGCGGTCAGGTTTCTGATCATCTTGATGGCGAGGTCGCACGCTTCCTTGTTGGTGCTGGCGATGTTGATCTTGCCGGTGTCGTCGATGTCGATGCTGACGCCGGTAGCCTCGGTGACGCTTCTGATGTTCTTGCCGCCGGAACCGATGACGTCGCGGATCTTGTCGGTCTTGACCCAGATGGTGGTGATGCGCGGAGCGAAGCTGGAAAGGTCGCTGCGCGATGCGGCGATGGTCTTGGCCATTTCGCCCAGGATGTGGATCCTTCCTTCCTTGGCCTGTGCCAGCGCCGCCTGCATGATCTCGCGGGTCACGCCGCCGATCTTGATGTCCATCTGCAGCGCGGTAACCCCTTCGGAGGTGCCGGCAACCTTGAAGTCCATGTCGCCCAGGTGGTCCTCGTCGCCCAGGATGTCGGAGAGGATGGCGAAGTCGTTCCCTTCCTTGATGAGACCCATGGCGATACCCGCGACCGGCGCCTTGATCGGGATGCCGGCGTCCATCATGGACAGCGAGCCGCCGCAGACGGTAGCCATCGAGGAGGAGCCGTTACTCTCGGTGATGTCCGAGACGATCCTGATGGTGTAGGGGAAGTCGTCGTGCTTGGGGAGCACCTTCTGCAGCGCGCGCTCGGCGAGCATGCCGTGGCCGATCTCGCGGCGCCCCGGTGCGAGCCTGAAGCTGGTCTCGCCCACGGAGTACGGGGGGAAGTTGTAGTGCAGCAGGAAGCGCTTCCTGGAATCGCCGTAGAGCGAATCGATGCGCTGCTCGTCGACCGAGGTCCCCAGGGTGGCTGCCACGATGGACTGGGTCTCGCCTCGGGTGAAGAGAGCGGAGCCGTGGGCGCGCGGCAGCAGGCTCACCTCGGTGGAGATGGCGCGGATGGTCTTGGTGTCGCGGCCGTCGATGCGCTCGCCGTCCTTGATGATGTGCTCGCGGACCAGATCGTACTCGAGGTCCTCGATGAACGCCTTGATCTCCTTCTCGGCCCCTTCGAATTCGGGGACCAGCGCGGTGACGGTCTCGGTCCTGATGGTGTCGATCGCCGTGTGACGCTCCATCTTGGTCTTGATCCGGACCGCCTGCTTCATTCCTTCGTAGGCCAGCGCGCCGACGCGCTCCTTGAGCACCTGGTTCACAACGGCAATCGGGTTGTCGCGCTTCACTACGCCGACCTTCGCTGCCAGCTCGACCTGGGCGGCCAGGATCGGCTGCACCGCCTTGTGGCCGAAGAAGATCGCTTCCAGGAGGTCGTTCTCGGAGACCTCGGAGGCGCTCCCTTCCACCATCAGGATGGCGTCCTTGGAGGCTGCGATCACGATCTCGATATCGCTTTTCTCCAGCTCTTCGGCGGTCGGGTTGGCTATGAAGGCTCCGTCCACGCGGCCGACCTTGACCCCTGCAATCGGGCCGGCGAAGGGGACGTCGGAGACCATCAGGGCCGCGGAGGCGCCGATCATGGCGAGGATCGCCGGATCGTTGTCCTTGTCGGCGGAGACCACGGTCGCCATGACCTGGGTGTCGTTAAGGAAGTTTTCCGGAAACAGCGGACGGATCGGGCGGTCGATCAGACGGCAGGTGAGGGTCTCGTTGTCGGAGGGCCTGCCTTCGCGCTTGAAGAAGCTCCCCGGGATCCTGCCGCCTGCGTACGCCTTCTCCTGGTAGTTGACGGTGAGCGGGAAGAACCCCTGCCCTTCCTTGGCGGTCTTCATGGCGACGGCGGTGACCAGCACCATGGTGTCGCCGCTTTTGATCATGACTGCGCCGCTTGCCTGCTTGGCGATCTTTCCGGTCTCGATGGTGATGGTCTTGCCGCAGCATTCTGCCTGTACTATCTGTTCCATTTGTTCGGCCTCCTGATACTACTGTTGGTTGGTGTTGGGGCCGCCGAGAAAGAAGCCTTGCGGCGCGAACCCGCAGGGCTGATTTATCCACGCCCCCAACAAAGAAAAGGGCACAATGGCCCTTACGATGGTGAAATAGAAAGGCAATATACCCCGTAGAGGTATATTGCCTTTTCGCTACCTTCTGATGCCGAGTTTCGCGATGATGGATTTGTATCTTTCCACATCTTTCTTTTTCAGGTAGTCGAGAAGACCCCTTCTCTGACCGACTATCTTCAGCAGCCCGCGACGGCTGTGATGGTCTTTTTTATGGGTTTTGAAGTGCTCAGTCAGATAGGTGATACGCTCTGAAAGAAGTGCTATCTGCACCTCGGGTGAGCCCGTATCCGAATCATGCAGCTTGTGAGCGTTGACGATTTCCTGCTTCTTGTCCGTTACCAGCATTTAATTTATCCCCCTTCGACCATCAAGATATAATTCCTGCACGCGTCGAGGTCAAGCCGCGGCAGGTGTGACATCCGATCTTTTTACCATAAAAGCCACTACGTGTAAAGGACAATACTAGTTAAAAACCCTTGACAATCGCAGCCCTTTGACACTGTCGTACTCGGCGACTGCGGCAAATCTCCCGGCTACATACAGTCGCACCTGCTCCCCCGGCATGAGCTGTTCCAGCGCGGGCTCCGCAAAATCGGACGCCGCGGGTGCCACGCCGTTCGACACCTTCCTCCCCCCCTGCTCGTTAAGGGCGAGCTCCTTCAGGTGGGAAAGCGCCCGGTCCAGCGGGAACAGCAGCCCCTGCTGGCTCTTGGAGGCGGCAAGCTCCTCGATGCCGATCGACTCCGCCTCGCGGAACAGCCCGCTTCGGGTGCGCCTGAGCTCGAGCAGGTGGGCGCCGCAGCCGAGCGCCTCGCCGATGTCGCAGGCCAGGGTGCGCACGTAGGTGCCGCGCGAGCAGCGCACGGTGAAACAGGCCTCGGGGAGCCTGATCCAGTCGAAGCTCAGCGCATGGATCTCCACCTCGCGCAGCTCCCGCTCGATCTCGATCCCCTTTCGGGCCAGCTTGTAAAGCGGTACGCCGTCGCGCTTCAGGGCGGAGAACATGGGTGGAAGCTGCGAGATGCGCCCGAGAAACTGCGGCAGCAGACGCTGCAGATCTTCGGCCGTGACATGCGACCAGTCGCGCTCAGAGGTGACCTGGCCGGTCAGGTCCTGGCTGTCGGTGGAGATCCCCAGCCGCAGCACGGCCCGGTACTCCTTTTGCGACTCGTCCAGGAACTGGATGCTCTTGGTCCCCTCGCCCACCGCTACCGGGAGCACGCCGGTGGCAAACGGGTCGAGCGTGCCGGTGTGCCCCACCTTCTTCTGCCCGATGGCGCGCCGCACCATGGCCACGATGTCATGCGAGGTGACGCCGGCCGGCTTGTCGATCACGAAAAAACCGTTCAGCATCAGCGCATCTTCTCCAGGCGGTCGAACACCAGCGCCTTCACCTCGGCCAGGGTCCCCTTCACGTTGCACCCCGCGGCGTTATGGTGCCCGCCGCCGCCGAAATGGGCGGAAACGGCCGAGACGTCGACCTTCCCCTTGGACCGGAAGCCTACCTTGAAGAGCCCTTCGCTGATCTCGCGGAAGAAAAGCGCCACCTGCACGCCGCGGATCGAGCGGGGATAATTGATGAAACGGTCGGTATCCTCAGCGGTGGAACCGGTCTGCCGGTACATCTCCAGGGTCACGGTGACCGAGGCGTACTCGCCGCCGGGAGAGACGGTGAGATCGGAGAGCGCCAGGGCCAGAAGCGCGATCCTCTGCAGCGGCTCGCTCTCGTAGAGGTTTTCGTTGACGTCCCAGGCGTTCACACCCTTGGCTATCATCTCGCCGGCGATGGCGAACGACTCGGGATCGGAATTGGAGTAATGGAAGCTGCCGGTGTCGCTCAGGATGGCGGTGTAGATGCAAAGCGCGGTGGGGTAATCGACCTCGTGGCCGGCGGCCTTGATGATCCGGTAGATCAGGGCGGCGGTGGCGCACGCCCTGGGGTCGATCAGGTTGTGCAGACCGAAGTTCTCGCACCCCAGGTGGTGGTCGATGTTGATGAAACGGCCGATGCGCTCGCTCGCGGTGATCGCCTTGCCGGCCCTTCTGAACTCGCCCACGTCCAGCACGAAGCAGACGTCGAATTCCTTTTCCGGCAGCTCCCCGAAGACCTGGTCCGCCATGGGGAGAAAGGCGCAGTTCTCGGGAACCGGGTCGCACAGGTAGACGGTGACATCCTTGCCGCGGGCCGCAAGATAGTTGGCCAGGGCCAGCGAGGAGCCGACCGCGTCGGGATCCGGGCTTTCGTGGCTTGTGATCAAAAAGGTGCTGCTTTTCTCGATCTCGGCCAGTATCTGCGTTATCTCAGGTATTATCGCCGTCATCCTTAGCGCCTATCTCCTTCAGTATCGATTCGATATGTTGGCCGTAGTCAGCTGAGCTGTCGTATTTGAAATGGATGTCCGGGGTGAAGCGCATCTTGAGCGCCTGCCCGATCTCCTTCCTGATGAAGCCCCGGGCGCTGTTCAGCCCCGCCTCGGTATGCTTCTTCTCTTCGTCTGTTCCCATCACCGTGAAGTACACCGTTGCCTGACGCATGTCGGTGGTGATCTTGACGCCGGTGATGGTGACGAAACCTATGCGCGGGTCCTTGAGCCCCTTGATCAGCAGCTCGGAGACGATCTTGTGGATCGCCTCCCCCACCTTGTCTGAACGTTTTACCATGTCTTGAAGTACTCTCTCGTTTTGTCCATTATTATTGCGGACGTCGATTCAAAAAGTCCCCCTTTGAAAAAGGGGGATTCAGGGGGATTTTACTCGGTTGCCAGCTGCTATCGCCTTGGCGCCTTGGGCCAAATCCCCCCCGACCCCCCTTTTTCAAAGGGGGGAGGGTTTATGAAAAAGGGGGAGGGAGTTGGACCTTTGTATTTACAGTTTGCCGGCGAACTTCTCCATCTCGAAGCACTCGATGATGTCGCCGATCTTGATGTCGTTGTAGTTCTCCAGCGAGATGCCGCACTCGTAGCCGGTCGCCACGTCCTTCACGTCGTCTTTGAAGCGGCGCAGGCTGGAGAGTTTCCCCTCGAAGACCACCACGTTGTCCCGCAGCAGGCGCACCTGGGCGTTTCTGACGATCTTGCCGTCGGTGACGTAGGAGCCCGCCACCGTGCCGTGCTTGGGTACCTGGAAGGTCTCCCTGATCTCGGCGCGCCCCAGGTTCTTCTCCTTGAAGGTAGGCTCCAGGAGCCCCTCCATCGCCTTCTTGATGTCGTCCACCGCATCGTAGATGATGTTGTAGAGCCTGAGGTCGACCCCTTCCTTCTCGGCGAGGGCCGCGGCCTTCACCTCGGGGCGCACGTTGAACCCCAGGATGATGGCGTTTGATGCGCTGGCCAGGTTGACGTCGGTCTCGGTGATGGCGCCGACCGAGGCGTGCAGCACGTTGAGACGGATCGCCGCGGTGCTGAGTTTTCTGAGCGACTCGGCCACTGCCTCTACCGACCCCTGAACGTCCCCCTTGACGATGGCGTTCAGGTCCTTCACTTCGCCTTTCTGGATCTTCTCGTAGAGCTGCTCCAGAGAAAGCTTGGTGTGCTTGGCGAGTTCCGTCTCGCGCAGCTTGATCTGACGGTGGGTTGCGATCTCCTTGGCCTGCTTCTCGTCGGCCATGGCGACGAAGATGTCGCCGGCATCCGGAACCCCGGTGAATCCGATCACCTCGACCGGCATGGCGGGTCCCGCTGCCAATACCTTTTCGCCGCGATCGTTTTGCATGGCACGCACACGTCCGTAGTGCACGCCGGCCACGAAGTAGTCTCCCCCTTTCAGGGTTCCTTCCTGGACCAGGACGGTCGCTACCGGGCCGCGCCCCTTGTCGAGTTTCGCCTCTACGATGGTGCCGCGCGCCGCCTTCTCCGGGTTCGCCTTGAGTTCGAGCACGTCGGCCTGCAGGAGGACCATCTCCAGCAGCGACTCGAGGTTGATCCGCTTCTTGGCGGAGACCTCGACGAAGATCGTCTCGCCGCCCCACTCCTCCGAGACCAGGCCGAACTCCATCAGTTCCTGCTTCACCTTGCCCGGGCTTGCGTCCGGCTTGTCGATCTTGTTGATGGCGACGATGATCGGTACGCCTGCCGCCTTGGAATGGTTCACCGCCTCGCGGGTCTGCGGCATGACGCCGTCGTCGGCTGCCACCACCAGGATGACGATGTCGGTCACCTTGGCTCCCCTGGCGCGCATGGCGGTGAACGCCTCGTGGCCCGGGGTGTCGAGGAAGGTGATCTTGCGGCCGTTCAGCTCGACGTCGTAGGCGCCGATGTGCTGGGTGATGCCGCCAGCCTCGCCTGCTATGACGTTAGCCTCGCGGATCGCATCCAAAAGCGAGGTCTTGCCGTGGTCGACGTGACCCATGATGGTGACCACCGGCGGACGCTTGATCAGGGACTCCGGGGTATCCGGCTCGGCCTCCAGCATCTCGTCCACGTCGAGCGCCACGTTCTCGATCTCGTAGCCGAAATCGGTGGCGAGCAGGGTGGCGGTGTCGAAGTCGAGCGGATGGTTGATGGTCGCCATGACCCCCATCTTCATGAGGGCGCGGATCAGATCGGTTGCCTTGATCCCCATCCTCTTGGCGAGTTCGCCGACGGTGATCGATTCGGTGATCTTGATGATCCTCTTGATCGCCTTGGGTACCGTGATCTCGGTCTTCTTGCCGATCTGGACCTTCTCGACGTAGCGCTTCTTACCCTTGCCCGAACGGGGGCCCGGCTCGAAAACCCGCTCGCGCTTGTCGAGCAGATCCGGCTTTTTGAAGACTTCCTTCTTCTTGGCTACCGGAGCTCCCCCCTTCTTGCCGGGCTTGCTGAAGTCCGGTGCGGGGGCGGGAGCCGCCTTCCTCCCCTTGCGACGCTCCTCGGCCAGTGCCGCGGTATCGATCGGGGCGAGCGGCGCGGGACGCTCGGGACCGCGGGCGGGACCTGACGGCCTCTCGCCGGGACGCCCGGGTGCGGGCCTTTCGCCGGGGCGTGCCGAGGGTGCTCCCGGACGGGGTGCTCCCGGACGGGGCGCCGGACGCTCGGTGCCGGGACGCTCTACGCCGCGCGGCATGCCGGGACGCGGAGCGGGACGCTCGCCCGGGGCGGTGCGCTGATACTCGCGGCGCTCGGGCGGGCGCTGGGCCGGGATCGGGATCTCCACCCTTCCCAGGATCCTCGCCTTGGTAGCGGTGGCCCTTTCCGGCTCGGCTTCCACCTTGGCAGCGACGGCCGGTGCCTCGACCGGAGCGGCAGCCTCGGGCTTCGCGGCAGCCTCGGGCTTCGCGGCAGCCTCGGGCTTCGCGGCGGCCTCGGGCATTGCGGCAGCCTCGGGCTTGGCGGCGGGCTTGGCCTCCTCAGCGCCAAGTACGGGTGCTGCGGCAGCTGCGGCCGGTGCGCCAGCTTCGGCAACCGGGGCGGCCGGTGCCGAGGGGGCAGCCGGCTTGACCGGCGCGGCTGTTGCCGCCGGGGCCGGTTTTTCAGCCGGCGCTGCTGCGGGTGCGGGCTTGGCAACCGGAGCTGCCTCGATGATCCTGGCCCTGGTCGGCTCGACGGCAGGTCGTGCCGGCTTGGGAGCAGGTGCCGCCTCGGCCTCGGCTTCCGCCTTGACGGGCGGAGCCGGCTGCTCGGCAGCCTCCTGCTTCGGGACTTCGGCCGGGGCCGCCTCGGCAGCCTCAGCTTCGGCCGACGGCTCCACCGCCTTGGCGCGTCTGCGGATCAGGGTCGGCTTCACGCGGACTTCTTCCTGGGAAACCTCTTTGTGGGTTGTCTGCGCAGGGGCGGACAGTGCCTTGACGTCCGCATCTTCAATAACGGCCATATGGTTCTTGACCGGCACGCCCAGGTCGGCAAGCCTTGCCATAAGCTCCTTATTATCGATCCCCATCTGCTGCGCCAGCTCGTATACGCGGGTTTTGCTCATCTACTTGCGCTCCTCCTCAAAGAAGTTCCTGTACTTTTCCGTTTCCAAACTTATAGATCCTACGAAGCCGCTGTCCGACACAGCCAGAACGCTCCTGAGCTCTTTTCCCAACAATCCCCCGAGACGCTCCTTGCTGAACAGGGCCACGCAAGGGACCCCCTTGAGCCTGGCCACGCCCCGGAACTTCTCGCCGATGTCGACGGAGATGTCGGTCGCGATAAACAGCAGGCCGGCACCCCCCTTCTTCAGCTTATCCATCACCTGGTCCGATCCCGATACGATCTTGCCTCCCTTGTTGGCAAGGCAGAGGTAGGAGGCTATCCGCTCCTCCAGCTTCTCGGTCACCTGGCGGGTCAGGCTTTCGGCCTCGGCCCCCAGCACCTCCCCCTTGAAGCCGCGGCTGAACTGCTTCTTCTGCGCGGCGAGCCTCAGGCAGGATCCCTTCATGCAGGTGTAGACCCCCCGCCCGGGGAGCTTCTGCTGCAGATCCGGCACCACGGTCCGGTCCGGCGCCAGCACGAAACGAAGCAGGCTCCCCTTGTCCTTCACCTCGCGGCAGGCAAGGCAGCTTCTCTGGGGGTTAGCCTTTGGCATAGCTGTTATACCGACTCCTCTTCATTCCCGGCTGCGGCCTCATTCCCGGCTGCGGCCTGGTCCTGCACCGGCTCCGCCGGGGCCTCGACAGCTTCCGACTCCTGGTATGCCGGCTCTGCTCCGGCCTCGATCTCTGCGCCGGCTGCCGTCTCGGGCTCCTCCTCGGCTTCGGTGCCGTCGAAGGAGGCAAACTGCTGCAGCTCGGCCTCGGCCATGCGGGACTCGCTCTTGATGTCGATCTTCCAGCCGGTCAGCTTGGCGGCGAGCCGCACGTTCTGGCCGCGCTTGCCGATGGCGAGCGAGAGCTGGTCGTCCGCCACGATCACCTCCATGGCGTAATCCTCGTCGTCGACATAGACCTTGGTCACCACGGCCGGCGCCAGCGCGTTGCAGGCAAAGCGGGCGATGTCCTCGGACCAGGGGATGATGTCGATCTTCTCGCCGCGCAGTTCGGAGACCACGTTTTGCACCCGGCTGCCGCGCATGCCGACGCAGGCGCCCACCGGATCGACGTCGTTGTCGTGCGAGTAGACGGCGATCTTCGCCCTGCCGCCCGGCTCGCGCACCACGCTCTTGATCTCGACGATCCCCTCGGCGATCTCCGGGACCTCGGCCTCGAACAGCTTGGCGAGCATGGTCGGGTGGGTGCGGGAAAGGAGGATCTGGGGCCCCTTGGTGGTCATCCGGATCTCGGTGATCAGCGCCTTGACCCGGTCCCCCTGGCGGTACACCTCGCGCGGCGCCTGCTCCTTGTGCGGCAGCAGCGCCTCGGCGCGTCCCAGGTCGACGATCAGGTCACCCTTCTCGAAGCGGCGCACCACGCCGTTCACGATCTCCCCCTGGCGCTCCAGGAATTCGTTGAATATGGTTTCGCGCTCCGCCTCGCGGACCCGCTGGATGATCACCTGCTTGGCCGTCTGCGCCGCGATCCTGGAGAAGCCGCTGGCATCCATCTTCATGCCGATCGAGTCGCCGACCTCGACGTCCGGATCCTCCTCGCGCGCCTCATCCAGCTCGATCTCGCGATAGGAATCCTGCACCTCGTCCACGACGGTAACGAACTCAAACAGCTCCACTTCGCCGATCTCGGCGTTGTAGTGAGCCTCCAGATCGCGGGTATTGCGAAACTTCTTGTTGGCAGCCGTGAGGACAGCCTGTTCCAGCGCTTCCAGCACGATACTTTTATCTATACCCTTCTCTTTAACGATCTGGTCGATAGTATGCTTGAGGTTAAAGCTCGTTTCCACGTCACTGTCTCCTTCGAGTCGCTGATATTGTCATTTCAAAAACCGTTAGAATTCGAATTCCAGATTGGCCTTCGCCACCTTCTCCAGCGGGATTGCGGCGTGCTGCCCTTCGCTCAGGTGGATATTGATGACACCCTCCTCCACCCCGGTCAGGGTGCCGAGAAAGGTCTTGCGCTTGTTGCCGGCGTCGTCGGTCAACTGCTCGAAGGTTTTCACCTTGACCAGGCTGCCGACGAAGCGCTGGTAGTCGGCAAGCTTCTTGAGCGGACGGCAGATCCCCGGCGAGGAGACCTCCAGCGTGTAATGCTCCGGCATGAAATCTTCCACGTCCAGGATGTCGGAGAGCTCCCTGCTGACCGCGGAGCAGTCATCGAGGGTGATCCCCCCCTCCTTCTCGATGAAGAGGCGCACCACCATGTCCCTACCCTCGCGCTTGTACTCGAGGTCCACCAGACCCAGGCCGAGCGGGGCGATAATCCCTTCGGCGATCCGGGTAATTCTTTCTGCTGCATCAACCTTTGCCATATTACGTTTTCCAATAAAAAAAGTGAGCCGGAGGAGCTCACTTTGAGTGAACATTAAGATGTGAACCAATATTTAGCATGGAAGAGTTCTTTATGCAAGCGCTTTTTTTCAAAAACACATCGATTTCCAGCGCTTCGCGCCACCTGCGACGGTAAAACCGGAGCGGTTTCATCAGCCGTTCGCACCATAGCGGCGAGCTCCCCGCTCGCCTCATTGACGATAATTAATATGCTCACGGCATTAATATATAGGGGCCTGGCGAGCACGGTGGAATCTGCAGCACCGACTCTACCACTCCCCCGTCACAACTGCCAGTCAAAACGACGGGACCCCCGAGCCGAAACCACCCCCAACCGAGCAATCGCTTCACTTTTGCACTTTAAACTGCTATATATTGACGTTGCCAAAGCAGGATCAAAATACTTCAGCGGGGAAGAGAATTGACATGAAATACATCAGCACCAGGGGAAACATCGCACCGATCGGCTTCAAGGACGCAGTCATGATGGGGCTCGCCACGGACGGAGGGCTCATCCTGCCGGAGAGCATCCCGCGGATTGACCGGGAGACCCTTTACGCCTGGTCCAAGCTCCCCTACCGCGAGCTCGCCTTCAACATCATCTCCCTTTTTGCAACCGACATACCGAAGCAGGATCTGAAGGAGCTGATCGACCGTTCCTACGCGAGCTTCGACCACCCCGAGACCACCCCGCTGGTGAAAAAGGACGGCGTCTACATCCTGGAGCTGTTCCACGGACCGACGCTCGCCTTCAAGGACGTGGCGCTGCAGCTTCTGGGCAACCTGTTCGAGTACCTCTTGAAGGAGCGCGGCGAGAAGATGAACATCCTGGGCGCCACCTCGGGGGACACCGGCAGCGCCGCCATCGCCGGGGTGCGCGGCAAGGAGAACATCAACATCTTCATCCTGCACCCGCACCTGAAGACCTCCCCGATCCAGGCGCTGCAGATGACCTCGGTGCTCGACGAGAACGTCCACAATATCGCGGTACACGGCACCTTCGATGATTGCCAGGAGATCGTCAAGTCGCTCTTCAACGACCTCTCCTTCAAAAAGGAGTACGCGCTAGGCGCGGTGAACTCCATCAACTGGGCGCGGGTGCTGGCCCAGGTGGTCTACTACTTCTATGCCTGGGGAAGGCTCCCCGAGCAGAAGGAGGTGGTCTTCTCGGTTCCCACCGGGAATTTCGGCGACATCTTCGCGGGATATCTGGCCAAACGGATGGGCCTGCCGGTTTCCAGGCTGATACTGGCCACCAACGAGAACAACATATTGAGCCGCTTCGTGGCAAGCGGCGACTATTCCCTGGGCAAGGTGGTGCAGACCGTCTCCCCCTCGATGGACATCCAGCTGGCATCGAATCTGGAGCGCTACCTGTTTTACCTGTTCAATGAAAACCCGGAGAGGGTGCGCGCAGCCTTCGCAGAGCTGCAGCAAAGCGGCAGGATCGTGTTCGGCAAAGAGGAGATCGAGCGGGTTCAGAGCGAGTTTCTCACCTGCTCGGTCGACGAGAGGCAGACCCTCGACACCATCGCCTCCTTCAATAAGGAGAACGACTACATCCTCGACCCGCATACGGCGGTCGGCGTGCGCGGGGCGCTTGAGTGCGTGAAGGACGGATCCTACGTGATCTGCCTTGCCACCGCGCATCCGGCGAAGTTCGGCGAGGCGGTCGAGAAGGGTATCGGTTTTCCGCCGCCGCTCCCCGCCGCACTGGCGGCGCTGGACGGGCTGGAAACCCGCTGCGAAGTGATGGCGGCGGACCGCGAGCAGATAAAGCGGTTCCTGCAGGAAAAGGCGTAAAAGACCCTTTGGCCACGGAGACACGGAGTCACGGAGAAAAACGAAAGAAGAATTTAACCTTTTTTCAGTTTTTCTCCGTGCTCTCCGTGTCTCCGTGGCCAGTACTTTTTTAAGGACTTTATGAAGATAGATTGGAACCAGATCGACACGGTACTCCTGGACATGGACGGCACGCTTTTGGACCGTCATTTCGACGACCATTTCTGGCTGGAGCACGTCCCCAAGCGCTACGCCGAGAAAAACGGCATGAGCCACGCCGCCGCCAAGGAGCTGCTGCACCGGATGTTTCGCTCCCAGGAGAACACCCTCAACTGGACCGACCTCGACTACTGGTCCGACCAGCTGGGGCTCGACATCCCGGTACTGAAGGAGGAGATCGACCACCTGATCGCGGTGCATCCGTTCGTCACCGAATTCCTGCTCTACCTGCGCCGGCACGGCAAGGGGATTTACCTGGTGACCAACGCTCACGGCAAGACGCTCGATCTGAAGCTGCGCAGGACCCGGATCGGACCGTATTTCGACGGAATCGTCTCGGCGCACGACCTGGGACTTCCCAAGGAGGAGCCGGCGTTCTGG
This sequence comes from Geobacter sp., assembly GCA_003499925.1. Classification (GTDB taxonomy): domain Bacteria; phylum Desulfobacterota; class Desulfuromonadia; order Geobacterales; family Geobacteraceae; genus Geomonas. The sequence goes on from DNRQ01000173.1 coordinate 53,927, forward strand.
GGGAAACTGCAGGAGAGGATACCTTTCGAACCGGAGCGCACCATGCTCGGCGAGGACAGCGAGACCAACCTTAAGACGGCGCAGCTCTTCGGCATCGGCTACCTGATCCACGTCGGCCGCTTCAGTTCGCAATCGGCAGCCGCGGTGTCCGGCCGGTTCAGCACGATCAACTTCTTCAGCGAGCTGGTGCCGCGCGACGGCAGCAGCAGAGTGGAGATCTGACGCTCACTGCCGGGGAGCCGACTTGAAAAGCCCGTGCTTTTTCATCAGGTCGTATAGGGCAGGTCGGCTGACACCGAGCAGTTCCGAGGCTCTCACCATGTTTCCCCCGCAGTTGCCGACCGCGGCTGTGATCATCCCCTTCTCCACCCTGTCGCGGACCTCCCTGAGAGTCAGGTGCTCCGTCGGCGAGACCGCTTCTCTCCCCTGCCGCGCGTTGCCGGCATCACTCCCCTGTTCCTCGGGAGCGCCCCATGCCGCCGTTTGCGACGCCGTCTTCTTCAAGAAGTGGCTTCCGCCGTCATTGCCGGCCCCATCCCCACCCTGTCCCTCCCCTTGAAGGGGAGGGGACGTTGGGGCTCCCTCCCTCTTCAAGCTTGAAGGGGACGTTGGGGCTCCCTCCCTCTTCAAGCTTGAAGGGGACGTTGGGGACTCCTCCCCCTTCAAGGGGGAGGTCGGGAGGGGGATGGGGGTAACAGAAGGCGTTGCCACAATGAAAGTGGAACGCTGCCCCCGACCCGCTGATTCCCTGCCGGCGTCCGTTTGTCCCTGAACCAACTCCGGTCCCTCCAGAGCCACGCTCTGCATGTTACTGAAGAGTTCCCGGATCGCGGCACACTGCCCCGCAATCCCCTCTATACTTGCGGTGCTTCGCTCCAAGGCATCCAGCAGCCGTAGCCTCTGCTCCTCTATCTCGTTTAAGTGGAACGCTCTCGCGATGACCATCTTCAGTCGCGCAAGCTCGATCGGTTTCTGGTGAAAATCATAGGCACCGTGCCCCACCGCACGATAGCCCATTTCGCGCGCCTCTTTTCCGGTCAGCACCACGACCTTGGTGCCGGGCCGGTTCTCGATCATCCATTCCAGCCAGCAATATCCTTCAGGGTCGCAGCAACTCCCATCCGAGCCCTTCGGACCTTGGGTCAGCCCGAGGTCGAGCAGGACCACCTTCGGGACATGCCTTATAAAGAGCTCCCTGGCACGGTCAAGGTCCATTCCCTCAAGTAGAATGTACTCTTTGCCAAGCCCCGATTTGACCCCACCAACGACCTGCACGTCACCGGCGACAAGAAGCTTTTCCATGCGACCTCTCAGCGAATCCTGCTGTTTTTTCCAGAGGGACCAACTCCCACATGCTGCGTTAGTTATCGTAGTTCCATCACCTGTAGCAGCGGCATTCCTGTCGCGATTATCGCAGCGGCCACCGCGGCAGGAATGCCGCTGCCACGGCGCACCCTGAAACGAATGCCCGAGTGACGGATCGGGCAAAAACGGCGTTTAATTTGAGCATTTTAATATTTAATTTCTATCGCACCGCTCATCTTTGTCAAGGAACCGACACCGGTCCCGTGCAGGAAAAAAGCGGGCCTGCGACTGCGGGGGGAGGCTCTCTTGACAGCCAGCACCCCATGGATTACTATCGGGAGGGCATTCACATGAAATCATTGACAAAGTTGCACCTGAGGAGAGCACCATGAACAGCGACCTTAATTGGGATACCACCCCCCTCTACCCCTCCCCTTCCGCTCCCGAACTCACGCGCTCCTTCGAGGAAGGGGCCTCGCAGGTCGCAGCCTTCAGGGAACGCTACCGCAGCAAGGTGGCCGGGCTGTCGGCAGAGGCGCTTTTGGAGGCGCTGCGCGGTTACGAGACGCTGCAGGAGGCGCTGGCCAAGCCGCAGCTCTACGCCTACCTGCTCTTTGCCGCCGACAGCGAGAGCGATGAAAACAAGCGGCTCTCCCAGAAATCCGCCGAGTTCGGCAATCTCATGGGAAGGGAGCTCCTCTTCTTCGATCTGGAGATCATCCAGATGGAGGAGGAGCCCTTCCAGGCGCTCCTGAACGACCTCCTGCTTGCCCCCTACCGCCACTTCCTGGAAGTCCTGCGCAAGTTCAAGAGCCACACGCTCACCGAACGGGAGGAGAGCCTGCTCTCCCAGAAGAGCCTCACCGGGGTGCAGGCCTTTTGCCGGCTCTTCGACGAGGTTTCCGCCTCGCTGCGCTACACGCTGGAGATCGAGGGGGAGAAGCGCGAGATGACCGGAGAGGAGGTCCTGGCGCTTTTGCATCACCCGGATGCCGAACTCAGGGAAAGGGCGTTCGGCACCTTCCTCAAGCGCCACGAGGAGCACGAGATCCTGTTCTCCGCCGTCTTCAACAACGTGGCACTGGACCACTCGCAGGAGCTGGAGCTCAGAAACTACGGCCACCCGATGGAGCCGACCAACCTGGGGAACGAGATACCGACCCCGGTGGTCGAGAGCCTGATGCAGGTCTCGGAGAGCAACTACCCGCTGGCCCAGGAGTACTTCAGGCTGAAGGCGCAGCTTCTCGGCATGCCGCGCCTGAAGAACAGCGACGTCTACGCCCCCTTGTCCGACAGCGGCAGGCAGTACAGCTTCGATGAGGCGCGCGTCATGGTGGTCGAGGCCTACCGCGGCTTCTCCGCGGAGTTCGCGCAACTGGCGGATTCCTTTTTCCTGGAAAAACGGGTCGACGTGCTGCCGCGCCCCGGAAAGAGCGGAGGCGCCTTCTGCATGGGGATGACCCCGTCCCTCGACCCGTACCTGCTTTTGAACTTCACCGGCAACCTGCGCGACGTCTCCACCATCGCCCATGAGGTGGGACACGGCATCCATTTCATGCTGGCCCAGCGCCAGACCATGCTGAACTACCACCCGCCGCTGCCGCTTGCCGAGACCGCCTCGGTATTCGGCGAGATGCTGCTAACCCGGCAGCTCCTTGAGAACGAGACCGACAACGCGGTCAAGAGATCGCTGCTTTGCGCCAAGATCGAGGACATCATCGCCACCACCTTCCGCCAGAACGTCCTCACCAGGTTCGAGGAGAGGATGCACCTTGAGAGAAAGGAAGGGCTGCTGACGGCGAGTCAACTCTGCGATATCTGGTGGGAGGAGAACGGCAAACTCTACGGCGATGCGGTGCAGATGATTGACCCGTACCGTTTCGGCTGGAGCTACATCTCCCACTTCATCCATGCCCGCTTCTACTGCTACTCGTACACCTGCGCCGAGCTGCTCGTGCTCTCGCTCTACCAGCGTTACCTGAAGCAGCGGGAGAGCTTCATCCCGATCTACCGCGACATCCTCGCCGACGGCGGTTCCAGGACCCCGGCCGAAACCCTGGCACCTGCCGGCATCGTGATGAGCGACCCCGGTTTCTGGCAGGACGGATACGATCTGTTAAGGGATCTGATCGAGGAGCTGAAGAAGCTTGTGTAGGGGGAGTCTTCCCGGAGGGAGGAGAGATCCGGGGCGAACACCAGGTTCGCCCCAACGCCGGTAGGGGCGAACCTTGTGTTCGCCCTCCCCCAACCCGCCGGCATCTCAAAACGCAAAAAGGCCCGGCGGTTTCCCGTCGGGCCTTCTCATTTGCAGCTTCCTGTACCGCTTCTTATCTACTGATTATTTGTACTCAGCGATCTCGTCGAACTGGAGGTACTTGTAGATGGTCTCCTTGTTCGGCTCTACCCGCTCCTGGTACTGGGCCAGGTACTCGGCGGGGGTCGGGAGCTTGCCGAGGTTGACCGTGATGGCGCCGAGCTCTGCGGATCCCAGGAACACCTTGGCGCCGTTGCCGATCCTGTCGTCGAAGTTACGGGTCGAGGTGGAGAACATGTTCACCGCGTCGGGGACGCGGGCCTGGTTACCCATGCAGAGCGAGCAGCCTGCGATCTCGATGCGGGCGCCGACGGCGCTGTAGATCGAGAAGAACGCCTCGTCCTTCAACTGCTGCTGATCCATGCGGGTCGGCGGGCAGATCCAGGTGCGGATCGACGGGTTGAACTTCTTGCCCCTCCAGATCTCGCCAGCTGCGCGGAAGTGACCGATGTTGGTCATGCAGGAGCCGAGGAAGACGTCCTGTATCGGGGTTCCGGCAACCTCGGAGAGGACCTTGACGTCGTCCGGGTCGTTCGGGCAGGCAAGGATCGGCTCGGTGATCTCGGCGAGATCGATCTCGATCACTGCCGCGTACTCGGCGTTGGCGTCGGCTGCCAGGAGTTTGGGCTCCTTGAGCCATTCCTCGACGGCGTTGATGCGGTTTTGCAGCGTGTTGGCGTCCTGGTAGCCGTCGGCGATCATCTTGCGCATCAGCGCCACGTTGGAGCGCAGGTACTTGGCGACGGACTCTTCGGAGAGCTTGATGCAGCCCGCGGCGGCGCTCCTCTCGGCTGCGGCGTCGGTGAGCTCGAACGCCTGCTCCACGGAGAGATCGGGAAGCCCTTCCATCTCGAGGATGCGGCCGTTGAACACGTTCACCTTGTTCTTCTTCGGCACGGTGAGAAGGCCCTGCTTGATGGCCCAAAGCGGGATGGCGTTCACGGCATCGCGCAGCGTGATCCCCTGGTTGAATTTCCCCTTGAAGCGGACCAGCACGGACTCGGGCATGTCCAGCGGCATGAAGCCCAGCGCCCCTGCGAAGGCGACCAGGCCGGAGCCGGCCGGGAAGGAGATCCCGATCGGGAAGCGGGTATGGGAATCGCCGCCGGTCCCGACGGTATCGGGAACGAGCAGCCGGTTCAGCCAGGAGTGGATGACGCCGTCGCCCGGCTTGAGCGGCACCCCGCCGCGATCGATCATGAAGCCGGGAAGGCTCTTGTGCATCTTCACGTCGGCCGGTTTCGGATAGGCGGCCGTGTGGCAGAAGGACTGCATGAACATCGGTGCCAGGTACTTCAGGCAGGCGAGTTCCTTCAGTTCGTCGGCCGTCATCGGACCGGTGGTGTCCTGCGAACCGACCGTGGTCATGGCGGGCTCGCAAGCGGTACCCGGGAGAACGCCCACTACGCCGCAGGCCTTGCCGACCATCTTCTGGGCCTGGGTGTATCCCTGCCCTGCCTTGGGCACCGGGTTGACCGGAAGGGTAAAGACGTCGGTCGGCGCGAGGCCGAGCGCCTTCCTGGCGCGATCGGTCAGGGCGCGACCGATGATGAGGGAGATCCTGCCGCCGGCGCGGAACTCGTCGGAGAGCGTGTTGGGGGAGATAGCGAAGGTGGAGAGCACCTCGCCGGACTCGGTCCTGATCTCACCCTTCTTGGAGTCGACCACGATCACGTCGCCGGTCTTCATCTTGGAGACGTCGGTCTTGATCGGGAACGCGCCGGAGTCCTGGGCGGTATTGAAGAAGATCGGCGCGATGACGCCGCCGATGATGATGCCGTCCCTTCTCTTGTTCGGCACGGCCGGGATGTCCTGGCCGATGTGCCAGAGCACGCTGTTGCAGGCCGATTTCCTGGAGGAACCGGTGCCGACCACGTCCCCCACGAAGGCGACCTGGAAGCCGTCGGCCCTGAACTTGGCGATGGTGTCGTTGCCGTCCGGGAAGCGGGTCTTGCCCATGGCGAGGGCGTGCAGCGGGATGTCGGGGCGGCTCCAGGCGTCGCCTGCGGGGGAGAAGTCGTCCGTGTTGATCTCGCCCTCGACCTTGTAGACCTTTACCTTCACCGTCTCGGGGAGGCCGGCCTTCGAGGTGAACCACTCAGCGGCGGCCCAGGAATCGAGGACTTTTTTGGCGGAGGCGTTGCTCTTGGAGAGCTCCAGGATTTCGTCGAAGGCGTCATAAACGAGGGTGGTGCCGGAGAGGGCGGTCACTGCCTCCACTGCCAGTTCCGGATCCTTGATGGCGGCGATCAGGGGAGCCACGTTGTAGCCGCCCAGCATGGTGCCCAGGATCTGCACAGCCTCTTTTTTGGAGACCAGCGGGGATTTGACGGAACCGGCAACGATGCCGGCGAGAAAAGAGGCCTTAACTTCGGCCGCCGGGTCCACACCGGGGGATACCCTCTCCTTGAGGAGCTCCAGCAGGAATGCCTCTTTGCCTGCGGGGGGTGCCTCCAACAGCTTGCACACTCCCGCGGTCTGCTCCGGGTCGAGCGGCTTTGCAGGAATTCCCAATGCCTTTCTTTCTGCCTCTTGCTTTAAGTACGCTTCGATCATGATCCCTCCTCCAGATTTGTTCAGCGATTTATACCATTTATGGGAATACAGCGCAACAGTCATGCTTCATTTGAACGGATACTGTATACAGTTTTTACCCCGCTTTGTCAATTGCAGAAATAGGTGGAGGTTGGGGAATTCTCTTCGTGCAAGCCGGATTACGGCAGGAACTCCTCCGGCTGCATCCCCTGATTTCGCTCAATCGGCCGGAAAACATATACCGGGCTCTAATTAACAGGGAGAAGGCTCCCTCCCCCAGCCCCTCCCATAAAGGGAGGGGGGCTAAAGGCAGGAAAGTGAAGGTAGGAAAGTAAGTCCCCTCTCCCCTGGTGGGAGAGGGTTAGGGAGAGGGGGGAAACAGCAGATGCCGCCGCGCTTACGGCTCAATCAACAGCATCTCGGGGTGTGCATAGACGTTGAACCTGGCGCCGCGCAGATAGCCGATCAGGGTGATTCCCGCATCCTTGCAGATCCTGATCGCCATGTCCGTTGGAGAGGTGCGGGAGGCGATCAGGGGGATGCCGAGGGCCGCTGCCTTGGCAGCCATTTCTGCGGAAACGCGCCCCGATGTCACCAGCAGTTTCCCCGCCAGTTCCACCCCCTTCAGCAGTGCCTCGCCGGCCAACCTGTCAAAGGTGTTGTGACGACCGATGTCCTCCGCATGCAAAAGGAGGTCGCCGTCGGAGTCGCCCACGGCGGCGGAATGGACACCGCCGTGTCTGCTGTATTTCTCAGCCTTCCGGGCCAGCTGTTCCATCAGGGCAAAGACGGCAGCCGGAGGTACCGGTGCGGCTCGCTCCTGCTCCGGCGCCAGCTTACCGGGGTTACCGGTACCAGGGAGTGTAAAGGTGATGCCGGTGCCGCACCCGGAGGTGAGGATCGGTTTCAGCTCTGCCGGGAGTTCACCCCTGACGCGGACATTGGCTATACCGTAATCGTTGCAGACGCTCAGCATCAGGAAGTCGTCGACACTGCTGACAAAACCCTGCACTCGAAGAAATCCCGCCACCAGAAACCTGAGGTCGTGAGGGGAAGCGATTAAGGTGACGATTTCCCTGTCATTAACCCGGAGCACCAGTGGGAATTCCCCCACCACATAAGCCTCTCCGCGCGCCAGCCTGCCGCCGGAATATACCTGCACCTCTTTCATAAACTCCTTTTTAATACTACGTTAATGATGGTGTGTCGCTGCTACGGAGCTCTTTACTGCACCCCTCCGATGCAGAGGTATTTCACCTCGAGAAACTCCTCGATGCCGTACTTGGAGCCCTCACGACCGGTGCCGGATTCCTTCACACCGCCAAAGGGGGCGACTGTGGTGGAGATAAGCCCGGTATTGATGCCGACGATGCCGTACTCGATCGCCTCGGCCACGCGCCAAACCCGTGAAATATCCCGGCTGTAGAAATAGGCGGCAAGACCGAACTCGGTGTCGTTGGCCATCTGTATCGCCTGCTGCTCCGTTTCAAAGCGAAACAGCGGCGCCACCGGCCCGAAGGTCTCCTCCCGGGCCACCAGCATGCCGGGAACGACGTCGGCCAGAACGGTAGGCTCGAAGAAGCTGCCGCCCAGGCCGTGGCGCCTGCCACCGGTGACCACGCGAGCCCCGCCGGCCAGGGCATCGGCGATGTGCTCCTCCACCTTTTCCACCCCGGCCATGTCGATCAAAGGGCCCTGCTGGGTTTCCCCCTTCAGACCGTCGCCAACCGTCATCTTCTCAACCGCTGCGGCGAGCTTTTCGGCGAATTTATCGTAGACCCCGTCCTGCACCAGGAACCGGTTGGTGCAGACGCAGGTCTGGCCGGTATTGCGGAATTTGGAGATGATGGCCCCTTCCACCGCGGCATCCACATCGGCATCGTTGAAGACTATGAAGGGTGCGTTGCCGCCTAACTCGAGGGATACCTTTTTCACCGTCCCGGCGCACTGGGCCATGAGTTTCTTGCCGATCTCGGTCGAGCCGGTGAAGGTAAGCTTGCGCACCAGCGGGTTGGAGGTCATCTCTCCGCCGATCCCGGCGGCAGAGCCGGTAACCACGGAAAAGACGCCGTCAGGCACCCCCGCGCGCCGGGCAAGTTCGGCCAGGGCCAGTGCCGAAAAAGGGGTCGCCGTGGCAGGCTTTACCACCATGGTGCACCCTGCGGCAAGCGCCGGCGCCGCCTTCCTCGTGATCATCGCGGACGGGAAGTTCCAGGGTGTGATGGCCGCGCAGACCCCGATCGGCTCCTTGAGCACCAGGATCCTCTTGTCGCTTTGATGCGGCGGGATGACGTCCCCGTAGATCCGCCTCCCCTCCTCGGCGAACCACTCGATGAACGACGCTGCGTAGACGGTCTCGCCGCGGGACTCGGCAAGGGGCTTCCCCTGCTCAGCAGTCATCAGCACGGCGAGATCTTCCTGGTTCTCCAGAAGCAGTTCGGACCAGCGCCGCAGGATGACCGAACGCTCATGCGCCGTCTTGGCACGCCACTGCGGAAGGGCCCTGTAGGCCGCCTCGATGGCCCGGTTGGTCTCAGCCGCACCCATCTTGGGAATGGTTCCGATCTTTTCACCGGTGGCCGGGTTGACGACATCGATCGTCTCGTCGCTGTCGGCTCCGGTCCAAATCCCGTCTATGAAGCAGAGCTGGTGGAAAAGTTTACTATCGCGCAGAGCCAACATATCATCCTCCCGTGTTGAGCGTTTTATCAACTGGACCTTTTATCAACCGGGACCAACCCGTCAGGGCTGCCCAGACGATGCTTTGAAACGGCTAATGCCTCCGACCAGAAATGTGTATACCCTATAGTTCGTTTTGCGGCAACAGAAAAACCAGACCATGGGCGCGGCCGGTTCCCCCTCCCTGGCCCTCCCCCTCAGGGGCACTGCCATTAAATTACCTGATTGGCGAAAATCTTCCGCTGGAAAAACTCCCTCCCCTTCAAGGGGAGGGTGGGGGTGGGGATGGGGTAGTACCGGCGCAAAAACACACCCATCCCCCTCCTGACCTCCCCCTTGAAGGGGGAGGAACCTGAACAGCGGAAGATCATCGCTAGTCAGGTTAAATTAAGCTCCCACCTGCTGCTTGCGCCCCCTCCCTTGATGGGAGGGNNCCATCAAGGGAGAGGGGGCTTGTGACTGTGCCCCCTGCTTCCTGGTTGCCTTTTCCTCCATTTTCACAAGGTAGCTCGCGGTGAAAATGTAGTCGTCAATATAGTCACGCCTGCCATCGCCGTTCAGGTCGAACTTCGGGGCCGAGGCCGTGCCGCGCTCCTTCAGGAAAAGCTGGAAATCAGCCTCGGTGATGTCACCTGATTTATTGGGAGCGACATTCGCCTCCGGCGCTACGGTCAATGGCAACTCCTGCACCATGCCGTTGTACAACATGCCGACGCTGGCTTTGATGGCGTCCTTCTCCGGCCTCACCTCGACCTCCCATTCCCCGTTGTCGCTCCTTGCTAGAGAGACGAAACGGGCGGAGTTGAAGGTGAAGTTGGGCGCCTTGTCGCCGGCCAGCCTCGAAATGGTGAGCCTCACCGTCGCTTCGCCGTCCGCAATCGCTATCGCGGGACTCTGGCTAAAGGCCTGGACAGCGCGGCTATGGAAGAGGGCAACCTGGTTCTGGACCGTCCTCTCCCCCTCGAAAACTCTGAAGCGTTCGAGTACGGTTTGTACCGGTTGCGGGGCCGCTGCTGGCGGGGCCGCTGCTGGCGGGGCCGCTGCTGGCGGGGCCGCTGCTGGCTGCGCAGTTGCTTCCGGCTCCGGAGCCTTGGTCTCGTCAGCCTCGGGGACGGGAGCTGCACTCTCCTCCGCGGGCACCTCCCCCTCTACCCCCTGGGGCTCAGGGGTCTCCTGCGGCGCCGTCTCGATCTGCGGCTCCGGCTCGATTGCCGCCGGTTCATTGGTTTCATTGGCGGGCGTCTCATTGGAGGGGAAGGTCACGGTCCCGGCAACGGTACGGGAAGGAGTCGTTGCGGTTGCCGTCCTTCCCGTGGCACTGATGTTGGTATCTGTACCGGCATTGCCAGTATTGCCAGTGGGATTGCCGGTGCCCGTGGGATTGCCGGGCTGCTGACCAGGGGCTGGGGTCGAAGGTCCAGGGGGATCTATGACAATCGGCTGCGCCATTGCCACTTTTGCTCCCTGCAGATCGATGAGAGTACCCGTCAGCGCCGTGATCCTGCCGGGCGACGCGCCGGTCCGCTCAAAGGTGATGGTGGCGATGGTGCCGGTGTCGCTAATGGCTTTAGTGGTACTGACAATCGCCACCTGTATGGGATTACCGGGATTTGTCGCGTTATACATCCCGCTGACAAGGCTTCCCAAGGCAATCCGCGGGTTCGACAAGGTGGCAGAGTCATAGGAGACGGATATCTGCAGGCCCGACACCGCCTCCAGCCCCACACCCCGCAGGACGAAGACACCGTCGGCGGCAGGTGACGAGATGGAAAGTGTCGAGATGGCAAAGGCAGGAAGAGGCAGGATTACCAGCATGAAAATCAACAGCAAGGGATACGGAGAAATTCGCCTGAACATGAACGGCCCTCGTCCAATCGCCGGAGCGGCGCTGGAACCTCTTCTTGCCTGCGTGACACCCCAAATAAAAACGGAAGGAGACGCGAAATCCCCTTCCGTTTTTCAGCATCGGATGCATCCGATCATTCAGCTGCCGATCAGGAGACCTTCCCCATGGCCTTCAGAATCTCCCATCCCTTCAGGAGGTCCAATGCGCGCAGCACCTGGGAATCGCTCTTCACGGCTTCATCGGTCTTGTAGGGGGCGGGCTTGACCTTCTTCTCGTCGACGGTCTCCTTCTTGTCCCCCTCGAAATGGTTCTCCAGGTCTTTTTCCCTGATGTGCATGCCGTCTTTCTTTTCCGGGGTAGCCGCGATCTCCACCTTTTCCGCCAGGATGTCCGGTGTGATCCCCTTGGCCTGAATGGAGCGGCCGCTCGGGGTGAAGTACCTGGCGGTGGTCAGCCGCAGCCCGGAGTTGTCGGACATCGGAATGATGGTCTGCACGCTCCCCTTGCCGAAGCTCTGCGTCCCCAGGACGACGGCGCGCTTGTGATCCTGCAGGCAGCCGGCGACGATCTCGGAGGCGCTGGCGCTGCCGCTGTTGATCAGCACCACCATCGGGTAATTGGCCTGTTTCTGCCCCTTGCGCGAGGTGAAGCGCATCTGCGAATCCTTCTCGCGCCCCTCGGTGTAGACGATCAGTTTACCCTCGTCGGTGAAATGCTCGCTTACCTTGACCGCCTGGTCCAGCAGCCCGCCCGGATCGTTGCGCAGGTCGAGAACCAGCCCCTTGAGCGCCGTGTTGTCCGGCTGCAGGCTCTGCAGCGCCTTTATCAGGTCATCGTCGGTCTTCTCCTGGAACTGCGAGATCCTCACGTAGCCGTAGCCGTCGTCCAGCACCTTGAACTTCACGCTCTTCACCTGGATGATGTCACGCTCGAGCACGAACTCCTTGGTCTTCTCGAAGCCCTCGCGCATGATGGTGATGGTCACCTTGGTCCCCTTGACCCCCCTCATCCTTTTCACCGCCTCGGTGATGGTGAGGTCCTTGGTGAACTTGTCGTCTATCTTCAGGATCTGGTCGCCCGACTTGATCCCTGCCTTGAAGGCGGGGGTGTCCTCGATCGGGGATATTACCGTCAGGATGCCGTCCTTGACGGTGATTTCGATCCCCAGCCCGCCGAAGGCCCCCTTGGTATCGATCTTCATCTCCTTGTAGGTATCGGGAGGCATGAATGAGCTGTGCGGATCGAGAGAGGTGAGCATGCCGTTGATCGC
>DNRQ01000152.1 GCA_003499925.1 Geobacter sp.
GAGAAGTCGGTGCCGATCAGATCGTCACGCAGCCTGCCGGTGACCTTCATGGTCGCCTCGTTGACGTCGGTGATCTTCCCTTCCGGGCTGATGGTGACCAGCGGGTCGAGGGAGGCCTCGATCAGGGAACGGGCGTACTGGGCCGCCTGCTTCTGCGCGGTGACGTCGCGCGCCGCGGCGNNACCGAGGCGTTGTAGAGAACGTCGGTCAACTGGCCGTCCCGGTGGCGGATGGTGAGGGGGTAGTCGGTGACCGATCCCTGGGCGAAGACCTGGCGATACCCCGCGCGCGCCTCGTCCGGCTCGGTGAAGTAGTCGGAGAAGTCGGTGCCGATCAGTTCGTTGCGCAACAGGCCGGTGACCTTCATGGTCGCATCGTTTACGTCGGTGATCTTCCCTTCCGGGCTGATGGTGACCAGCGGGTCGAGGGAGGCCTCGATCAGGGAACGGGCGTACTGGGCCGCCTGCTTCTGCGCCGTGACGTCGCGCGCGGCGGCGAACACCCCCATCACGTCCCCCTGCAAGTCGCGGTAGACCGAGGCGTTGTAGAGGACGTCGGTCAACTGCCCGTCCCGGTGGCGGATGGTGAGGGGGTAGTCGGTGACGAACCCCTTGGCGAAGACCTGGCGGTACCCCTCGCGCGCCTTGTCGGGCTCGGTGAAGTAGTCGGAGAAGTCGGTGTCGATCAGCTGTTCCTTGACAACGCCGGTCACCTTGACCGCCGCTTCGTTGACGTCGGTGATCTTCCCTTCCGCACTGATGGTGACCAGCGGGTCGAGGGAGGCCTCGATGAGTGAACGGGCGTACTTGGAGGTGGCCAGCTGCTGCTCCTCGACACGCTTGCGCTCGGTGATGTCGCGGGCGATGGAGGAGACGCCGATCATCTGGCCGGCGGAGTCGCGGATCGGGGAAACGGTCAGCGAGATGTAGATCGATTTGCCGTCCTTCCTGCGGCGGTTCGTTTCGTAGTGTTCGACCCGCTCCCCTTTGCGGATCTTCTTCAGTATCTCGACCATCTCGCCGGGACGGTCCGGCGCCTCGAGGATCGAGACCGACTTGCCGATGATCTCCTCCGCCTTGTAGCCGTACATGGTTTCCGCCGCCGGGTTCCAGCTGGTGATGACACCCTCGGGGGTCTTGGCGATGACGGCGTCGTCGGACGACTCGACGATGGAGGCCAGCAGTTCCTCGGTCCGCATGCGATCGGTGATGTCCCGCTTGATGGAGGAAACGCCGATCAGCTTTCCCGTCTCGTCGTAGATCGGGGAAACGGTCAGCGAGACGTGAATGAAGCTGCCGTCCTTGCGCCGGCGGACCGTCTCGAAATGCTCCACCCGTTCGCCGCGGCGGATCTTGGCCAGGATCTCGTCCATCTCGTTCGGCCGCTCCGGGGAGAGGAGCAGGGAGATCGGCTTGCCGATCATCTCCTCCGCCTGGTAGCCGTACATCCGTTCCGCCGCGGGGTTCCAGCTGGTGATGATCCCGTCCGGGGTCTTGGCGATGATGGCGTCGGAGGAGGAGTCGACGATCGACGCCAGGAGCGACGTACGTGTCGCGTCGGTCTCCTTCGGCACCTGCGTTGCTGGTGTCTTCTTCGGATCTTCACTGGGATGCATCTGCTTTACCTCCGTTGGCGTCAGTGGTATAAAAGCTCGCGGGCTCTGGAGTACGTTAAAAAATTAAAAAAAACTGCTGATCATCTTGCCGGGACCTCTGTCTCCTTAAGCCAAAATGGACAGCAGCTGGTAACTTTGGCCAAGATAATATGTTTAGAGTGCTATTTGCAAGGAATTCTTCGTGAGAACAACGGCTTCCTAATTCAATGACTCAAATCCTTGTCAAGCTCACCCTCTCCCGGAGAGCGAGGGTATGATCTTGCTCCTTTTGGCTTGTCTACTCCTGCCGATTGCCGTATCTTGCGGCCTGTTTGTGTGTGCTAATGTTTGCCTGATTAGCAACAGGCTTCCGCTGCCAACAACTCTCCCTCCCCTTCAAGGGAGGGTCGGGGTGGGGATGGGGTAGAGTCTGCGACAGAGCACACCCCCATCCCCCTCCTGTCCTCCCCCTTGAAGGGGGAGGGACGTACAGCGGAAGATCATTGCTAATCAGGATGAAAGATGTGCACCACGAAACTAAGGATGGGTATCACGAAGTGAAAGATGGGTATCACGAAGTGAGCGGGGATGGAATTCGGATTAGGTTTGCCTTGTCTACTGCCGCTGTTTGCTGTATCTTGTGGCCTGTTTGCCCCTATTAATCCGCGGAGGATACGTTGAATATACGGTCCGTTATCGCTGTTTTGACTCTTGCTGCTACCATTTTTCCTTCAATTGCCCCGGCTGCCGAGGATGCACCGCCTGCGCCTGCTGCCGCTAAAGCAGATACAGCGGATACAGCTGCTAAGGTGGAGACAGCTGCCAAGGTGGATACAGTGGCCAAGGTGGATACAGTGGCCAAGGTGGATACAGTGGCCAAGGAGGTTCCTGCCCTCCAATCGGACGAGCAGTCTACACTTGCTCTTGCCAGGGAGAACGCCCTGTTGCAGGGGAAGCTCAAGGCCCTGCAGGAATGCAGCATTACCTCGACTGAGCTTGCTGCCAAAAACTGCAGGCGGTTGAAGGAGGTCGCTGCCGATATTCGTGCCCAGAGGCAGGGAATGGCCGATTTCGAAGGGTACGTGCAGTGGATGTCCGGCCACGTGGCTGGCTATTCCAAATATCTGTCCGCGGGCTCTGTGGCCGCCGGCTTCGCCAAGGTGCTGCCGATACCGTATGCCGGTCAGGCCTCCGTTTTCACCAAGTTCGTCTCCAACGCCGCCGTCTCCTTGGGGGAGACATCGGTATCCATCAAGAAATATCTAGCCACCTCCCAGCAGTTTCTTACACGTGCCGAGGCGCTCAATCCCGATAAAGGGGTGAATGCGCTGGAGGTCTCGGAACTGGTTCGTTTCGCAGACCAGGAACTCTTGAAGGGGATGATCGAGGTGCAGGAGCGGCTGGTCAGCACCTCGGATCTTACCACGTCGTCGCTCTCTTTTCTGGAGACCCTGAACCATTATGTGGGCTCCACCGATGAATACTGGCTGAAGACAAAATCGTTTCTGAAGAGCGGAGATGACAAGAAGGAGAAGAGCTTTCTGTCAGAAAGCACCAGCGCCCTCAGGAACAAGGCTCAGCTCTTCAACGGCAAGTTCAAGCTCTTCGATGAGACCGTGAAGAAGGATGCCCCGGTGATCAAGTCTCTCGTTGCCTATGATGATCTGATCCGGGAGATTGACCCGCGGGTTGCCAAGCTGAAGTGAGAAGTTGAAATGAACTGTAAGGAGGGTGGCGTGGAACTTGATGCCGAACTTGTCAGTCAGTTGAAAAGGGTGCTTGAGGCGGCTGAGTACCTGCTCCCGAGACCGCTACCGAAGATCGACTGGAGCGTCTGCCACGCCGCCAACTGGAAACGCCACTCCTTCGCAGGGAGTCTTGAGCCGATCGACAGCATCGAGGGGATCAGCCTGGATGACCTGCTCGGCATCGAGAAGCAAAAGCATCTCGTCGAGGAGAACACCAAGCAGTTCCTGGCCCGGCTTCCGGCCAATAACGCGCTGTTGTGGGGCACCCGGGGGACCGGCAAATCCTCGCTGGTACGGGCTCTGCTCAGGCGGTATGCGCCCCATGGGCTACGGGTGATACAGGTGGACAAGGATGACCTGGTGCACCTGCCCGATATCGTGGATCGTTTGAAGGGAGAACCGTACCGGTTCATCATCTTCTCCGACGATGTCTCTTTCGAGGTCGGGGAATCAAGCTACAAGATGCTGAAGAGCGCGCTGGACGGTTCCGTCTATGCGCCGCCCGAGAACATGTTGATCTACGTCACCTCCAACAGGCGTCATCTCATCCCCGAGTACGAGAGCGACAACAAGGGAGCCATGCTGGTCGAGGGGGAGATTCACCACGGCGAGGCGGTGGAGGAGAAGATATCGCTATCCGGCAGGTTCGGGATCTGGGTCGCCTTCCATCCCTTCAGCCAGGATCAGTATCTGGAGGTGGTGCGGCAGTGGGTCGGCAAGCTCGCCGAGGGTTGCGCCGCCGAGGTCCCGTGGGATGCTGCCTGTGAGCAGGCGGCCATCCTCTGGTCCCAGAAGAAGGGAGACCGCAGCGGCCGCATCGCGAACCAGTTCGCCAGCAACTGGGTGGGACAGTATTTGTTGAGGCGTTGAGGCGTGAAAGGTGAAAGGTGAAAGGTGAAAGGTGAAAGGTGAAAGGTGAAAGGTGAAAAAACCTGAACACCTAACGAACCTAAGTACCTGAAAGAACCTGATAGGCCTCTGAATAACCTCCACCCTTTGTAAAAGGGGGGGCGGGGGGGATTTTAGCAACGTTGGCAGCTGCGCCCTCCCTAAATCCCTTGGTCCGCACATCCTGAAAGTCGGCGGTGGACTCCTTTCACCCTTCACCTTTCACCGTTCACGGGGGGTTACTTCTTACCCCCCGCCATCTTCTCGCTCTCCGGCTGCCGGCGCAGCAGATACATGAAGACAGGACCCGCAACCCCGCCCAGCCCCGCCGTCGCAAACGCTATCCCCCAGTCCACCGAAAACTCCCCCAGAGGTCTCCAGTCGTGTGCGAGATCGAGCGCCCAGCCGAACAGGGTCGGCGAAACCATGCCAAACGAGTAGCCGATCAGCGACTGCATCCCCATGGCGGCCCCAAGGTATGCCGGGGTGACCAATTCGGTGAGTGCTGTGGAGAAAACGGGCGATTCTGCCGAAACCAGGAATCCGTAGACCAGGCCAAAGCCTATGGCATATGCGGGATGGCAGTTGATCAGCCAGCCAAAGCCAAAGGAGCAGCAGGCGCTTGCTGCCATGACGACGGAGATGGTCCTGGTCCTGCCGAGCCGGTCGGAAAGCGAGCCGGTGAGCGCCGTACCCAGAGCTCCGATACCGATCACCAGCGCCGCAGCGGTGGCAGCCCAGCCGGAGGCCGCGCCGCGGGCCATGCCGTGAGATATCAGCGATGCGGTGAAGAACGGCGCGATCCAGCCGCGCATGCCGTACATCTCCCACATGTGCGAGGCGTAGCCCATGATCATCAGCAGCGCCGATTTGTTCCCCAGCGTCTCGGCTGCAACGCTCTTTTGAACCTTGGGATGAAGGGTAGGCCGGTAGCCGCGGAACACCAGCATCGATATCGCCGCGCCGAGATAGACGAAGAGCGAACAGACGAGGAAGGCGGTGCGCCAGCCGAAGGCGGAGGAGAGCCAGCCGGTTACCGCGAGCGACAGCGATGCGCCCAGCATCAGCGAACCGACGAAGATCCCGATCGCCCTGCCGCGCTCGCCGGGGCCGAAGCGCTCCGCTACCAGTTTGATACCCGGCATGTAGGTGCCCCCCATCCCGATGCCGGTGAGCGCCCTGAGGATCATGGCGCTGGTGTAGTCGTCGGCATAGAGGGCGAACAGCAGGTTGGCTGTTGCCGACCAGAGTGCGGAGGCGATGAAGATGTTGCGCGTGTTGAGCCGGTCGGTAAGGACGCTGAGGATCACGCCGGACGCGATGTAGCCCAGCTGGTAGACGGAGAGGATGGAGCCGGCCATGGTGTTGTTCATGCCCCATTCCTCCTTCAGTACCGGCAGGACTGCGGAATAGTTGATGAACACCATCATGATGAAGAGCTGCACCAGGCAGAGAGTCAAGAGCCAGCGGGTTTTTGGGGACATTCGAGGGGTGCTCTTCTCTCCCGCTCCTCCCCCCGGAGGGGGGAGGGAACCGGATCTGTGGATGTGATTCTTCTCGTTCCCAAGCAGGAGCTTGGGAACGAGACCTATGTGATTGGAACTTGTATTCTTCTCGTGCCCACTCCTGCTTTCCCTATCTTCTCGTTCCCAAGCTCCTGCTTGGGAATGCCATTGTTGGCAAAGCTCCAGCTTTGCATGGAGCGAAGCGGAGCTTGATGGGGGAATTTACGTTCCCAAGCTGGAGCTTGGGAACGAGACCGGTGNNCGGTGGAGCTTGGGAACGAGACCGAGATGGGCCCCGCCCGCCAGGTGCCGGTAAGCGCGGCTCACCCTACTGTTTAGAACTTGTACCCGAGGCTTAGCGCCAGCAGATGCGCGTCGTTTTTGTACACGCCGTCGGCGTAGTTCGGCGGGAGAAGCGGGTCGACGCTGTTGTTCTTGGTCCTGTTCTCATATCGCTGGTAGGCATAGGAGAAGGCGGCGTTGATGCCTTCGAAGTTGAGATCGGTACCGACGCAGAATACGTGGGTGTTGGAATCGGGGATCGACGGGTCGAAGGTGCTGTTGGGGACGGCGTCGTTGCCGTAGACATAGCCCGCCAGAAGCGCGACGGTGTCGTTTACGCGGTACTTGCCCCCGACGTTGAGACCGTAGGTGTCGTGCCAATCCCTCCGGGTGGCTGCCAGCGGAGTTCCATTGTCAAGCGTGATCTGCAGTTCCTTGAAGGCTGACCAGTCTTCCCACCGGACGCCTGCCTCGATTATCAGCGGAGCAGTTACCTGGTAGGAAATGCCGGCCGTGATCTGCTGCGGCAGCTTGACGCTGGTTTCCCCCTTGCTGTCCAAGGGTGTCACGTTGAAGAACGGCACGGTAAAGGTCGGCGAGGTGCGGGAAGTGCCGTCGATGTCGACCTTGACTTCGCTTCGGTAGGAAGCGCCGATAGTGACTGTTTTGCACGCGTCCCAGGCGACACCCACGTTGAAGCCGACTCCGGTGCCGTCCCCCTTGAACTGCACACCTGTTTCAGTGGCAGGTCCGGCAAGGCCAAACGCGCCGGCAGGAACTCTTTTCTCCAGTGTCGCGTCCAACAGTATCACGTCGAGTCCGGCCGCGATGGCGAGCGAGGGGATGACCCGATAGGAGAGAACCGGATTGATGTTGAAGGTGGTCAGCTCCGATTTGGTCGCCAGGAATCTCCCTTCCCACTCCTCGTCCCACTCGGTGCCAAGGCCAAAGGGGTTGAACACGCCAAGGCCCGCGCTGAGGCTGTCGTTGAACTTGTGGGTTGCGTAGAAGGTGCTCGGGAAGAAGACGGAATCGTTGGATGTCCTTGCTCCGGTCGCGCTGCTTTCGAACTCGCGCGACGAGAAGATGGCTGTGGTGCCGAACTGGAACTGGGTCCCCTCCAGCTTGTTGATCAGGGCCGGATTGTAGAAGATGGTGCTGGGGTTGTCGGAATGGGCGGTGACCGCGTTCCCCTGTCCGAGCGCCGACGCTCCATGGGTGAATACCGCATATCCTGCTGCCTGGGCGCCGGTTGCGGCGCCTAGAGCGATCAGCGGTGCCAGCAGAGCGGTGAGCAGACTCTTCCTGTAATTCATGACTCCTCCTTGTAATGGAATAGCATTATTTGATGCACCGCCTTCAGCAAGTCCCGGCAAACCCGGAGCTCGTTGTCGAAGGCACGAGGTTCCGAAGATGAATGAGTTATCACATCCTGCGCCTGCTGTAAAGCCTATGCCGCAAGACCCGCTCCTCGCACGGCGCTTAATGCTACTTTGTCAGATTACAGCACAACGCCGTCATCCTCCCCCCATCCCCCTCCCAGCCTCCCCCTTGAAGGGGGAGGAGCCTTAAAATCCCCTCCCCTTCAAGGGGGAGCTCAGGAGGGGATGGGGTCGACCCTCCGTTTGACTTGTCAGCCGTAGCCTTGGCGAAGGCTGAAGGGGAGGGAAAGTCTTGCCGTGGCAGATTGGTGCTAATGAGATTGTCAAACGTATCGGGCCGCAGCGTCGTTGCCTAAAGGCTTTTTTTGTGCTAGGTTGACCGGTGTACACTGAGGTCACTTAAACTATTGATAGTGGAGAGAAAAGTAATGCGGGCACAGAAATACCTCATGGAAAACGCCGATGAATCGCTGCGGCTGGATTTGAAAACCGACGACGACGTGACTTCGCGGCAGGCGCGTTGGGCAGGCATCGCCCCCGGGATGCGGGTGGTCGATATAGGGTGCGGTCCCGGAAAAACGACCAGCAGGCTTGGCGAACTGGTGCAGCCGGGAGGTTCGGCCGTCGGCGTCGACCTGTCGGAACAGCGGGTTGAGTTCGCCCGGGAGCGTTACGGCAACGATCATACCAGCTTCGCTCGCTGCGACCTGTTGAAGCCGCTTTCCGAGTTGGGCCAGTTCGATTTCGCCTGGGTCAGGTTTCTGCTGGAATACCACCGTAGCAACTGCTTCGACCTGGTCAAGAACATCTCGGATATCTTGAAGCCGGGCGGGATACTCTGCCTGATCGATCTCGACTACAACTGTCTGAGCCATTTCGGCCACTCACCGCGCATGGAAAGGGCGGTAGCTGCAATCATGAAGAGCATCGAGGAAAAGGAAAATTTCGATCCTTACGTGGGGCGGAAGCTCTACTCGTTCCTCTACGACTTGGGCTACCAGGAGATAGACGTCAAGGTCGAGGCGCACCATCAGATTTTCGGGGAGTTGAAGCAGGTAGACGAATTCAACTGGACCAAGAAGGTGGAGGTCGCCGCCAGGAATTCCGACTACGGCTTCGACGAGTACGAGGAGGGGTTCGAGCAGTTCCTGGCCGAGTTCAGGTCCTTCTTCGCAGATCCGCGCAGGTTCACCTATACGCCGATGATATCCTGCAGTGGCCGCAAGCCCTAAGCCGCACCGACACCGTCCCCTGTAGCCCGTTCTGTTGCGGCTGCCGCGCTGCCTGCGGCAGCCGCAACCGTTTTTGGATCCCGGGACTTTTCCTGGCTAGGCAGGCTCCTTATCGATTTTCTTCCTGTTCCGGGTCACAAGACCGGCCAGGAATTTCAGGAAGTGCGGCGCGTTGTGCTGCACGTTCAGGATCCAAAGCGCGTACTGCTTCTCGTAGGGGAGATGGGCAGCGTCGGCGTAGCTTGCCGGATAGACCAGCACCGGGAGGTCGTTCTGTTCGTATCGGTGCGTCAGGATCGACAGCATCAGGTTGATGATCTCCTTGGGCAGCTGCTCCTGATCGATCACGATGACATGGATGCAGTTGGTGAGATCCGACAGGTTCAACCCGACGTCGGAGAGATTGACGGTGACCACCGCCTTGATGTTGCCCTGCTTCTTGAGCGTGTAGCAGTGCCTCTTCAGGGTGAAACCGAGCTGCCGGTACTCCTGCCAAAGCTCGTCGCAGTCAACGGTGTCCGGTTCCAGGTTTAGCGCATGCAGCATGAGACCGCCCGACTCGTGCTCGTAGAAGCTCTCCAGTTCAAGAAGGTCCTCAGCCGTCGATCGCTCCAACTCCCAAGGTCCGGAAAAATTCCAGTTGTCCGAAGCATTCCGCCGGTAATGCAGGTAGGCGAAGGTATCCGTGGAGCACCCTTTCTTGTCGTTGATGATCCGGGCCGCGCCGCCGAACACCCGGTGGGGAAACCTGTTTTCCGGCCGGTAATAACAGATGACATAGTGCATCTGGGCGGAATTGAGGTTGTAGGAGTCGTTGATCGACTGCGCCAGCTGGTTCAGTACCACGAGGCCGCCGTTGACCGATTCCGACTTGTTGGCCGCATGATGGTGTACCAGCCAGCTCTTCTTGTAAAAGCGCAGCATCGCCATGTGGCCCAGGATGGCCCCCTTCTCGTGGTAGATGAAGTGCCGTGCCACGCCGGGATTCTGGGTGTAGAGCTTTTCGTACATCTCCTTCAACGTGCTTTTGTTGGCCTGGACGAAGGCGTACTTCGCGGGATAGATGAACCCGGTCTCGAAGAAAAATTGCCACAGCTCCTCCGTGTTGACCTTGCTGTTCATGTAGGAGTGCTTGTTTTTCGCCAGGTAGAGCAGCGAAAGGAGGTTCACGTGCTCCCTGATATCCATGTCGAGAAAGCTCAGTCCGCATTTCACCGCGCAGGAACCGTCGTCCTCCGTTTTTACCACCCGGTAGATGACCTGCGCCATGCACTTGGTGGCAAAGCCGTTGGCGATCTTCAGTTCCAGGTCCGTGATGATCATGCCGGGGAGAAGCACCGAGAGCTCCACCTCCTCCTGGACCGAGAAGCCGGAGCCTGAGACGTCGATCACCTTGAGGTCGATGGACTTGCCGGTCAGCGGGTGCTGGAACACGGCATTGGGGAGCGGGAGCAGCTCGTGCCGCACGCTGCGGATCTCCTTGGCCTTGAAGCGTTGCATGTGGCTCTGCATCGGTGCCAGCACGTAGCTCCTGCTCCTCTGTCCCAGATTTTGCGAGGTGATGCGGCACTGGCCGGAGTAAATGGTCCCGGAGCCGCTGCTGAGAACGACCTGTACCGGGACGTCGGGATTCACCCAGTGGAAGGTTTGGGTCGGGGAGCTTTCGGTCTCCATCTTGAAGGAAACGGCGCTGAAATCGACCAGGGTCCCCTGCAGCCTTGCCCCGTTTTGCAGCAGCTCGACCCGAATGCCCTGGCAGATGTGCCTTCTGGTCTTGCGGTAATTGACCTCTACGCACTTCTCCGGGAGCAGGAATATCGCCCCCCTCTCGCCCAGGGTAATCAGTTCCGGCACTGCGAGAACGAGTTTCCGCCCGTCGTCGATCAGGATGTTTTCGAAGCTGCACGCTTTGAGACTGGGCTTGTAGTCGCTGGTTTGAATCCAGTGGCACTCGAGCTTGTTGTTGAGGCAGGGGAGGGGGGCGGCTGGCAGGCTGACGGTGCGGGAATACTTCAGGTGAGTGAAGTTCACCAGGATCGAGTCGTCCTGGAAGTTCATGAAGTTCAACCTGTTGATCAGCTTGGTGAGCCCGATCTCCTTTTCACTCCCCTTTGTGAACTCGATCTCCGTTCCGGGAGAGACAAACTCCAGTATTTTCCGCGCGCTTTCCATCTGCACTCCTTCCGGACTCGATAGCACAAAACCAAAACAAGGGGGGAAGAAGGGTATCCATCTCTCGTAGGCCGGCTGCCCACGTCGTGACTTGATGTCACTTGGGCGGACAGATTAATATCACGATTCGAAGAAAGTTTCACTGAAAAATGCGTTATGTGCTCGGAGTTTATCTGGATTACCCTCCAGCATTGCTTTATCTCTTCAGGCTCTGCTGACGGTGGGCAAGGGGAGCCCTCCGGCAGCTTGACGGGAGACGATCATATCGTGCAAGGGGCGCCGGCCTGGTCCGGCAGGGGCAGGGCCGACTGCTCGCGCTCTGCTTCGGCTGCCGCACGTTTGCGGCAGGTGATCAGCGCCTCCACTATATGCTTGTCGAAATGGCTGCCGCTTCCTTCCCTGAGCAGCCGGAATGCCTCCTCTATCTGCATCGGGTCGCGGTAATGGCGCTGGGAGGTCACCGCCTCGAAGAAGTCCGCCACGGCGATGACCTTGGCACCCAGAGGGATGCTCTTCCCCTTGAGCCCCTTGGGATAGCCGGAACCGTCGACCTTCTCGTGATGCGCGCCGGCGATCTCCGGCACCTGCCGGTAGATCCCCTCGAAGTTGACCTGCTCCAGGATGTCCCTGGTCTTGTGGCAGTGCGTCTTGACGATCTCGTACTCGAGATCCGAGAGCTTGCCGTTTTTCTTGAGGATGGCATCCGGGACGCCGATCTTGCCGTAATCGTGCAGAAGTGCCGCCACCCGGATCATCTCGCGCTCCGCCGTGGGGAGTCCCAGCTCGTTGCAGATCTCGACGCAATACTCGGTGACCTTCTCGGAGTGTCCCGCGGTGAGGGGGTCCCGGGCGTCGATGGAGGCGGCCATGACCTTGAGAAACGAGCTGAACTGGGACGATTTGGCCTCGTGCAGGTTGGCGTTGTGGATGCTGATTCCGATCACCGGCGCGATCCCCATCAGGAGCGTCACGTCGCTTTGAACCAGCGGTCGCTTCGACTTCAGGTTGTCGACGGCGATGATCCCGATCGACTCCCCTTCGCAGATGATGGGGCAGCAGATGAAGGTCTGGGACAGCAGCTGCTTGGCGAAATTCTGGCTCTTGCCGGAAAGGGTCCCCTCGATCTCGCTGACGTCCCCCACCAGGAAGGGGCGCTGTTCCCGGTAGGAGACCACGAAGACCCCCTTGGCATCGGGGCGGTCCAGGTGGAAGGTCGTCTTGCTGAGGAAGTTGAGCTGCTGGTCCTGATAGCCGAAACCGGCCTGGAAGACGAGCTTGCTCTTCTCAGGGTTCGCCAGCAGGATCAGGCCCCGGCTGTAATCGAGGCGCTTTTCCAGCACCATGATCACCTTGGAGAGGATGTCGTCGAGATAGGTCTGCCTGCTGATCATCTGGCCGATCTCGTTGGCCACCAGGGCGTTGTTGTAGTTGATCTCCATCTGCCGGAACAGGTTGTCGGTCAGGTCCTTCAGGTTGCCGTGGCTTGCCAGCAGGGCCTGCTTGTCGCTGCGCAGGGCCAAGGTGGTGAGCAGGAGCAGGATGATCGCCGAGGTCGGTGCGATGAAGCCCATGGCCAACTGCGGGGCGCGCAGCAGGCAGGCGGCGTTGACCAGGAGCAGCGCCAGGGCGCTGTAGTTTCTGGCGTACTGCCAGAAGGTGTTGCTGGTTTTCTCCCAGGAGACGATGTAGCGGCAGACGGGGTCGCCGCGAAACAGGCACTCGGGGTGCTCGATGCGCGGCAGCTTGGCGTTGAACACCGTCGCCACCGCCTCGAAGAAGCCGATCCTGTTCAGGCACTGATACGACTGCTCGCGACTCCCGGGACGGGGGGTGACCGTTATCTGCACCTTGTTTCTGGCGAGTTTCTTGGAGGTGTAGACGGAGGAGCGCACGATATTGTTGGTTACCGTGTCTCCGATTATCTCGTAGGCCTTGGTAGGACCCACCAGGCCCAGGAAGTACTGCCTCAGTATCCCCATCGACTCCGATGATGCGGCGTAGCGCCCGGCTTCCCTGGCGATGTTCTCGTTGCCGGTCAGTTTGAGCGATCTCTCGTAAAAGAGGTCCACCTGCTCCTGGGTGAACCAGTGCGCCTGGTCCGCCACCTCGTAGGATGTCATGTGGGCGTAGCTCAACAGTTCGCCTATGTTGACGAAGTTGTACTTGTTCTTGATCAGCTTGATGTAGGTGTCAATGATGCTGCTGTTGTACAGAGGCCTGTCGTTCATCTCTCAATCCCTTGGTGCTGCGGCGTTACTGCTTTTTGCTTCTGTTTCTGCTGATCAGATCGGCCAGGTACTTGAGGAAGTGCGGTGCGTTGTCCTGGATGTTCAGGGCCCAAAGCGAGTACTTCTTGCTGTACGGCAGGTTGGCGCTCTCGGCATAGCTCACCGGATAGACCAGCACCGGGATCTCGGTCTGCTCGTATTTGTGGGTCAGGATCGACAGCATCAGGTAGACGATCTCCTTGGGGAACTGTTCCTGGTCCAGGATGATCACCTGGATGCAGTTGGTGAGATCGGAGAGGTTCAAGCCGATGTCGGAGATGTTCACCGTCACCACCGCCTTGACGACGCCGTGCTTCTTGAGCGTGTAGCTGTGCCTCTTCATGGTGAAGCCCAGACGCTGGTATTCATTGGCGAGGTTGTCGCAGTCGGCGGCGTCCCCCCCAAGGCTCAGCGCATGCAGCATGAGCCCCCCCGACTCCTGCTCGTAGAAGCTCTCCAGCTCGAAAAGCTCCTCGGCCGAGGAGCGCGTCAGCTCCCAGGGGCCGGCAAAGTTCCAGTCGTCGGCCAGGGCCCGCTGGTAGTGGAGGTAGGCGAAGGTGTCTATGGAGCACCCCTTCTTGTCGTTGATGATCTTGACCGCGGTGCCGAAGACCCGGTTGGGGAACCTGTTTTCCGGCCGGTAGTAACAGATCACATAGTTCATGTGGGCCGAATAGAGGTTGTAGGAGTCGTTGATCGAGGTGGCGAGCTGGTTCAGCACCACGAGCCCGGCGGTGGTCGACTGCGTCCTGTTGGCCGCGTGATGGTGCACCAGCCAGGTCTTCTCGTAGAAGCGCAGCATCGCCATGTGCCCCAGGATGGCCCCCCTCTCATGGTAGATGAAGTGCCGGGCGATGCTGGGATTTTGGGTGTAGAGCCGGTCGTACATCTCCTTCAGCCTCCCCTTGTTGGCCTGGACGAAGGCGTACTTCTCGGGGTAGATGAATCCGGTTTCGAAGAAGAACTGCCAGAGCTCCTCCGTGTTCACCTTGCTGCTCATGTAGGAGTTTTTGTCCCGGGCCAGGTAGAGGAGCGAAAGGAGGTTCACGTGCTCCCTGATGTCCATGTCCAGAAAGCTCAGCCCGCACTTGACCGAGGAGGAGCCGTCCTCGTGCCGTTTTACCTGGCGATAGATCACCTGCGCCATGCAGCTCATGGTGAAGCCGTTTGCGATCTTCAGTTCCAGATCGGGTATGATCATCCCCGGAAGCAGCACGGAAAGCTCGGGCTCCTCGTGCACGGAGAACCCGGAGCCGGAGATGTCGATCACCTTGAGGTCGACCGTCTTGCGGATCAGCGGGTGCTGGAACATGGCGTTTGGAAGCGGCAGCAGTTCCTGCCGGAAGCTCCTGAGCTCCTTCGCCTTGAAACGCTGCATCTGGCTGTGCATCGGCTCCAGCACGTAGACCCGGTTCATCTGCCCGAGGTTTTGCGACAGGATGCGGCACTCGCCGGAATAGATGGTGCCGGAGTCGTCGCTGAAGACCACCTGCACCGGGACCTCCGTGTTGATCCAGTGGAAGGTCTGGGTGGGGGAGCTTTCCGTCTCGATCCTGAAGGAAACGGCGCTGAAGTCGAGGAGCTTGCCCTGCAACCGTGCCCCGTTTTGCAGCAGGTCGGCCCGGATATCCTCGCAGGCGTGCCTTCTGGTCTTGCGGTAATTGACCTCGATGCACTTCTCCGGCAGCAGGAACACCGCTCCCCTGTCTCCCAGGGTTATCAGTTCCGGGACCGCGACCACCAGCCTTTGTCCGTCCAGGATGAAGATGTTTTCGAAGATGCACGCGCTGAGATTGGGCTGGAATTCCCGGGTGTCGGTCCAGCGGCATTCGAACTTGTTGTTGACGCAGGGGAGGGGATTGGCTTCAAGGCTTACGGTGCGGGGATATTTCGAGTGCCTGAAGTTGACCAGGATGGAATCTTCCTGAAAGTTTGTGAAGTTCAACCGGTTGATAAGCTTGTAGAGTCCGATTTCCTTTTCGCTGCCCTCTGAGAACTCAATGATTGTGCCCGGTCTGATAAATTGCAGGATTTTGCGCGCGCTTTCCATCCGGACTCCTTTGACATCAGATCCAAAGACTCATAATCGTGTGCATTAAAAGGTCAAGGAAACAGTATTCTGCAATCCGACAACCAGCACGGGTTTGACGAGGTTTGAGCGATACGATTATTACCATGATTTAGACAAAGTTTCACCAATAAAAACGCGTTCCTGCCGAAACCAAAGCGCCCCCCGCGGCATGAGGTCCAAACAGTATCGCTTGGGGCGGCCGATCCGGCTATGGCCGCAGCACCGATTTGGGAACGACGGTTGCCTCAAGGTACGAATCGAAGTCGAGGGTTTTGGCGAGGGGGGGGATTTCCGGGGCGTCCCGGCCGGTAACGGAGTCCGGTTCGGGCGGGGGCGCGACTTTGGGGGTCTGCGCGGCGACTATCCGGTTGCGGCCGTTCGCCTTGGCCTGGTACAGGGCCACGTCCGAGGCGTGCACCAGCTCGGTATAGCTGCTGCCGTCCTCGGGGAACGAGGCGACGCCGAGGCTCGCGGTGATGCGCCTGGGCGGGATGTCGGTCTCGCCGGCGAATTTCTCCTTTTCGATCTCGGACCTGATCCGTTCCGCCACGATCAGTGCCTCGCTCTTCGAGGTGCCGGGGAGTACCGCGCAGAATTCCTCGCCGCCGTAGCGCGCCACCACGTCCATGTCGCGCAGCGAAGCCTTGATGATGTCCGCCGTCTTTTTCAGCGCCAGGTCGCCGGCGAGATGGCCGCAGACGTCGTTGTAGTTCTTGAAGAAGTCCAGGTCGATGAACAGTACCGTCAGGTTCAGCTCCTGGCGGATGCTCCGGTTCAACTCCTCCTCCAGCCGGCTCTTCAGGAAGCGGCGGTTGTAGAGGCCGGTCAGGGAGTCGGTCACCGAGAGCTGCTCGAAGCGCACCGACTGCTCAAGGACCAGGCTCCGCTCTATCATCAGCGAGGCGAGGTTGGCGAACGAGGTCAAAAGCTGCAGGTCGTCCGTGCTGAAGGGGGCGAGGTTCGTCTTGTCCGAGAGGTTGAGCACCCCGATGATCTTCTCCTTGAGTTTCAAGGGGATGCAGATCAGCGACTTGGACTTGAAGCGGGGCCGGTTCACCATGGCGACCCTGACGTCCTTCTCCACGTCGCTTACCAGAAGCGGCTCTCCGCTTTGCGCCACCTGCCCCGCGATCCCCTTGCCCACCTTGATCGGGAGGCGCCGGGCGATGTTGAGGGTGATGCCGCGCGTGAAGACGATATGCATGTTTTCGCCGTTCTTGTCGATCAGCATGATCGACCCCTGGGTGGCGTCGATCAGGTCGCAGGCGATCCCCAGTATCGCCTCGTAGAGCTGCTCCTTGTTGTCGACCAGAAGGAGCGTGTTGGCAAGCGACATGAGCCTTCCCGACAGGTCGCTCGCCTTGGACTGTTCCGCGTCGGTCAAAAGACGCGACAGCTTGGCCGCAGCGGCGTTGCACACTATGGAGAGCATCAGCCGGTCCGCCTCGCGCAGTTCGCAGTCGACGGCCGCTATGAAGCCCAGTGGGTCGCCGTGGGAGCGGAGCGGGAAGCAGGTGAAAAGGGTCGCCTGCAGCGCGGGGAGCAGGGCGCGCATCCGGTCGTCGTAGGGTACCGTTTTCTTGGCCTTCTCCTGGCAGAAAAAGGGGGCGATCGCCTCGGCAGGTATGCTCCCCAGCTCCTCGGGGAGCCCGCAGATCCCGGAGACCTGGAAGGAGAAGCCGCTCGCCTCGCGCAGGGCAAGCGCCATCCTTTCCACCTTGAAATGCTCCCCGATGGTCTCGCAGCAAAGGGCGACGGTTTCCGCAATGGTCGTGCTCCGCTCCAGCCGCTCCAGGATCTCGGCCACCGCGACCAGCCGCGGGTCGCTGCCGTCCGGACCGGGCGCCTCATTGGGAGCGCGGCGATCCCCGGGAGCATGGCGATCGGAAAAAGAAGCCTCGCCGATGCGCTGCAGCACCTCGCGGGCGACCTGGTCCACCTCCTGGAAGGTCGCGGTGGGAAGCGTTTCCACGTGAGGAAGCAGCGAAATGACCTCGCTGGCGCCACTCCGCGAAAAGGCGGCGAGCTGCCAGAGATCGATGGAGCAGTCTCTCACGCCGTCGGCGACCAGGCAGAAATCGTGCCCGCAAAGCGCGAAGGGGACCACGAAGCCGAAGAATCCGCCGCCGTAGCGGCAGACCGTGTGGGTACCCTCCCGGAAAAATACCTCCAGCCCCTTCTCGAAAAACTGGCGCGATACCTCCCTGCAAAGCGGGTCCTGAACCACGGAGCAGCAGCTCTCAAAGCCGGACTGGCCGCCTTTTTCCCCTTGCGGCCTGCAGTAGAGCGTCAGGCTGTAAGGGGAGAGGGAGGCGGAGCTTTTAAGCTCCGTCAACAGTTCCTCAAGCTGGTTTTTGTCGAGTTCTCTTCCCACAGGCAAAGTGGCTCCAGGGTGTAACCGGCAGCAACTGTCGACGGTCGATATTGCGTTGCAGCAAGGATGGGATCCGGATCTAATAGGCGGAGGTCGATCCAGTCGCACGATTCATGCCAGGGTCCCGGCCACGGGGCTTCCGTCGAATCGCGGACTCCTGCGCGGAGGGCACAGAAGTGATATTATAATGAATTCATTACTCCATTTTCTGCGGTACATCAAGAAAAAGTTAACGATAGAGTTCATTTCAGCGCTTTTTAACGGGAAAATATCACCCAGTGATGCGCAGAACACCTTCCTTTCAGGAAAACCGGTTGATTATCCGGAGCAAACTCAGTAGACTCAGGCAATTTTAAAGCGCCGGGGTTTCAATGGCAGCCGCAACCGATACACCTCTCTACAACAGCCGCATCTTCGACTCCTACCTCAAGCTTCTGAGTAAAAGGTACCCCCACGTCGACGTTTCGGAAGTTCTGCGCCATGCCGGCATGAAGCCTTGCGAGATCTCGGACCAGGGACACTGGTTCAGCCAGCGTCAAGTCGACCTGTTCCACGAAAAGCTGGTGCAGGTGACCGGAGATCCCGGCATCGCCCGGGAGGCCGGACGTTATGCGGCATCCCCCGACGCCCTCGGTCCCCTGCGCGCCTTCCTGGTCGGCCTGGTCAGCCCGGAATACGTCTTCGTCACGATCAGCAGGTTGGCCGAAACCCTGAGCCGCTCCTCCCGCTGCAGCTCGCGCAGGGTCGGCCCGCGCGAGCTGGAGCTGACCGTCACCTTCGAGGAGGGTGTGCGGGAGAACCCGCGCCAGTGTGAAAACCGCATCGGTTTCATAGAGGCGGTATTTCTGGCCTACGAGCGCGGCATCCCCGAGATCCGGCATACCGAGTGCATCTTCACCGGGGGCGAGGTCTGCCGCTACCTGATCCGCTGGCAGCCTACGCTCACCTCCCGTCTGCTTCTGGCGCGGCGCGTCTCTTTTTTCCTGCTGGCTCCAAGCGCCGTCGCCATCGCCTACCGGAGTCCCGACCTGTACCTGGGCCCTCTGTTTCTCTGTGCCCTGCTGCTCTATCTGGGGCTTGTGTTCCTTGTGGAGAAGCAGGAGCGCAAGTCGTTGCTCTCTTCCCTCACCAGCATGCGCAGTTCCAGCGAGAGGCTTTTGAGGCAGGTACAGGGTAACTACGACACCGCCCTCATGATCAATGAGATCGGCGAGGTCATCTCGAAAAAGATCGAGCTGGACGAGATCGTATCGAGCGTGAATCAGGTGCTGCAAAAGAGGCTTGATTACGGCCGCGGCATGATACTGCTGGCCGACCGCGATGGCGGCTCGCTGGTCGTGAAGGGGAGTTTCGGCTCCAGCGCCGAGGCTGAGCGCACGCTGGAGCAGCTGGAATACCCGCTGGAGGGGAGCGGGTCGCGCGGCATCCTGGTGCGCTGCTTCCAGACGCAGGAGCCTTTGCTGGTGAACCGTCTGGCCGACGTGCAGGATCTGGCGAGGCCCGCGAACTACGCCTTTTTTGCCGGGCTCGGTGTCAACTCCTTCATCTGCGTTCCCATCGTCTGCGAAGGGGAGTCGCTGGGTGTTCTGGCGGTCGATGACGCGAAGAGGGAAGGGGAACTGCTGCAAAGCGACCTGAACCTGATCCAGGGGGTCGCCCAGGTGATCGGGATCGCCGTCCGGAACTCGATGCGGCTGACCAACGAGCGCAATCTCTCCGAAAAGCTCAGGAGGGGGGCGGAGCAGTTGGAGAGGCGCGTTGCGGAGAGGACCTTGCAGCTCTCCCAGGGCCAGGAGGAGCTTGAATTTCTCTACGACTCGGTCTCCCACGACCTGAGGACGCCGCTACGCGTCATCTACGGCTACGGCGAGCTGCTACTGGAGGGCTATTCGCACCTCCTCGACCAGACCGCCAAGGAGTATCTCGACTGCATGGTCAGGGGTGGCGAACAGATGGAGGCTACCCTGGACCGGATGCTCGACTTCTCCGAGGTGAGGCTCATGGAGCTCAAGCTGCAGCCGGTCGATCTGAGCGCCATTGCGACGCGGATACTGAGCGACCTGGCGGTGACCGACAAGAGGCGGGCCGTAAGCATGCAGGTTCAGGAAGGAGTCGTGGTCACCGGCGATGAGAAGCTTTTGAAGAGCGTCATGGAGAACCTGATAGGCAATGCCTGGAAGTACAGCGCCGGCAAGCCGGAGAGCGCCATTTCCTTCGGCATGCAGGAAGGGGTCTGTTACGTGAGCGATAACGGCGACGGGTTCGACATGGCCCTTGCCGAGAGGCTTTTCAGGCCGTTCCAGAGGCTGCACCATTGCAACACCTTTGCCGGGCACGGCCTGGGGCTCGCCCTGGTGCATCGCATCATCGAGCGGCTGGGCGGCAGGGTCTGGGGTGCCGGCAAACCCGGGGAAGGCGCAACCTTTTACTTCACCGTTTGCGGGGAACCCGTTCCCGGAGACGAGCTTCCCCCGTCTCCCTAGCCCTCACTGCCATTAAGTCAAGGTCAGTACTAATTTCCCGCACGCTGCACAAGCCCCCTCTCCCTTGATGGGAGAGGGTTGGGGAGAGGGTGAAAAGCNNTCCCATCAAGGGAGGGGGAGCGATCAGCGGGTAGGAGCTTAACTTAATGGCAGTGTCTCCCTAGCCCTCACTGCATGGTCTCCCCCTCGTCCGTCGGCCCTCACCGGGTCGTTAATACTCGCTCTAGCCTACCTCGGCATACTCCCTCTCGCGGAACCCGACCCCGAGAGACTGGGCAAGCTCTCTCACCTTTTCTACGTCCAGGCCCGGCAGGGCCACGGCGCTGGCCGTCACCTCCGGGATGTGCCGAACCGCTTCCCGGAGGAACTCGCACACGGCCTGGAAGCCGGAGGGGCCGAACGGGGTATTGCAAAGCCTCTGGTAGGTTTCCGGGTCCGCCGCGTTCAGGCTCACCGAGAGAGCGTCCACCAGGCCCGAGAGCTCCGGCAGGATGTTGCGTCCGTGCACCAGGTTGGCCTGGCCGTCCGTGTTGATTCTGACCCGCATGCCGCGGCGCTTGAGCTCAGCCGCCACCTCCTTCACCAGGTCGAGCCGGATCAGCGGTTCGCCGTAGCCGCAGAAAACCACCTCCTTGAACCCGGAAGAGGCGTCCACCGCCGCCATGACCTCCGAAAAGCCGGGCTCGTGGGAAAGCCTGAGCTCGTGCCCTTTCACGGTGAACTCCTCGAATTTCGGGCAGAAGGTGCAGCGGTTCGAACAGCGGTTTGTGATGTTCAGGTAGAGGGAATCCCGGATCATGTAGGCGATGGTCGCCTGCTCGCTGATTTGCCCGATGCCGAAGAGCCTGCGCGTGTTGAAGGAGGTGATCCGGGCAACGTCCTCCGGGGAAAGCCCCTTCAGCTCCGCGATCCGCTCAGCCACCAGCCTGACGAAGGCCGGTTCGTTCCGTTTGCCGCGGTGCGGGACCGGCGGCAGATAAGGCGAGTCCGTCTCTATCAGCAGATGTTCGATCTTAACCCCGCGTACCACGTCCCGCAGCGCCTCGTTAGAGGGGTAAGTCAGGGTGCCGGGGATGGAGATCCTGAACCCCATCTCGATGCACTCTCTGGCCATCTCCAGGTCCCCCGAGAAGCAGTGCAGCACCCCTCCGACCTCAGCCGCCTGTTCCTCCTTCAGGATGGAGATGATCCTGTCGTGGGCGTCGCGGTCATGAATGATGAGTGGCAGCGAGAGTTCCCGGGCCAGGCGGATGAAGCGCCGGAACACCTCCTCCTGAGCCGGTCTGGACGAGCGGTCCCGGTAGAAGTCGAGGCCGACCTCGCCGATGGCGACCACCTTGCGGCGTCCCAGTGCCAGCTCGCGCACCACCTGGTAGCATTTTTCGGTGACGCGGTCCGCATCGTGCGGATGGATGCCGACCGAGCAATAGAGCTGGTCGTAGGTCTCCGCCAGTTGGCACGCCTCCCGGCTTGACTCGAGGTCCGCGCCCACCGCGATCATCGTGTTGACCCCCGCCTCCCTGGCCCGCTCCAGCACCAGATCGAGGTCGTGGCTGAACTCCTTGCCGTAAATGTGCGAATGGCTGTCGATAAGATCCATGAAGTTTTTGCTCCTTTTCAGACTCAGTATGGCGTCCACCGCGTCCATCAAGTCCACGAACCTAAGCCGTAACGGCGCAGATGGACGCCTCGATGCCGTCCATGAGAAGACCAAGCTCGCCAAGCGAGATGGAGAGCGGCGGAAACACGACGATCACGTTGCCGAGCGGGCGCAGGAACAGCCCGTGCCTTCTCGCCTCCAGGCAGACCCTGACCCCTACGCGCTCCTCCCACGGATAAGGCTTTCGGCTTTCCCTGTCGAGCACCAGCTCGATGCCGCCGATCATCCCCTCCTGCCTGACATCACCCACGTGCGGCAGATCCGAGAGTCGATGCAGCCGCTCCTTGAGGTAGGCGATCTTGGGCACCAGCGACTCCAGCAGACGGTCCTTCTCGA
Source organism: Geobacter sp. (assembly GCA_003499925.1). GTDB lineage: Bacteria > Desulfobacterota > Desulfuromonadia > Geobacterales > Geobacteraceae > Geomonas. The sequence continues at coordinate 21,995 of DNRQ01000152.1, forward strand.
ACAGATCCAGACTGGCAAGAGCGGCGGCACAGGCGATCGGGTTGCCGGTGAAGGTGTGCCCGTGGAAGAAGGTCTTGAGTTCGCCGTAGGAACCGAGGAAGGCGTCGTAGATTCTGCGGGTGGTAAGCGTCGCGGCAAGCGGCAGGTACCCCGCTGAAATCCCCTTTGAGAGCGCCATGATATCCGGCGTCACCCCTTCCTTGCCGCAGGCGAACATGGCGCCGGTGCGGCCAAAGCCGACCGCGACCTCGTCCGCGATCATCAGGACGTCGAAGCGGTCGCAGAGCTCGCGCACCCCCCTCAAAAAGCCGGCCGGCTGGACGATCATGCCGCCCGCTCCCTGCAGGCACGGCTCGATGACCAGACCGGCGAGCTCATGGGCGTGCAGCTGCATCAGCCGTTCGAGCTCCCTGAGGCAGAGCATGCCGCAGCGCTCGCACTCCCCTTCGGGAGATAGCGTGCAGCGGTAGCAGTAGGGGGAGGGGGCCTTGATGGTCGGGAAGAGCAGGGGAGAGTATACCTCGTGATAGATGTCGATGCCACCGACGCTCATGGCGCCGACCGTGTCGCCGTGGTAGGCGTTGTCGAAGCAGATGAACTTGGTCTTCTCCCTGTGGCCGGTCTGTTGCTGGTACTGGAAGGCCATCTTGACGCCTATCTCGACCGCGGTCGAGCCGTTGTCCGAGTAGAAGACCTTGCAAAGCCCGGGGGGGACGATGTCCACCAGACGCTTGGCGAGAAGTGCGGCGCGGTCGTTGCTGAGGCCAAGAAGGGTCGAGTGCTCGAGCCTGTCCACCTGCTCCTTGATGGCCTCGTTGATCTCGGGCCGGCAGTGTCCGTGCACGTTGGTCCACATGGCCGCCACGCCGTCCAGGTAGCGGTTCCCCTCCGAATCGATCAAATAGGACCCTTCGCCCCTGGTGATCACGATGTTGTCAGCCGCCTCCCACTCGCTCATCTGGGTGAACGGATGCCAGAGGTAGTCGCTGTCGTATTTCCTGAGGGTTTCGGTGTCGAGTTCTGCCACATTTGCTCCTTGGATTTATTGAGGTCTGGTTCATATCTGCCTTGATCGGTTTCCCGTCAGGTTAAAACATCTCCCGCAGCATGATCTCCGTGGCGGGGTCCTGCTCCAGGAGGGCTACCACCCCCTCGACCACACGCCGGTCGTCGGCGCCCTGCACCTCCGGGAACACACCGAGCAGCAGGCTTCCCGACAGCGATGAGATCAGGTGCGGTGCGTACGCCTCCGCCTGGTCGGGGAGGTCAGGGTACCGGTTCACGATGACACCTTTTACCTCAAGCCCGAGGTTTCGGCCGCTGAAAGTGGTCAGCAGCGTGTGATTGATGGTGCCAAGGCCCGCTCTTGCCACCACGGCGATCGGCAGGCCGAGGTGGCAGGCGAGGTCCGAAATCAGCAGCCCCCCGGCAAGCGGGACCATGAGACCCCCCGCCCCCTCCACGATGACGTAGTCGAACTTCTCGGCGAGCCGGAGGTAGGCGTCCCGGATCACCTGGAAATCGATCCTGACCCCCTGAAGCGAGGCAGCCATCGAAGGAGCCAGCGGAGCCTTCAGGAGGTAGGGAGCGCAGTCCGGGGTGACCGGGACGCCGGCGGCAAAGCAGAGCAGCTCCGCGTCCTCCGAGACGAGATGCCCGTCCCGCTCCGTGCAGCCGCTGGTTACCGGCTTCATGACACCGACCGAGTGCCCCTTCCTCTTGAGCAGCATGGCGATCGCGGCCGAGGCGATGCTCTTGCCTACGCCGGTATCGGTTCCCGTGATGAAAATTCCTTTAGCAGTCATATTGTTTTCCATCCTTGAAAAAAACTCCCCCCTTTGACAAAGGGGGGCCGGTGGGAATTTAGCGGAAACCTCTTAATGCGCGCACATCACCGTCTTGAGACCCAGGTCCCTGAACATCTTGAGATCGACGTCGATATTGCGCCCCTGGGTGGTCAGGTAGTTGCCGATCATGGTGCCGTTGGCACCGGCGAAGAAGATCCAGGACTGCAGGTCGCCCAGGTTTTTCTCCCTGCCGCCGCAGACGGTGATCCGCTTGTCCGGCAGGATCATCCGGTAGATGGCGATGATCTTCAGGCACTCCATGGCGCTGATGTTGGCTGCCCCCTCAAGTCTCGTCCCCTCGATGGGGTTCAGGAAATTGATCGGCACCGAGTCGACATCCAGCTCCTTCAGGGTGAAAGCCATCTCGACCCTCTGGGCCGCGCTTTCGCCCAGCCCGAAAATGCCGCCCGAACAGACCTTGACCCCCGCCTTCTTCACCGCCCGCACCGTGTTCACGTCGTCCTGATAGGGATGGGTGCTGCAGATGGACGGGAAAAAGCTCTCGGCGGTCTCCAGGTTGTGGTGGTAGGTATCCATGCCGGCGTCCTTCAGCTTGCGGGCCGTCTCCTCGTCGATGATGCCGAGCGAGCAGGAGGGAAGGATCGTGGTTTCCCTCCTGATGCGGCGCAGGGCGGTCAGAATCTGCTCCAGCTCGGCGCCGTTCACCGTGGTGCCGCTGGTGATGATGCCGAAACAGGCGGAGCCGCTCGCCTCGGCCGCGCGGGCCGATTCCAGCAGGCGCTCCTCCTGAACCAGCGGGTAGACCGGTGCATCCGTGTCGTGGTGTGCCGACTGGGCACAGAAGGCGCAATCCTCGGAACAACGCCCCGATTTGGCATTTATGATCGAGCAGAGGTGTACCTCGGGCCCGACGAACCGCTCCTTGATGCGGCTTGCTCCCCGGAACAGGTCAAATACGGCAGCCCCCTCGGCATCTATGAACCGGAGCGCTTCTTCTGGGGTAAGGCTTCCCCCCTGGATGATCCTTTCGACGGCATCGTTGATTAATATTTCCATGACATCCTCCCACGCCTCATTTAGCATGCCGGCATGGCCTTGTCAACCAAATCGGCTGCAGGGGTTGACGAAGGACCAAGACAGGTTGGCCACGGAGAAAATCTGAGGAAATCTGAGGGAAAGGCAAGGCATCAGAAGTGAGCCCCTACAGCTCTTCCGTCGTGAAGGCGACCACTTCGTCGATGCTCTCCGCATCGAGCAGCACCATGACCAGGCGGTCGAGCCCCAGCGCGATCCCTGCGGAGTCGGGCATCGCGCCCAGTGCCGCGAGGAACTTCTCGGCAACCGGATAGGGAGCCTTGCCCGACGAGGCGCGCTCGGCCGCTGCGGCCTCGAATCTGATCCGCTGCTCGGCGGGGTCGGTCAGCTCGGAAAAGGCGTTGGCGATCTCCAGGCCTCCGATGTAGAGCTCGAAGCGCTCCGCGACCGTCGGATCATCCTTCTTTAGTCTGGCAAGCGCTGCGCAGCAGGGGGGATAGTCGTAGATAAAGGTGGGACGGGTGAGACCCAGACGCGGCTCGATCTGCTCCACCATGATCTGGTCGAAGCTGCCGGCGCCAAGGGCCTCGGAGACGGAGGTGCCGGCGTAGAGCCGGAAGGCCTCGGCCACCGTGACGCGCTCCCAGGGGAGGGCGAGGTCGATGGTCAGGCCGCGATAGCCGATGCGCGGCAGCGCGGCTGCGGCCTGTACCAGCGCCTCGGTCTCCTCCATGAGATGGCGGTAGTCGGCTCCGGCCCGGTACCACTCCAGCATGGTGAACTCGCTCAGGTGCCGCACGCCGCGCTCACCATCCCTCCAGCAGCGGCAGATCTGGAAGATGCGCTGGTAGCCGGCGGCGAGCATCCGCTTCATGCAGAGCTCGGGCGAGGTCTGCAGGAACCAGCCGGCCGAGGCAACGGCGTCGATGTGGGCCTCTGGTGCGGGCGCAGGTATGCGAAAAGGGGTCTCAACCTCGAGATACCCCTTTTCCTGAAAA
>DNRQ01000113.1 GCA_003499925.1 Geobacter sp.
GGGGGGGAGGGTGAGGCTCGTACGAGCTTTTCACCCTCTCCCCAGCCCTCTCCCATCAAGGGAGAGGGGGCTTGTGCGGCGTGCGGGAAATCAGCACTGACCTTAACTTAAACTGATTAGCGCTGATCTTCCGCTGTTCAGATCCCTCAGCGGAAGATTGACGCTAATCAGGTGACTTATTGGCAGTGGGGGCTGGGGGAGGGTGAAGCCAGGCCCTACTCGACGAGCTTGATGGAATTGATGAACACCGGCTCGACCGGGACGTCCTGGTGCCCGCCCTTGTTTCCAGTCTTCACTTCGCGGATCGCGTCCATAACGTCCATCCCCTCGATGACCTGCGCGAATACGGCATAGCCGTAGCGGTCCGGGGTCTTGCCCGAATGATCCAGGAAGGCGTTGTCCACCACGTTGACGAAAAACTGCGAGGTGGCGCTATCGACCATGCTGGTGCGGGCCATGGCGAGGGTGCCGCGGCTGTTCTTCAAGCCGTTGGCTGCCTCATTCTTGATGGCGAACTTGGTCTTCTTGGGCTGCATGTCGACATCCAGCCCGCCCCCCTGGACCATGAAGTTCTTGATCACGCGGTGGAAGATGAGCCCGTCGTAGTAGCCGTCCTTCACATAGGAGAGAAAGTTACGTACCGAAATGGGTGCCTTATCCTTGAAAAGCTCGATTTTCACTGTTCCCATGGAGGTTTCCATGATGACCTGGGGATTTTTTTCTTCAGTCATTTGTTATTGCTCCTTTTCTTTGAGTTTGGTACACCTATTTCTACCATAGAAACTCTTCAATACCACACATACTGTTTCAGGTGAACCGTTTTTGTCACTGTTGCAATTGACTGCGTCTCAAGCGTATCATGATCCTGACGCTTAATGAGCATATCGGATACAGACATAAAAGGCTCCACGGCATCAACCGCTATTCAGGAGGGATACCATGAAATTCCGGACCATGATCCTTTTGGCTGCTCTCACTCTCCCTGTTCCCGCCCTGTCACTTGACGCGGTTGCCGCCCCAAGCTCCCCGCAGCAGACGGCGAAAGTCGGGGAACCCGCTCCGGTCTTCGCCCTGGACGCGCTGGTAAGCACGGAAAAGGGAAAGGAGTTCAGAAAGGTCACACTGAGCGAGTACCGCGGCAAATGGGTGGTGCTTTTCTTCTACCCGATGGATTTCACATTCGTCTGCCCGACCGAAATCAAGGGATTCGGCCAGGTTTCAGGCGAGTTTCAGAAGCTCAATGCGGTGGTGCTCGGCGCCTCGACGGACAGCAAGTATTCCCATCTCGCCTGGGTGCAGCGCGGTGACCTGGGGCCGCTGCAATTCCCGCTCCTCTCGGACCTGAAGAGGGAGACGGCGATGAGCTACGGCTGTCTGGACGAGAAGGAAGGGGTGGCCCAGCGCGCGCTTTTCATCATCGACCCCGACGGTGTCCTGCAGTACCAGGTGGTCCATAACCTCGATGTGGGGAGAAGCGTGGAAGAGACGCTGCGCGTGCTGGAGGCGCTGCAGACCGGCTCCCTCTGCCCGCTGGGGTGGAAACCCGGGGAGAAGACGATCTCGAAATAAGTATCCTTACCCCATCATAGCCTTCATCTTGGCGAAGAAACCCTCGGCGCTCTTCTCCGCCTCCTCCGGCGGGACCTCCTTGACCACTCCGCTTTGCTGCACGTTCATGACCGCGGCGGGGAGCTCCTCCAGGAAGCGCGACGGTATGCGCTCCTGGAGCTTGCCGTACTTCTTCCTGAACAGGGTGCGGGTCATCACCAGCTGCTGCCTGGCCCGGGTGATGCCGACGTAGCAAAGCCGCCTTTCCTCGTCCACCGTGAAATCCTCGTAGATGGCGCGCTTGTGGGGGAGGATCTCGTCCTCCATCCCTACCAGGAAGACGAAGGGGAACTCCAGCCCCTTGCTCGAGTGCAGCGACATGAGCGTCACCGCGTCCTTGCCGTGATCCTTCTTGTCCTTGCCGGAGAAGCGGTCCTCGTCCATGAGAGACACCTTCTCCAGGAACCCTCCCAGCGTCGCCTGCGGCACCCGCTCCTCGTACGCCGCCATCGAGTTGATGATCTGCTCGACGTTTTCCACCTTCCTCCTGGCAGCCTTGGCGTCGTCTATGGTCCTGAAGATCTCCTCTTCGATGTGCAGCTTCTCGAAGAGCGCCTTCCCCTTTTCGGCCAGATCCCCCTCCTGCCTGAAAGAGTCGGCGGCGTCAAGCAGCGTCTGGTGGAATCCCAGCACCTTGTCCCTGATCCCCTCGGTGATCCCCTCGATCTCGGCCACCCGGCCGATTGCCTCGAAGAGCGGCAGCTCCTTTTCCAGCGACCACTGGTTGATCCGGATCACCGTCCCGTCGCCGATGCCGCGCTTGGGGAAGTTCACGATGCGCAGCAGCGCCACCTCGTCCAGCGGATTGCCGATCACCCTCAGGTAGGCGATGGTATCCTTCACCTCCTTGCGCTCGAAGAACTGGGTGCCTCCCACCAGCACGTACGGGATGTCCTCGAAGCGGAGCTGCTCCTCGAAGGCCCTGCTCTGGGCGTTGGTGCGGTACAGGATGGCGAAGTCGCTGTAGGGGATGTCGCGCTTGAAGCGCTCCAGCTGGATCCGCTCCACGACCGAGGTCGCCTCCTCCTCGTCGTCCTGCACCACGCAGAGGTCGATGGGCGCGCCGTCGCCTGCGGCGGTCCAGAGTTTCTTCTCCTTCCGCACCTTGTTGTTGCCGATCAGGCTGTTGGCGGCCTCCAGGATGTTCCCGGTGGAGCGGTAGTTCTGCTCCAGCTTGATGGTCCGGCACCCCTTGAAGTCCTTCTCGAAATCGAGGATGTTGCCGACGTCGGCGCCGCGCCAGCCGTAGATGGACTGGTCGTCGTCCCCCACCACGCAGAGGTTGCCGCAGCCGGCGGCCAGCAGGTTCACCAGGAGGTACTGGGAGGAGTTGGTGTCCTGGTACTCGTCCACCATGATGTAGCTGAAGCGCTCCTGCCAGTGCTTCAGCACCGGCGCATGGTGCTGCAAGAGCTCGGCGGTCAGCATGATGATGTCGTCGAAGTCGATGGCGTTGAACGCCTTCAAGGCCGACTGGTAGCGCGGATAGACCAGGGCGGCCATCATGTCGATGTCGTCGCTTGGGCTGGGGGCGAAGCGCCCCGGCGGGATCAGCTTGTTCTTGGCCCCCGAGATGCGCCAGATGATGCTCTCCGCGTCGTACTTCTTGTTGTCGGTGTTGACCTCGCGCACGATCTGCCGCACCAGCCCCACCTGGTCCGCCGTGCTGTAGATGGAGAAGTTCTTCTTGTACCCCAGCCGCTCGATGTCCCTTTTCAGCACGCGCACCCCCAGGGAGTGGAAGGTCGACAGGACGATTCCCTTGCAATGCTTGCGTCCGACGATATGCTCCACCCGCTCCTTCATCTCCTTCGATGCCTTGTTGGTGAAGGTGACGGCGAGTATCCGGTCCGGCGGCACCTTCTTGTTCAGGATCAGGTGGGCGATCCGGTAGGTGATGACGCCGGTCTTCCCGGAGCCGGCGCCTGCCAGCACCAGCAGGGCGCCTTCCGTATGTTTTACCGCGGCTAGCTGTTCGGGATTGAGTCTGGATAGGTCGAGCATGAAAACCTCTTGAAAAAGCGATCCTTTTCGCCGTGCTGCGGCAGCGCGTGGCGCAACAGCGGGCGAAAAAAGAGCCGCGACCAGAAAAGTCGCGGCCCCACATAGTTACCAGAACGGGAGAGTCAATGCAAGCGCGCTATATCCATGCCAGTTCCAATCCGCAGCCATGCCACTGTTTCAATCTGGAGCGCCCTGTGCTATAAAGCGGAGTCGCAAACTCCCCTCAGGCCATTGTCACCCCTTCCCTTGCGGGAGGGGGGAGGTTAAGGGAACCAAGAGGTAGGGTGGGCCGTGCCCACCACACCCGCATCCTGATGGTGGGCACNNGGGCACGGCCCACCCTACCTGATTCACTGAATCACCGGGGACTTTCCGACAACTTTGCAAATCAAAAGCGGAACCTTTCGAGAATATCCCGGGGAGTTACCTATGGACACAAATACAGCAGCCGCATCCGACCGGATCAAAGAGCTTTGCAGCGAACTGGAGCGCCACAACCGCCTCTACTACGAACTGGACCAGCCGGAGATAACCGACGCGGAGTACGACGCCCTTTTCCAGGAGTTGCAGGAGCTGGAGACGCGCTTCCCCGAGCTCTCCCTCCCGGATTCCCCGACCAGGCGGGTCGGCGGCCGCCCCCTGGCCAGGTTCTCCCAGGTGCGTCACAGCACCCCGATGCTCTCGCTGGAAAATGCCTTCACCCAGAAGGACCTGGCCGACTTCGACGACCGCATCAAGCGCTACCTGGGCCTGGCCTGCGACACGACGATCTCCTACGTCTGCGAACCGAAGATGGACGGCGTGGCGGTAGAGCTGGTCTACGAGGCCGGCGTGTTCAGCATCGGCTCCACCCGCGGCGACGGGGTGGTCGGCGAGGAGGTGACGCAGAACCTGAAGACGATCAAGGACATCCCCCTGCGCCTGAGGCTTGAGCAGCCGCCGGAACTTCTCACGGTGCGCGGCGAGGTATACCTGCCGCTGGCCCCTTTCCAGAAGCTGAACCGGGAGCGCGAGGAGGCGGGGGAACCCCCCTTCGCCAACCCGAGAAACGCCGCGGCGGGTAGCCTGCGCCAGCTCGACTCGAAGATCACCGCCAAGCGGCCGCTCAGCATCTTCTGCTACGCGCCGGGAAAGCTCGCCGGCATTACCTTCAGCTCCCAAAGCGACTTCCTGACCAGCATCCCCGCCTGGGGGCTCCCGGTGAACCCGCTGATACGGGTGGTATCAGGCGTGGAGGGGGTGCTCGCCTACTACGACGAGATGATGGCAACCCGCGACGAGCTCCCCTACGAGATCGACGGCGTCGTGGTGAAGGTGGACCCGTTATCGATGCAGCGCGATCTCGGGGAGAAGAGCCGCTCGCCGCGCNNGTCATGGTCTCCCGCGCCACCCTGCACAACTGGGAGGAGATGGAGCGCAAGGACATCCGCAAGGGAGACACCGTCATCGTGGAGCGCGCCGGCGACGTGATCCCGGCGGTGGTCCGGGTAATCACCGAGAAGCGACAGGGAAGCGAGATCCTGCTCCCGGTGCCCGAGAGCTGCCCGGTGTGCGGCGGTGAAGTGGTGCGCGTTCCGGGAGAGGTGGCGGTGCGCTGCGTCGGGCTCGCCTGCCCCGCGCAGCTGCTGGAAAGGGTGAAGCACTTCGCCGCACGCCGCGCCATGGACATCGACGGGCTGGGCGAAAAATTCATCGAGCAGCTCCTGAACCTGAAACTGGTCCAGGACGTGGCGGACATCTATACACTGACGGAAGAGGACTTCATGCAGTTCGAACGCATGGGGAAAAAGCTCTCCGAAAACCTGCTGCACGCCATCGAGAACAGCAAGACGCGCGACCTCTCCCGTCTCATCTTCGCCCTGGGGATCAGGCACGTAGGCGAGCACACGGCAAAGCTTCTGGCAGATGCCTTCGGCACCATCGATCACCTGGCACGGGCAAGCGAGGAGGAACTCACCTCGATTCGGGAGGTCGGACCGCAGGTGGCGGCGAGCATCGCCGACTTCTTCAAGAACGAGGAAAACCTGCGGGTCATCGAGCGCCTGACGGCGTACGGAGTGCGCCCCAAGGTCGAGGAGAAGCGGGTGGGCGGCCGGTTCACCGGCAGGACCTTCGTCTTCACCGGAGCGCTGACCCGCTTTTCGCGCGATGAGGCCAAAAGAATGGTGGAGCAGGAAGGAGGGCACGCGGCAGGGTCGGTATCGAAGAAGACCGATTACGTGGTGGCCGGCGCCGAGGCGGGGAGCAAGCTGGATAAGGCGGTGCAACTGGGTGTGCGCGTGCTGACCGAAGAGCAATTCCTGGAGCTGATGAGGGAGGCCGGCTCGGCGACCGAAGGGGAGTTCCCGGAGCCGGTGAGATAGGCCGGATTTGGTGACTGAGGGTGTTCCCGGAACCGGTGAAGCAGGCCGGTTTGGCGAGCCCCCCCCGGATCTAGAACGGCACGTAAAGGTCGGTTAGAAGCCTTGCGCTGGCGTCCCAATCCTGCTCCGTCGAAAACAGCGGCAACAGCCACGATGTTTCCACGCCGAACTGCAGAAGCTTTTTCTCAAGGGCCTTGGCATTTTTTGCCAGCACCTCCCGGGAAGGGAGGAGGCCGTCGTGCTTGGCGATGATCACCCTGGTGTTTTTCCAGTACTTTTTCAGGTTGAAAAAGGTGCCGTAGACAGACTCGTAGGTCACCGACTCGTTGTCGTAACGTCCGCCAACGCAATAGGTATTGGCAGCAAGAACCCCATCGGCGGCCAGGATCTGTTTGACCTCGACCAGGAACTGTCTAGTCATCATGTGGGTCGGGATATACACCTCTCCAAAGGCGTCCAGCAGAATCAGATCGTATTTTTCCTTATTGCTGGCGGCGCGCTTCACGAATACCCGGCCATCTTTTACCGTGACCCGGACCTTGGGGCTCGGCTGGAAATTGAAGTACTCTTTGGCAACGCGCACGATTGCGGGATCTATCTCGACAACGTCTATCTCCGCTTCAGGCAAAATCCGGGCAACGGCCGACGCCAAGGTGCCTCCGCCCAGTCCGATCATCAGGATCCTGCGGGGATTCGGGTGCAGGTACAAAGCGCCGAGCATCATTCTGTTGCATTCGAAAAGGATTGAATCGGGATCTTTGAGGGAGAAACAGGATTGTTGTGTGCTGTTTGACCGGCTGAACCGGATGCAGCGCGTGTTGTTATTTTCGGAAACGATAATATTACGATATAGCGATCGTTCTGTATAGATGATCGTCTCAGCCTTTGCGGTCCCTGAGAACGCGACAAGCAGCAGACAGAGCGATACAGTAACTATCGTAGTTATTTTGACCATCTTCCCTTCCTGAGCATAACAATTCAGCATCAAATAGGTGGAAACGGCGGTTCCCCCCGAACAACAGCAGAAGGGTCTATAACCGCTTTTGCTCCAGATCCACAACTTTAATACGGGAAAGACCGAACATCAGCGTCGACAATCCGATAGAAGTTGAAACTGCGATCAGGATCCAGAATATCTGATTCACGTCCAGGTAAAGCACCAGATAAAAAGAGGTCAAAACCGTCCCGGCTGCACTGCCGAACGTGGAGACAAAGAACAAGGAGCCGGCATGTTGGCCGCTCAACCTGCATTCGCTGACCAGCAGGCGCACGGCGTACGGCGATACCATCCCCGCAATCATGGTAGGTACGAAGAAGAGCAGCGTCGCAGCTATCAGGGAGCCGTACCTGGGATCGAGTATCAGTTCAAAAGTCCTCTCCATTACCAGGTCACCCAGCAGCACCGCCGGCGTGGTCGCAGCAGCCGCGGTCAGCAGGATAATCGAGAGTTTCGTGATGGAGGGATCTTTTACCGAAACGTGACCGCCGATCAGGTAGCCGATCGACAGTGCAAGCATGAAGACTGTGATCACAGCGCCCCACACCTGGATGCTGCTGCCAAAATGCGGCGCGAGGATCCGTCCGCTCAGCAACTCGATGGCCATCAAAAAGAAACCCGACCATCCGGCCATCAGGAAAATAAGTAATCGGCTCAAAACTACTCCTCATCCGGCTCAGGGGGGCAGAAACGGTCGGAATGAGGCCGGAAAAAGCGACATGCCGGATAGAACAGAGACGACGGCCGCTCTCCCTCTCATTACCCTGAGCGTGAAAATCGTTTCAATCTAGCATAACTGGTTAAATAGTCAATAGATGTTAGAGGATTTTAGGGACGGACCAGGCCAATCTGCTGCAGGCTGCAGCGACGGCGTCGTGTTTTAAAAAGCGACCAATACTCCTCTGAGAGCTCCAAGTATCCGCGATCACTAAACTGTCGCCAGGTCGCGTATACGTCACCACGGCGACTCCGACAAAAACCACCAATGAAAGCCAAAGAGCCAGCCACACTGTATCGGCTTCAACATTCCGGTCGCCTTGTTTTGGCACCCCGTGGTTTGGCAAGGCCGCCATTTAAGCCGATTAATTAGAGCGACACATTAATACCATAATTTTAACTATTTAAAAACATGCATTTTGAGACACCGCTAATGCCATCGACGTGTGGTCCGGCATATGGCGGGCAGTTGGCAAGTTTGGCGGCATCGTGGACCTGAAAAACCTGACTAGCGATGATCTTCCGCTGCTCGGGCTCCTCCCCCTGAAGGGGAGACGAGCGTGAGATCAGTGCGCTGACAAGATCATTGGAAACCCTCGGTTCATATGCCGGCGCTCGCAACGGAAAAAGGCCACCCATCAACCAATGTGATGAGCGGCCTTTTCAATTTGTCGCCTGTTTCTTCGGTAGCTCGGCTACCTGTTATTTTTCAGATAACGGGTCCGTCTGCTTTGTGCCCTTGGAATTTCTAGCAAGTTTACCGTTTCGGAAACAGGCTAAGGTCACTATAGCATATTCAGGTAATATGTAAAACCGATAAAGCTTCGAGGGGCCGACGACGACCCCGCCTTATTTCAACCAGCAACTTAAGGCCCAGGCTGTGACCAGGGTGGAGGAGAACCATATCACTGCCCGGGGGGTGATCTCTTTTGGGACATCGGTGAAGGGCCGCTTTCCTGCAATTGCTTCGAACTTGTAGTCGATGCTCTGCCTTCCATGGACGAATACCACGATGGAAACCGGAAACCAGATGGCCCCTGACAGGCTGAGAATTATGTACGACCAGCCTCCGAGGTATTCGGCGGCAGACAACACTAAGGCGAGAGTGATCCCTGAAAGAAGCGCACTGGTTTTTGTCGCGTATGGCATTTTCATGCATACCGTCCCGGGGAGTTGCACGAGCAGAGGCTCTCGATACAGGAAACCACACAAAACGATATTAGCAACATTGGCGGGTTCAATCAACATTGGCATGCTTAAATAAGACAGCAGCCGGGGCATTTAAATTCCTGATTTGCGATGATCTTCCGCCGGTACTACCCCATCCCCACCCCCACCCTCCCCCTGAAGGGGAGGGAGTTATTCCAGCGGAAGATTATCGCTAATCAAATTTCAATTAGCCCATTGGCGTCAATCGTCAGTAAACCGGGGCTGAACTCCCCTTTGCAAAAAAATGGAGTATCTGCCGCTGCTACGTCATTCTCCGCAGCCGCCTGCTATCGGATCTTGAAACGATCAGCAACGACCCGTCCACGTCGTATCTTCAGGATGCCATCGAGCGTTGTGTAACCGGGTCGGGAGGTGAAGGTCGCATCATACCCCCCCTTGATTACCACTGCCTTGGATGCGCCCAGCAGGAGGTTTTCAGAAAAAGTTACCCCCTGTGACAGTATGGCAGCGCCATCGGCGGCGTCGATGTATGCAGGCTGAAGCAGCGCATACGGCAGCGGGCTCCCCGACACCTTGACCTTGGCTGTGGCCGAGGTGGACGTCAATGTGAAATTGAGGCCGCTTTGGGAGGCGCTTATGGCATAGGAGGGGTTGGTATGGGTGCTGTAGCCGGCGGCCGAGATGGTCAGGGCGTAAGAGCCGGCGGTAAGGCCACTGATGCTGAATGCGCCGCTCGCGTCAGTGGTTCCCGTTTTCCCCGCAATGGAGACGGTTGCCCCGGAGATGGCAGGTCCGCCGACGGTTCCGGAGTGGACCGTCCCGGCCATGGAGTAGCCGGAAGCCGGGACCAAGGCGAAATTCAGGCCGCTCTGGTTTGCGGCCACGGCATGGGAGGCGTTGCTATAGGTACTGTATCCGGTTGCCGAGATGGTCAGGGGGTAGCTCCCCGCGGAAATGCCGCTTATGCTGAAGGTGCCAGCCGAGTCGGTGGTAGCGGTCTTCCCCGCGATGGAGACGGTCGCCCCCGTGACGGCGGGGCCGCTGGCGTTTCCGGAGCGGACCGACCCGCTCAGTGAAAAGGTGCCGGAAAAGGTCGCCGTCACCGCACGAGCCTGGTTAAGGGTCACCGTGCAATTCTCCGTGCCACTGCAAGCACCTCCCCAACCGGTGAACGTTGCTGCCGTATAGCTGCGAGCCGTCAGGGTTACCTGTGTCCCTTCCGGATAGATGAAAGAGCAACTATCGCCGCAACTGATACCCCCGACGCTGCTGTTAACCGAGCCGCTGTTTCTGTCATTGTTGCTGACAGTCAGCTTGTGGTAGGCGCCTCTGCGGTAGATGACCCCGAAATCCGCATCCTGCAACCAGAGTGAAGCAGTGCCGGCAGGCGTCATATGGTCGCTGGCCAGGGGCTGCCTGTAAATGGAATGGCCGGTCCACTGGGCGGCATCGGGCACCGAGTAGACAATGGCGGAATCGTCTCCGGTAAAGCTTGCCACCCCGTAATCGTTGGCTACCACGGCGACAGCGGCAACCGTGCCGGTGCGGATGTTCCCGGCGAATACCGTTGACTGACCCGTTGCCTGCGAGCGTGCTTCAAAGGCAATGAGGTCGTCGCTCGTGTGACCGAGCGCGGGGAAACCGATGTCGAGGTTCGCCATGGGGGGCACGACGATCAGGGTCTCCCCGGTAACCAGATCGATGGCGTAGATGCTCCAGGCGGTTATTTTTGAACCGTCGGCCATTTTCAGGACGTTCAGTGCATCGTAGATCAGAAACCGGCTGTTAGCGGTAAAGACCATGACATCTGCCGATGCGACCGAATCCAGGGTTACCCCCTCGGAAGCAGGCGCGACAAGGGCATAGGTATGGGTCTGGTCGGTAGCCTGATTATAGACCGTTATTTTGTTCTCCGGATTGCCGTCCTCACCGAGCAGTACGAATCCGAAATAGTCCCCGTCAGGGGATATGGCCGCCGAGTATACCAGCCCCGGAACGCCTATGCATGTTTCCGAGCTTGAGTCGTCGGTCGAAATCAGGCAGAGATCGTTGTCGGCTTTTACGAATACGGCAGCAGTTCCGTCTGCGGTTACCGACGGGCGGGAGTACGCAGCTGCGGATTGGCTGAGCCAGCTGCCCGCATTACCGTCACCCAGGGCCGTCTCGCGTCGTGCCAGCCGATAGACCTGGTTATCGGGGTCGACGGAAACGGACAGGGTTGCATCGGAACCGCCGGCAGCCGGGCCCGGAGTAGGTGTCGGTGCCGGCGTGGAGTCGGTTACCTCCACAGCGTCAAAGGCCGCTGCGGTCCGGGCCGCCTGGGCCGAGTCGTCACCGAACAACTCCTTGGCCGACCGGATACATGCCAGGCGGGCATCGATGAATTCCGATTGCGTGGTCAGATGTGTCGTCAGTGCGCGATAGAAGATGCGCTCGGCATCGCCTATCCCGATTGCCCCGTTCATGCCTGCCGCCAGCAGGTAGTAGGCATGGCTGATGATGGTGTTATTGGTGTGTACCCCGCCGTAATCATCGGCAAGGGGAAGTTTGTAGTACTGGCTCATTTTCGCCGGATGAGGGCCTGAGCCGGAATCAATAGATGACGGATCTTTAAGACTGCGCATTGGAGTACCGAGATCTTCTCCAATGGTCCAGTCCGGCGTTCCCCTGACGAAATTTTCCGCGTTCACCCCGAAGATGTCCGAAAAAGCCTCGTTGAGGGCTCCGGGTTGATATTGATAAACCAGATTCGCCGTGTTGCTGGTAACACCATGCGTCATTTCGTGGGCAACGACATCCAGTGCGCCGGCATAAGGCTGGGCGTTGCCAAAATACATGGAGTTTAACGAATGTACCCAAAACGCGTTTGAGAGGTTCGAACCCAGCCGTACCGTTGCATAGATACTACCTCCCTTGCCATCGATGGAATCGCGACTATGGCGTGAGAGATAATAATCATAGACTTTGGAGATGTTAAACCCGGCACTGACCGCGTCGGGTAACCAGCCGGAACTACTGCTGGTGGATTTCACCTCTACCGGCTGCGGGAAATTTTTCGCTATTACATTCATGTCATTTGAGGCAGGCAGATTCTGAGCATCTGTAATAGCGATCAGACCCTTAGGCGGATTAGACATTTCAAACATAGGTTTGGAAGTATCGATCAATTTATAGCTGTTACTTTCGTGCCATACGTTTAGCGACCTTGTTGCGTTGAAAAGGTCCTGTCCGGCACCCACCACATTCTCGTGTGGGATCGAATTGAATGCCGTTAGAATCTGACCGCTGAGTGCGTCGACCACGACTATGAAGTTAGATCCGAGGGAGATATCGAGATTGAGCTTCCAGGCCAGACGAGCCGGCCTGTCAAGCGCCCCGTAAACGATCAGTTCCGGTTGACTCGGCTTGGCTTCCTCACTGCGAGGCACATGGGCTCGGGCCGCAGCTACTGCCTCTTCGGCGGTAAGTACCGGCTTGGTGACCAGTTTGCGAGGCGTCGGGACAAAAGCGCCATTGACCAGGTCCACACTCCCTTCCGGGTCCAGATGAACGATCAATTCGGCCGGCCATACGGGCAGGCCGCGATAGGACTGCTGGAACCGATAATGGCGCCTGTTCAGGGGATCGCGTTCCCTGCGACTCAGGATCAGTTCGGTGGCCGGGTCGTCAAGTCGCAGCTGGGCGCGGTAGTTATTGAGGAAGGCCCGCACTTTCAGCTCGTCCTGCTCCGCTGCCGCCGGCGAATTTTCCGCCTGCGGCATCACCCTGCGTCCTGCCTGCTTCTCCCTTACTTCCATTTGCCGTGGCGTGCCGATCGATCGCATCTTGATTTTCGGGCTCTCTTCTGCGGCAACCGTTGACGGGATCGCCTTCATTTGCCGGCTGGAGGAGTCCATATCACCTGGCGGCTGCAGATGCTTCAGGGATGCCGGCAGGTTCTTGCCGGTTTTCTGCCGTGGCGCTATGGGAGCGTGCGGCTGTAACGTTGAGCGTTGCGTATCAGAGACAACTCGGTCCGACGCTACAGCTCTCTCCTTCTGGACATTTCGTCTCTCTTCCAAACTCCCGTGAAGCTCCTGCAGACGTTCCTTTAACTGCAGAATGTTGGGATCGGCGGAGTGGCCGGTTTGCCTGCTCTGGAAGCCGGTCAACGGTGTCTCAGGCGCAGAGGGTTCCGGAAGGGGAACCAGCCTGACTCCGTTTGCGACATTTGCTTCTTCGGCGCACGCTGGTCCGCTTGCCAGAAGCAGACAGCAAGCCAGCAAAACGGATCTGGCGACATTCCGGAAGGTTACCTTAAGGTCAAGCATATTTCGCATAGAATAGATCCTCCACTGCTAGAACCACAAAGCGTCATTATCAGGTCAGCCGAGTCCCGTCACGACTCAGTGTTGTCCCGTTAGAAAATGCATCTGTACATTTCGACTCAAACCCACTGCTTTTCACCCTCCCCCAGCCCCTCCCATCAAGGGAGGGGGGCTTAAAGTCCCCTCTCCCCTGGTGGGAGAGGGCTAGGGAGAGGGGGGGGAGGGCCATCGCAAGAAGCAAACCGGACACTGCTGGTCACGACTGGGTATCGGCTTTCGGGGCGCTCAGCCCGACGGGTGCGCCGTTCCAGGTCTCCGTGCAGGTTGCGGAGGAAAGATCCCACGGAGCTTTGCAATTAAGCTCGCCGGTCAGTTTGTAATCGGCTTCAAGGGTCACCCGGTTGGTGGTGGTTTGGGGAGCGGTAAGCCACGGGACGGACACGGGAGAGCCGTCCAGCGAGGCTTTAGGGTTGATCCCGGGGAAGAAATTAACCATGAAATCGACGGGGAGCGCCGAGATGTAGCCGGGGGGCATAAAGAGGTTGCCGAAAAACCCATTCGCGGCCTCAATGGCGACGGGGGGAACCGTCCCGGAACCGGACAGGGTGTGGGGAACGCCGTTCTCGTCACTCCAGGTACCCGAGAACGTATAGTTGCACGACTGCGGCACCTCAACGGACATGACGGTCATCCGCTGCGGCATGGAGCCGGGATTCGTCCGGAACAGGTGCACGTCACCGGTCAGACGCACGGGACAACGGAATTCCGCCCGACCGCCACCCATGACCTTGGTCCGCACCTGGGTAACGTACCCGGTCCACTGGGTAAGCGGCACCGCATTGCTCTTGTGCCCCCTCACCTCGACCACGATATCGCCGAAGCTCCCGGGACTCCCCATGGCAGGGAGCTGGGCAACGATACCCCCCTCTCCCGTCTCAGTCCATGAACTCACCACAAGCTGCGTATTACCCACCGTTACGGTCCCTGCCCCGGCACCGCTGCCTTGAGGGCCGAAAAAGGTGCCGTTGAGCGCCAGAGTCCATGGGCCCGACGATAGCGGAGCCGGGGGAACCACCAATGCATTTACCAGGCTGGGAACCAGTTGACCGAAATTGGTCTTCTCCTCAAGAATCATCCTGGCGTGGTGATGATCCGTTTCCACGTCCCTGCCATTGGCCTTCATCCAGTCGAGAACCTCTTTGTAGGGAAAAGGACGCTGCGGCGGATGCTCGGGCTGGTAGGCATTTGGTTCATTGGCTCCGAGTACGCGGTCGAAAAAAAGCTGCATGGCCTCGCTGGCGAATTCCGGACTCACCTGCCCATCCCAGCCGAGCAGCGCGGCCGCGCCGACCCCATTGAGCGCAGAGCGGAAGTCCGGGTATTCGGCATCGCTGGTGATCGCATAAGGACTTAAGTCGCGGAACATCTCGCAGGAACTCAGAACAGCAAGACTGTCCTCCGTGAAGGTCCAGTTTTTCCGCACAAACTTTTCGGTAATCTGCCAAAAGGAACCGGGCAGGGAGATCAACAGTCCATTGGTGTCATTCACCAGGACGCCGGCCATGCCGAGTTCCTCGGACCTGTAAAGAGCCCTTAGATTGTTGCTGTGAGCACTCGCCGCATCGTACCCGGTGATCTTCTCGTTTGTCATCACACCGTAAGAAGGCCTTCCCGATTTGGTTGTCATCGTTCCGCCGTGGGAGGTAATGAAAAGCACTCCGACATTCTTGATCGACATGAAATCCTCGACGCTCCCCGCCAACCGGCTCGGCAGATACCCCTTTTTCTTCAGTGCCGGCTCGATGGTGGCGAGTGCACCAGTTGCCAAGAGATCCACATCGACAAGCACCGCCTTGGCTCCCTGCGGCATCGCCCCGGTCCCCTTCTTCGCAGATGCAGCCGGCACCGTTGCTCCCGGTACCGTGCCGGGAGCAACGGTTTTGGTCAGGAACAGGACAGGGAAACCGTCCTTGAACCTTGCCCATACCGTCCGGTCCGAGGAAATGCCGGCATCGCCGAAATCGGGAAGCGTGCGGATATAGGTGACAAGTGCCTGATTGTCAGCGTCGAGGTTTCCGCTATACAAGTTCCCCCAAGCGAGGTTTACCGTATCCATTGCGGCGTCCCGTTGCGAGGGCGTCAGCGATTCCGGCACAGAACTCATGTCGGGGGCAATCGGCACGGATGGAAAGCCGCTGGTTTGGTTCGATTCCACGCTTTCGCCGCTGGCATTTACCGCCGTCACCACGAAATAGTAACGCACGTCGTTAGCCATCTGTTGCAAGGTACACGGGCTCGTGACGCCGGCAAACAAGGTCCCGGTATCCTTGGTGACATCCGGTGTCAGGGAGCCATAGAGATTGTAGGAGGTCGCACCCGGAACGGCGTTCCAGCCGATGACGACCTGGCCATCGCCCGAGGTGGCGGAGATGCCGGAAGGCGCCGGCGGTGGCTGGGCGCCCGGAGTTGCCGATTGTTCGGGGGAGAGCGCCCCTTCCCCTCCGGAGTTCGCTGCGGCGATCCTGAAGTAGCAGGGGACGCCGTTAGGGAGCGGCGCTACCGTGTAGGTGGTGCCGGCAATGCCGCCGATCCTGGTGGAGCCGGTTTTGGTAAGGCCGGGCGAACTGCTGTAATAGAGCGCATAGGACGCGGCGCCGGCTACTGCGCCCCAGGAGAGGGAGACTCGGCTGTCTCCAGGAGTCGCCGTTGGTTGGAGCGGGGCCGCCGGAACCGGCGGGACCGGTGCGGCGGCCAGGGTGAACCGGTCAACGACCAGCGTGCCTGATCTTATCAGCAGCTTTCCCTGCAGTGTCGAATGACCGTTTCGGGCCCCGAAGGAGCCGTCGTATCCCCCTTTGAGGCCCACCCTCCCCGGACGGGTTGCCGTCAGATGTGCCGGGAAGGAAACGGCCCTCGCTTGGATGATCGCCCCATTGGTGGCAGCCGCTAAGGCATCCTGAAGAAGCGTGAAGTAGACCGGCGGGTTTCCGGCGATGCGTGCCGGGGCAAGGGTAGTGAAGGTGGCTGAGCAGCTCTTGTTGCTGTCCAGGGTCAGGGCGCAGGAACTCCCGCTGCATCCGGCACACGCCCCCCCCCAACCGCCGAACAGTGAGTTTCCGCTGGCGGTCGCGGTCAGCGTCACCGGCCCCGCCGGGGTCTGACCTGAGGAACAGGTGCCGGCCGGCGGCGGATAACTGCAGGAAATCACCCCGGATGGGATGCTGTTCACCGAACCGCTGCCGTTGCCGTCAATCGTCACGCTGACGGTAAAGGTGTCGGCCTGGTTAGCGGTAAAGGTCGCGGTGACGTTTTTGGCGGCGTTCATGGTCACCTGACAGCTTCCCGTGCCGCTGCAGGCGCCGGACCACCCTGAAAAACCGTAATTGGCGCCGGCTGCTGCAGTGAGCGTCACCACCGTACCCGGCGAATAGGAGGCCGAGCAGGTGGCGCCGCAATCGATATCGGGGAGAGCGGTCACGGTGCCGTTGCCGACCTTGGAGACGGAGAGGAGGTTAGATACCGTGGAGCTCCCCCCCCCTTTTACCGCCCAGACATAGTAGGTGAGACTGGGTGTTTTGCTGTGTGACTCGATCGGAAACGTTCCAAGGTCCACCGTCCAGGCGTGAGATGCCCAACTCACGTCGGTGCTCGATGTCCAGTAGTTGTCGCTTTGTACACCGGTGAAATGACCTTTGGCCGGATCATTAAGCCAGGGCGCATTGTCGGCCGCCGAGGAATCGGTAAGGCTCGCCAGCTCGGTTCGATTCGGCAAGCGCCAGTCACCGGCCACCGAACCGTCCGACAGGCCGCACGCCTGGTTCGGGCTGGTAAGGCCTTTCACTGAGGTCAGGGCATTGGCCCAGCTCTGCAAGCCAAAACAGCTCCCATTCTTCAGCCATATCAGGCCGGTGAGTTCGTCAGTTACCGTACCGTTTAACCGGTCGGTAAAGCGTGGGGATGGCCAGGCCACCCCTTTCTGCAGTTCACCGTCCTGGCCGGTCCCGGCGCAGGCAATCGGGTTCCTGCTACTGCCATCATCGGCATAGCAGAGCAGCTGTCCGGTGGTCGCGATCTTAGAGGAGCTCCCTCTGACTGCCCAAGCGATCTTCGAGTAGCTTTTCAGGGACATCCCTTCGATTCCGCTGCTGGCTGAGACGAGCCAGGCATAGTTCGGGGCTGTGCTGCCGGAAGTCGATGACCACCAGTATGAATGCGACGGTATTCCCAGGAACGGGTGTCCGGCGGGCAACGGCGGATCGGCGTTCTGGAGATCCAGAATGCTTCGAAGCTCGTTTATATTGGGAAGACGCCAGTCACCCGCTGCACTGCCGTCTGTCAGACCGCAGCTTGAGGCTGCCAGCGTTTTGACACTGGAGAGGGCCTCGGCCCAGCTCTTGGTGAGACAGCCGACATTCCTGAGCCAGATCAGGCCGGTCAGATTGTCGGTAACCGTGCCGTCATTGTTGTCGGTGAGCCGGGGGTTGGGCCAGGACTCCCCCTTGCGCAGCTCACCATCCTGGCCTGTGCCGGCACAGGAGGGAAGCTGGCTGCTGGATGAGCCGGTGTTGTCGTAACAGGCATTCTGCCCGGTTCTGGGGAGCTGCAGGGAGTTGCCGTTAACGGCAAAAGCCTGAACTGCACCGGCCAGCACCAAACCCGCCACAACCAGCATGGCGCATGACCGTTTCCCCCCCATCCCGGCATCCATAGACCCTCCATCTCATGATGTTGTCGCTCTTTATGGCAATAGGAACTTTCCGACATCTCCTCCACGTGATGAACGCCGTGAAAGTTTACTGGTAAACCAAAACAGGAGGAGGTGCCGTGGGAGAGGTAGGTAGAGTTGGATTATGATTCCAATGTAGCTCAGCTGCGAAGCTTTGAAGGTAATGTTCGATCGGTGTGAGGGAAAAGCGATAACGGCGGGCAGAGAAATGACTGGGAAAAGACACCTCCTGAATGCATTACAGGTTTGAATACAGATCAAGCGGGTTGCACGGTATGTGAAGAATGGATTTGAGCCAATTTAACCCTAGGAAAAGAGTGAAGTCAATATTTAATTGCAAAAGCTTTAACGATTAACATGTAAGCATATGCCACGAGTCAAAGCGACGGGGCGAAGGTCAGGCAGCGGATCAAACCGAAGATCCTCACCCGAAAGAGGATTCCGGGCAGGGTGTTTTGCGCCGGAGCTGCCCCATCCCCACCCCGCCCCTACCGCCATTAAGTTACCCGACTAGTGAGCTGGGTCACCCCCAATCTCCCCCCTTTGCAAAGGGGGGCGGGGGGGATTTAGCCCAGGTTGCCAGAGAGCGCATGTTGCGACAGTGCTAAAATCCCCCTAAATCCCCCTTTGCAAAGGGGGACTTTCTGCGCCAACCATCGATACTGAAGATCAGCGCTAATCGGGTTAAGTTAAGCTCCTACCTGCTGCTCGCTCCCCCCTCCCTTGATGGGAGGGGGTGGGAGGGAGGGTGAGGCTTATGCGAGCTTTTAACCCTTGATTAGCGCTGATCTTCCGCTGTTCAGGTCCCTCCCCCTTCAAAGGGGAGGTCAGGAGGGGGAGGGGGGTGTTTTGGGCACCGGAGCTGCCCCCCATCCCCACCCCAACCCTCCCCTTGAAGGGGAGGGGGTTTTCAGCGAAAGATTGACGCTAATCAGGTAACTTAATGGCAGTGCACCCCGCCCCTCCCCTTGAAGGGGGGGGAGTTTTCCGGGGAGAGTACCGATCGGGTAATCCATATGATCGGGCGGGGTCGTCGACCCGCAGCTAGGCGCGGTAGTTATTCAGGCGCAGAGGGTTCCGGAAAAGGAACGCCCCGGGTAGAACCACTAAGCGCCGTTTATCAGGTCAGTCCAGCTCCCGGTCACGACTGGGTATCGGCTTTCGGAGCGGTCACTCCCACGGGAGTGGCGTTCCAGCTCTCCGTGCAGGTTGCGGACGAGTTATCCATCGGGTCCTTGCAATTCAGCGTACCGGTCAGTTTGTAGTCGGCTCTCAGGTTGACGCGGTTCGTGACGCTTTGGGGAGCGAGAGCCCAACCGACGGGAACGGTCGAATTGGTTACCTCGATCGAGCCGTCGGGATTGCGGTAGGTCCTCTTCAGGTTCCCCATGGGTCTTACCTTCGGGTCAAGGTTCGCCATGAAACCGACGGGGAGCGCCGAAACGTAGGTAGACGACATGGAAAGCGTGCCGGCCATTTCATCGCCCGCCGGAAGGAGGAACGCGGGCCCGGTCCCGGAACCGGAGAGGAGATAGTCGTAGCGTCCCGCACTCCAAGCACCCGAGAAGGCATAGCTGCATGCCGTCGGCACCCGAAGGGACATGCCGCCAATGAATAGCGGCACAGACCCTGGATTGGAGCGCCTGAAGTGCACGTCGGCGGTCGCGCTCACCGGGCAACTGAATTCCACCCGACCGCCGCCCTCGACCATTCCGGTCTGCACCTGGGTCACGGTCCCGGTCCACTGTGTCAGCGGCACCACGTTGCTCTTGTGCCCCCTCACCTCGACCACGATGTCGCCCAGGGTCCCGGGGCGCCCCATCGGTGCAGGCAGCTTGGCAATGATGCCCCCCTCCCCCCCCTCGGTCCATGAGAGAATGGAAAGCTGCGTGTCGCCCACCGTTACGGTCCCCGCCCCGGTACCGGTAACCTTGGGACCGAAAAAACTCCCGCTTAGTTCCAGTATCCATTCCCCTGCGTGGCTGGCATTAGGGGGCGGGTAAGACACGGTTGCAGCTACGATGCTCGGAGCAAGCTGACCGAAGGTGGTCTTCTCCTTGAGAATCATCCTGGCATTGGGAGCCGTCGGCTCCAGATCCCTCCCTTTGGTCTTCATCCAGTCGTGGACCTGTTTGAAGGAAAAGGGACGCTGCGGCGGTTGCTCGGGCTGGTAGGCGTTTGCTCCCAGCACGCGGTCGAAAAAAAGCTGCATGGCGTCGCTTGCGAACTCCGGACTCACCTGCCCGTCCCAGCCGAGCAGCACGGCCGCGCCCGCCCCATTGAGCGCAGCGCGGAAGTCCGGGTACGCGCCATCGCCTGTGATCGAAGCAGGATTCGAGTCGCGGAACATCTGGCAGGAACTGAGCACGGCGAGACTGTCCCCTGTGAATGACCAGTTCTTCTGCACGAACTTCTCGGTGATCTGCCAGAAGGAACCGGGCTGGGAGATCAACGCCCCGTTGCTGTCATTGACCAGGACGCCGGCCATGCCGAGTTCGCCGGATCGGTACAGAGTCCTCAGATTGTTGGCATGAGCATCGGCGGGGTCGAATTCAGGTATCTTCTCGTTCGTCATCACACCGTAGCAGGGCCGCCCCGATTTGGTCATCATCTCTCCGCCATGGGAGGTGATGAGAAGCACCCCGACGTTCTTGATCGACATGAAATCGTCGACGCTCCCCGGCAGCCGGGTCGGCAGATACCCCTTTTTCTGCAGTGCAGGCTCAATGGTGGCGAGTGCACCGGTTGACAGAAGATCTACGTCGACCAGGACCGTCCTGGCTCCCTGCGGCATCGCCCCGGTCCCCTTCCTGGCAGATTGCGCCGGCACCGCTCTCCCCAGTACCGTTCCCGGAGCAACGGTCTTGGTCAGGAACAGGACCGGGAACCCGTCCTTGAACCTTGCCCAGACGGTCCGGTCCCCGGAAATGCCGGCATCGGCGAATTCGGGAAGGGTGCGGATGTAGGCGACCAGTGCCTGGTTGTCAGCATCGAGGCTTCCGGTATGCAGATTTCCCCAGGCCAGATTTACCGTATCCATAGCCGCGTCACGTTGCGCCGGCGTCATCGATTCCGGAACAGAACTCATGTCGGTGGCAACAGGCAGAGCAGGAAAGCCGCTCACCTCGTTCGATGCCAGGCTTTCGCCGCCGGCATTTACCGCGGTTACCACGAAGTAGTAACGCACGTCATTGTTAAGCGATGCCGCTGTATGCGGGCTCGTGACGCCGGCAAACCGGGTCCCGGTAGCTCTGGCGAAACCCGGTGTGAGGGAGACATAGAGGTTGTAGGAAGTGGCGCCTTGAACGCTGTTCCACTCAACGATGACCTTGCCATCGCCGGAGGTGCCGGTGATACCGGAAGGCGCGGGCGGCTGGGCGATCGGAGTTGCCGATTGTTCGGGAGAGAGCGCCCCTTCCCCTCCGGAGTTCGCTGCGGCGATCCTGAAGTAGCAGGGGGCGCCGTTAGGGAGCGGCGTTACCGTGAAAGAGGTGCCGGCAATGTCGCCGATTCTGGTGGAGCCGGCCTTGGTGATGCCGGGCGAACTGCCGTAATAGAGCGCATACGACGCGGCGTTGGCTACCGAGTTCCAGGACAGGGAGACCTGGCCGTTTCCAGGAGTTGCCGCCGGTTGGGCGGGGGCCGCCGGAGCCGGCGGGATCGGTGCGGCGCCTATGCTGAACCGGTCCAGCACCACTGTGCCTGATCTGATGAGGAGATTTCCCTGCAGTGTCGAGTGCCCGTTCCGGGCGCCGTAGGAGCCGTCATACCCCCCCTTGAGGGTTACCCTCCCCGTTCGGTTTGCCGTCAGATATACCGGGATGGAAACGCCCCTTGCCTCGATGGTCGCCCCATTGGTGGCAGCCGCCAAGGCATCCTGGAGCAGCGTGAAGTAGACCGGAGGGTTTCCCGCTATCCGCACCGGGGCAAGCGTAGTAAAGGTGGCTGAGCAGCTCTTGGCGCTGTCCAGGGTGATCGGGCAGGAGCTGCCGGTGCATGCGGCACAGGCTCCCCCCCACCCGCCGAACGTCGAGAACCCGCTGGCGGTGGCGGTGAGCGTCACCGGACCCGCCGGCGTCGGACCGGAGGAGCAGATCCCGGCCGAGGGCGGGTAGCTGCAGGAGATCACCCCGGACGGGATGCTGTTCACCGAACCGCTACCATTGCCGTCGATTGTCACGCTGACGGTAAAGCTGTCGGCGGCAAAAGCCTGAACGGCACCGGCCCACAGCAGAGTCACCACAACCAACATGGCGCAGAACCAACTCCCCCTATTCTTCGCTTCCATATGACCCTCCATCTTTCAGATGTAGTCAGCCTGTAGATCAATCGTAAATTCCGACATCTGCTTCACGTGATGAAATGCCGTGGAACTCTACCTCGTAAATCTAAAGCAGGAGGAGGTACCGAGGGGGAGGTAGTCAAGTTGTGGACAATGAGCCAGGACCAAGCTTAAGCCTGAAGGCTCTGACGTGAGCGTAGCTGTCGCTGTGATAAAAGAGATAACGGTGGGCAGAGAAATGACTGAAAAAGACACCTCCCGAAACGCATAACACCTTGAGTTATAGATCAAGCAGGTTGCACAGCATGGCACCAAGAAATTTCGGTCAATTTACGCTAAGGAAAAGAGTGAAGTCAATATAATTGCAGATGTTTTAACAATTAACTGATAGATAAGGCGCAGGGTCGGTTGACAACTCCGCCGGAAGAAGGCCGGCCATCGGGGCTGAAAACTCCCAGCTTTTCAAGGAGGTAAAGAGCCGTCACCGGCGAGGACCGCCAGGCAAGCCGCGTAGATACAGGAAAGCCGTCCTCCCCTTCAAGGGGAGGGTCGGGGTGGGGATGGGTGCCCCCGTCGACTTGGAGGAACTTGAAGAAAATCAGCGCTAAGGCAAGTTATTTTTTGACAAAAGAAATCCGGTGATTAATCTTGTGTTTCAAGGGCTTATATCCTGGCAGACGAGGGGGTCCCATGGCGAAACAGGACGAGGTGTGCGGAGACGGTTTGCCGGAACGGGATTTGAGCCTGGCTCGGATTCTGGCCGAGAGGGGGATCTCCCGGCGCGACTTCATGAAGTTCTGCACGGCGATGTCCGCCGCCCTGAGCCTTCCGGCGGCCTTCGCCCCCCGGATTGCCCGGGCACTGGACGAGGTGAAGCGTCCCACCCTGGTCTGGCTGGAGTTCCAGGACTGCGCCGGCAATACCGAAGCGCTGCTGCGCTCGGCGAACCCGACCGTCGGGGAGATGGTCCTCGACATCCTGTCGGTGGAGTACCACGAGACCATCATGGCGGCGGCCGGCCACCAGGCCGAAGAGGCGCTGGCCAAGGTGGTGCGGGAGCAGAAGGGGAAATATATCGCGGTGGTGGAGGGGTCGATTCCCTTGCACGACGATGGGATTTACTGCTGCATAGCCGGTCGCACGGCGCTCGACATCGCCCGCGAGGTCTGCGGCAGCGCCTTCGCCACCATCAGCGCCGGTACCTGTGCCGCCTATGGGGGAATCCCTTCCGCCGCCCCCAACCCGACCGGCGCCGTCGGCGTGACGGCCGCGCTCCCGGGGATAACGGTGATCAACCTCCCCGGCTGTCCCCTCAACGCCGACAACCTGACCGCCACCGTGGTCCACTTCCTCGCCTTCGGAAAGCTCCCCGCCACCGACAGCCAAGGGCGCCCGCTGTTCGCCTACGGCAAGCGGATCCACGACAACTGCGAGCGCCGCCCCCACTTCGACGCCGGCCAGTATGTGGAGCAGTGGGGGGACGGCTCCCACAAGAAGGGGCACTGCCTCTACAAGATGGGGTGCAAGGGGCCGGAAACCTGGCACAACTGCCCCTCTCAGAAATACAACGAGAAGACCGCCTGGCCGGTCGGCTCCGGGCACGGCTGCGTGGGCTGCTCCGAGCCCCACTTCTGGGATACCATGACCCCTTTTTACCGGCGGCTGCCGCAGGTCCCGGGCTTCGGCATCGAGAGCACGGCCGACAAGATCGGGCTGGGCATTGCAGCCGCGACCGCCGCGGCGTTCGGCGCCCACGGCGTGATCAGCGGGTTCCGGAAGGGAGACGACAGCGAAGGGGCAAAGGAGGAGTGAGCGATGGCTAGAATCGTGGTAGATCCCATCACCAGGATAGAGGGGCATCTGCGCATAGAGGCGGAGGTGAGCGGCGGCAGCGTAACCGACGCCTGGAGCAGCAGCACCATGTTCCGGGGCATCGAGACCATCCTCAAGGGGAGGGACCCGCGGGACGCCTGGTACTTCACCCAGCGCTTCTGCGGCGTCTGCACCACCGTCCACTCCATCGCCTCCATCAGGGCCGTGGAAAACGCGCTCGGCATCAAGATCCCTCCCAACGCCGAACTGATCCGGAACATCATCATCGGCATCCAGAACGTGCAGGACCACGTGATCCACTTCTACCACCTGCACGCCCTCGACTGGGTCGACATCACCTCCGGGCTTAAGGCCGATCCGGCAAAGACGGCACAACTCGCCGCCTCCCTGTCGGATTGGCCGCTCAATTCCGCGAGCTACTTCAAGGGGGTGCAGGAAAAGCTGAAGGCGTTCGTCGCCCGTGGGAGGCTCGGCCCCTTCGCCAACGCCTACTGGGGACACCCCGCCTACCGGCTCCCCCCCGAGGCCGACCTGATGGCGACCGCCCATTACCTGGAGGCGCTGGAGTGGCAAAAGGACATCATCAAGATCCACGCGATCCTGGGGAGCAAGAACCCGCACCCGCAGACCTTCCTGGTGGGCGGCATGTCGATACCCATCGACCCCGACTCCCAGAACGCCCTCAACGCCGACAAGCTGATCGAGATCAAGCGCCTCTTGAAGAAGGCGCAGGACTTCGTGGAGCAGGTCTACATGCCGGATCTGCTGGCCGTCGCCTCCTTCTACAAGGAGTGGGGCGCCATAGGGAGCGGCGTGGGGAATTACATGTGCTACCCCGAGTTCCCGGACGCCTCGGGCAACTGCTGGCTCCCCGGAGGCGCCATCATGAACCGGGACATCTCGAAGGTTGTGGAGCTGGATCAAAAGAAGATCACCGAGCATGTGGACCACTCCTGGTACCAGGACGCCGGCGCCGGAAAAGGTCTGCACCCCTACGAAGGCGCGACCGATCCGAACTACACGGGCCCCACCCCCCCCTACGACTTCCTGGACACGGAGAAGAAGTACTCCTGGGTGAAGGCCCCCCGCTACGAGGAAAAACCGATGGAGGTGGGCCCGCTTTCCCGCGTGCTGGTGGCGTACGTCTCCGGACACAAGGAGACCAAGGAAGCGGTGGACATGGTGCTCGCGAAGCTCGGCGTCGGCCCGGAGGCGCTCTTCTCCACCCTGGGGAGGACCGGCGCCCGCGGCATCGACTGCCTCCTGATCGCCCGCCAGGCCCCCAAGTGGCTGGACGAGCTGATCGGCAACATCTCCAAGGGGGACTTCCACATCCACGCCAACGAGAAATGGGACCCGGCGACCTGGCCCGCCGAGGCCCACGGCTACGGCTGGCACGAGGCCCCGCGCGGCGGGCTCGGCCACTGGATCAAGATCAAGGACCGGAAGATCCTCAACTACCAGGCGGTGGTGCCGTCGACCTGGAACGCATCCCCCCGCGACGCCAGTGGTCAGGCGGGGCCCTACGAGGCCGCGCTTTTGGGGACGCCGATCGCCGACCCCGAAAAGCCGCTGGAGATCCTGCGCACCATCCACTCCTTCGACCCCTGCCTGGCGTGCGCAGTCCATGTCCTCGATGCCACCGGCAGGGAAACGGTGCAGGTCAGGGTGTGCTGACCAAGGAGGGAGATCATGTCGGAGCATTGCAAGTTCAAGCGTTACATCTGGGAACTGCCGGTGCGCTGGTGTCACTGGACCATGGCGCTCTCCATAGCGATCCTGTCGGTGACCGGCTTCCTCATCGGCACCCCCTTTTCCTTCGGCAGTTCGGCCTCCGCCTACGCCATGGGATGGATCCGCTTCATCCACTTCGTGGCGGCCTACGCCTTCACCGTCGCCCTCGCGTCCCGCCTGCTCTGGTCCGTCACCGGCAACGAGTACGCCGGCTGGAAGGCGTTCTTCCCGATGCTAAGCGCCACCGGGCGCCGCAAGACGGTCCGCATGCTGCGGTATTACCTGCTGTTGGACCATCAGGTCCCCGAAACCGTCGGCCACAACCCGTTGGCGACCACCGCCTACTTCGCGCTGTTCCTTGTGTACGTCATGATGCTCCTCACAGGGTTTGCCATGTACGCCACCCATGCGCCCGGCGGGGTCATGCACNNTTCATGTACTCGCTGTTCAGCCTCCAGGGGATGCGCCTTGTCCACCATTTCGGCATGTGGCTCATCTTCGGCTTCGTCATCAACCACATCTACAGCGCCTGGCTCATGGACATCAAGGAGCGCGGGGGGGAGATCTCAAGCATGTTCAGCGGCTACAAGTTCACCGTGAAGGAGAAAGAGTGAAAAAGAACGCTTCGAAGGGTGGCACGCCGCCGGCTGCCAACGCGCTGGTGCTCGGCATCGGGAACCTGGTGATGAGTGACGACGGGGTGGGGGTCAGGGTTGTGCAGCAGTTGCAGCAGGAATTCCTTTTCTCCGCCAACGTCGAGCTGGTGGACGGCGGGACGCTCGGGCTGGACCTCCTCCCCCTGCTCGAAGGGAGAAGCCACCTCATCATGATAGATGCGGTGGAAACCGGGAAGGGGCCGGGAACGTGCGTCAGGCTGACGGGGGAGGAGCTCCCCATCGCCCTGGAGACCA
>DNRQ01000138.1 GCA_003499925.1 Geobacter sp.
TAACTTAATGGCAGTGGGGTAGGGGGGAGGGTGAGGCTTGTACGAGCTTTTCACCCTCTCCCCAGCCCTCTCCCATCAAGGGAGAGGGGGCTTGTGCAGCGTGCGGGAAATTAGCATTGAGCTTAACTTAATGGCAGTGTCCCTTGGAGGGGACTATAAGCGCCCCTCCCTTGGAGGGAAGGAGGGGAGAGGTGTGGTGGGCCGTGCCCACCACACCCGCACATTACTGGTGGGCATGGCCCACCCTACCCCGGAATCGCCGCTGTAACTTAATGGCGTGGCACTTGCCCCCCTCCCTTGATGGGAGGGGCTGGGGG
This sequence comes from Geobacter sp., assembly GCA_003499925.1. Lineage (GTDB taxonomy): Bacteria > Desulfobacterota > Desulfuromonadia > Geobacterales > Geobacteraceae > Geomonas. Next base: position 318 of record DNRQ01000138.1, read on the forward strand.
AGGGTGAATTGCTGCTACCTGCAGATCAGCTTCTGAGGAACTTGAAAGGCAAATCCCCCCTGTCCCCCCTTTGTCAAAGGGGGGGATCAGGTATCAGGAGCGTTGCAGCCAGGTAAAGTCCCTCTCCGACAAAACGTGCCTCAGGCGGGTTGGTGGCTGATCAGGTCGACTCTCTCCTGCAACCACCGGATCTCCCGGATAATCGAGTCGGCGACCTCGCCCTTTCGCAGCTCCGGCGGAAGGACCTCCCAACTGTAGCTTTCAACCTCCAGCAGAACCCGCCGGTCCAGCAGGGGAAGGAGCTTTTCCGCGAAGAAACGGGTGGTCTCAAATTCCCCGGTTCGCTCCACGAAGAGAGGGACGTGAAAATGGCAGCGCCATTCCTCTTCGTTCTCCCCCCGGTGCCGCTGCAGGGCTTCCGGCAGGTCATGATAGCGGGTCAGGGTGCCGTCCCGACGCCGAACCACCACCTGGTGCAGGTAGCACGGCTCCTGAAAGGGGTGCAGGCTCTCGCGCCGGTCATGCCGCTGCCGCAGGGCCGAAGACACCTGGACCTTGCCGATGCGTATTCCGGCGCCAGCCAAAAGGGAGACCACCTCTGCCGGCTCCTCGAATTGCAGCGCAAGATGACAGCAATCAAGGCAGATGCCGATACGGTTTCGCAGGGATTGGGGGAAATTCATCCGCTCCACGAATTCGACCAGGTCCGAAGCGGTCTCCAGGAGACACGCGGGTTCCGGCTCCAGGGCTAGAACGAGATCCACTCCCCTCTCCAGCCGGAGCCGATCAAGGTGCAGCAAGACCTCCAGCAGGTTCTCCCGCACGAGTGGATGATGGTCCGCGCCAAGGTGTGGCCGGAACCCGACCGGAACGCTGGAGATCGAGCCCGAGGCGGACTCCGGCAGAAAGCCCGCCAGAAGGGTCGCCAGGAGCTTGGTATAATCGCTCCGTTCCCGGCTGCGCCAGTCGGGGAGATAGGCCTGTTCCTTGACGCGGGTGCCGTGAAAGGCCCCGAAGGGAAAGCCGTTGATGGTGGTAACGAAACAGTGCTCGTCCCGGAGCCAGCCGGCGAAGGAGGCAGCCTGCCCCGCCGCGAGTTCCCGGGCGGCCCGCGCCGAGAGACGCAGACCGATCGGGAAAGGATGCCCGGGCGAGACGGCGGCTTTGATCTGCGGGACATGGGTCGCCAGGGCGGTGAAGGTCTCTGCCCAGGACTCGCCCGGATGGATATTGGTGCAATAGGTGATCAGGCGACGCTGAACTTGGGACACTGGCTGAGAAACTCCTTGGGATTGTGGTAAAACACCTTGCCGATCAGCCCTTCCCGGTGACCGCGCCGCCGCATCTCGTTGACCGTCTTCAGGGTGGCCAGGGGATCGCTGACACTCCAATCGGCCGAGGAATTGATGCAGATCCGCTGGGGGCCGAAGATCTCCAGCGCATCCACGGCGCGTGCCGGGCTCCCCTTGGAATCGGGGTAGAGGGTAAGGCCGTACCAGCTGCCGAAATCCTTGATCTCTCCGATGGTGTGCTCCTCGGCATGGTCGATCAGTACCCTTTCCGGGGAGATGCGCGGCTCGTTGCGCAGGATGTCGATAATGATCCGGGTCCCCTTCAGCTTGTCCTCCAGGTGCGGGGTGTGGATCAGAAGGAGCTCGTCGCGCTCCGCGGCCAGGGCAACCTGCCGCTCGAATGCCGCGATCTCGTTGCGGCTGTTCTTGTTCAGGCCGACCTCGCCGATGCCGAGACAGGTGGGACGCTCCAGGTACTCGGGAAGGATCGCCAGCACCTCCTCGGCCAGGTCAAGGTTCTCCGCCTCCTTGGAGTTGAGGCCGATCCAGCAGTAATGCCTTATCCTGAAGCGCGCGGCCCGGGCGGGCTCGGTCACGGTGAGCTGCTGAAAGTAGTCGTGGAAGCTCGCCACACCGCTGCGGTCGAAACCGGGCCAGAAGGCGGGCTCGGCGATGGTGTGGATTCCTCCCAGGGCGAGGGCCAGGTAGTCGTCGGTGCTGCGCGACACCATGTGGATATGGGGATCGATCACCTTCACGGCTCCTCCCGCTGCCAGGCTCCCGTCGCCTTGAGACCTGCCGCGCTGGCAAGCGGCTCCGTGGTCGGGTCGCTGAAGCTCAGCTGGATCGCCCTGGTCCTCTCCCCCCCCGGCTCCATCAGGAGTTCCAGCCCGGCGATGAAGGCGCGGTAGCGGAAATCGCTTCCCCGCTCCTCGTTATCTGGAGCGCGGTCGAGCCGGTCCAGGAAGGAGGCGATTTCAAGGAGCCTGGCACGGTTTTCCAGAAAATAGCCGTCTAGAATCTCCTGCGCAGTCAGGCTGCAGCTCGCTTTTTCCATTCTTTGTTCTCCCGGTATCCCCTGATTTGCACTGACCCTCAGCTATCACTGTCTCGGTTTTTCCTCTGTGCTCCTCTGTCTCCTCTGTGGTCAAGCTCTTCCCTGTTGCCTGCTTGCGCGCCGCGAGGCTATCGATGCATTGCCGGTACAGCCAGGCGTCGATGTCGTGGCAGTCGATCTTGTCTCCGATCCCGTTCAGAAGCGGGATCGACAGCTCCCCCCCCAGGTGTTCCCGGAACTCCCCGAGTGCCCGGCCGACCTCGATCCGGCTCAGCGTCGGGTGGTAGAGCTCGAAACCGATCCCCTCCAGGGCAGCCAGGATCCGGCGCAGCTCGATCTCACCGATCAGCCCCACCCGGTACGAGTAGAGGGAGTCGAGGGCGATGCCGATCGCCACCGCCTCGCCGTGCCTGATCTCCCCTGCGCTCAACTCCTCAAGCTTGTGCGCGGCCCAATGCCCGAAATCGAGCGGGCGAGAGGAGCCGAACTCGAAGGGGTCGCCGCTTTGACCTATGTGCTCCAGGTGCAGTTCCGCGCAGCGGACGATCATCCTCTCCATGCCCTGCGGCTCAAAGGCCGCAAGTTCCGCCCGCGCGGCGTAGAGGAAGTCGAAGAAGGGGCGGTCCCTGATCAGCGCCACCTTGACCGCCTCTGCGATCCCCGCCCGCAGTTCCCGCGCCGGCAGAAGGCGCAGAAAGTCGAAGTCGTTCACCACGGCAAAAGGGGGGGCGAAGCTGCCGGTGAAGTTCTTGCGGCCAAAGGCGTTGATGCCGTTTTTGACCCCGACGCCTGCGTCGTTCATCGCCAGCGTGGTGGTCGGCATCCGGATCAGACGGATCCCGCGGTGGGCGGTCGCCGCAGCAAAGCCGGCCGCGTCCAGCACCGCGCCGCCGCCGATGGCCAGTATGAAGGAGTGCCGGCACAGGCCGTGCCTCTCAACCAGGGCGTGCAGCCTCTCCACCTCCACAAAGTCGCTCTTGCACGCCTCGCCGCCGCGCATGACAACAGGAGGGACAACAAATTCAATATGATCCGCGTGGGCTTCGGCAAACCGGTTCAGTTTTTCCAGCAGTCCGTTCATAAGCCGCACCACACCTGAATCTATCACCGTGAGCACACGGGTTCTTTGGGCGCCGGCGCTTCGCAGGAGATGCTTCAGGGCCGGATTCTCCGCACTGAAGGCATCGCGGGTGAAGATAACCGGATAGGAGTAGCCAACACTGAAGGTCTGTTGAATGGTTTTCATGCACGGTCCCGGTTCGAAGTAAAGGTAGGTCGGATCGTAGGTCGGGTTAGCGTAGCGTAACCCGACGATGCCTGCTGCCGCATCAATTGCATTGCACGTCGGGTTACGCCTAGCAGGCTAACCCGACCTACGGCTGCATCTATTGCACAGCACAACATAAACAGGTTTCAATTAACAATTTCTACCCTAAAATGGCAGGAACACAAGGGGAGGGATAGTATCTATTTATTTTTGTCAGGTCTCTGGTGCTGGTCGAGTGCTTGCCTATGAGAGCTTCTCAGGAGAAGGAGGCCAACTTATGCTAATGGACAAACAATGAATGACTTCGTATGGGGTGCGGCTTGAGAAGAGGTGTCTTGACGGGGGGGTAGAGGTGATCAAAATCAGGGGGAGAGCCTAGCCGCAATCTGCCCGGCGCTCCTGCACTCTTACCATAGCACTGAAAGCCCCTTGACCTTTGCCAAGTGTCCATCGCAGGTAATCAGAGGTGCCTTATAGGTAAGAGCTGTCGCAGCTATGATGCGATCGGCGGGATCGGCATGGATGAACAATTTGGCATCTGAACTGATGACCGCGATTTCCGGCGTAATGCCGATAACCTGCAGCCGCCTTGCTGCAAGAAGCAGCCGAATGAACGCCAATGCATCGGTACCAGGATCGAGACGTCCCCTGCCGATCAGCATGGCGATCTCCCAAAGTGAGATGTCACTGCAGGCAAGTTCTCCCTGTTCGTCCCCTTTCTCAATGGCAGCTTCGGCACGCTTGCTGAGCCGCTCGGGGGAAAGGGCATCGTAGATCAGAGCACAGGTGTCAAGGATAAACATCATCGACCTCCCATACCTCATCCACCGGAGCCATTACGTCGCCAATCTTGCATTTGCTTCGCAACGACGCTAGCATCTCCCGAGCCGGCACTCGTTCATCTGTAACCGGGGACATGCGTGCCACGACCTTGCCGCGAGAGGTCAGGAGCACCTCTTCCCCTCGCTTCACGCGCCCAAGGTAATCGGGCAGATGATTGCGAAATTCCGTCACATTCACTTCGATCATGACAACCTCCCCAGCGCAATACGTACATTCAGAATGTACATTTTAAAAGATGTCGTGTCAACGTCAGTTCCAGCCAAAATGGGCCAGATCTGAAAGTCACCACACTGCATCACGGTGTTGATACTCGCTCCCCCCTTTGGAAAAGGGGGGTCGGGGGGGATTTCGCCCAAGGCGACACAGAGTGCAGCTTTGCAACTAACTGCAAATCCCCCTAAATCCCCCTTTTTCAAAGGGGGACTTTCAGCCGCACCCAACGTTACTGAAGATCAGC
>DNRQ01000093.1 GCA_003499925.1 Geobacter sp.
CAGGGGGGGATTATAAAGGAGGTAACGGTAAAGGTAAAGGTAAAGGGTGCGTGAACGCGACCCGTTTACCGGTACAACATCTTGAGTATCTTGGAGAGGGTCCCCTTCATTTCCCTTCTATCGACGATCAGGTCGACCATTCCATGGTCAAGAAGGTACTCCGCTCGCTGGAACCCCTCGGGAAGCTTCTGCCTGATGGTCTGCTCGATGACGCGGGGACCGGCGAACCCGATCAGCGACTTCGGCTCGGCCATGTTGATGTCCCCCAGCATGGCGAAACTGGCGGTGACCCCGCCGGTGGTCGGATCGGTCAGGATGGAGACGAAGGGAAGCCCCTCTTCGCGCAGCTTGGCGAGCGCCGCGGAGGTCTTGGCCATCTGCATGAGCGACAGGATGCTCTCCTGCATCCTGGCTCCGCCGGAAGCGGAGATGATGATGACCGGGGTGCGGGCGGCGAGGGCGCGCTCGATGCCGCGGGTGATCTTCTCCCCCACGACGCTCCCCATGCTTCCCCCCATGAAGGAGAAGTCGAAGACGCAGATCTGCACCGGGGTCCCCTCGATGTCGCCTGAACCGCAGATGATGGCGTCCTTGCTGCCACCCTTGGCTACAGCCGCATCGATCCGCTCCTGGTAACCCTTGGTGTCCTTGAAGTTGAGGCAGTCGACCGATACCATTCCGGCGTCGAACTCGATGAAGCTCCCTTCGTCCAGGAGCAGTTCCAGCCTCTTGCGGGCCGAGACGCGGTAGTGATGGTTGCATTTCGGGCAGACGTTGAGGTTGTTCTCGATATCTTTGGTATAGATGGTCTCGCTGCAGCTGACGCACTTGGTCCAAAGCCCCTCGGGTACCTTCAACTTGTGGTCCGGCTTCTTTGCCATCGGCGGATTATCTCTTTTGAACCAAGCCATATGTGCCCTCTTATGGGGGAAGATCCCCGGTTTTTAGTCAACGCATGAAATCTGGGGGTGATACTTACCAGATCGGGACCGGCATGTCAAACAAAACGGTATACGGCGGGAGCTAAGCCACTGTAATCAAATGGATCAGCCCCTGCCAGCCGCCAGCACTCCCTGCTTGAGAGCCGAGACGAATCCGCCCAGCTCTTGCAGCAGCTCCGCTCCCTGGTACTTCTCGAAATACTTCACCAGCGCGCTCCCCACCACGACGCCGTCGGCGACCCGGGCCACCTGGGCCGCCTGGGACGGGTCGGAGATGCCGAAGCCGACCACCAGCGGCAGGCTCAGCTCTGCGCGCACCTCGGTCACCCGGGCGGCGAGGGTGTCGGCCACGGCGCTGCGCGCGCCGGTCACCCCGGTCACCGATACGTAGTAGATGAAGCCGCTCCCCAGCCGGGATACCGCATCGACCCTGGAGCGGTCCGAGGTCGGGGTAAGCAGGAAGATGAGGTCGAGTCCCTGCTGGTCCGTGGCCCCCTTCAGCTCGGCCGCCTCCTCGGGCGGCAGGTCCACCACCAGCAGGCCGTCGACTCCGGCCTCGACGGCGTCCGCGGCGAAACGTTCCGCGCCGTAGGCGAAGATCGGGTTGAAATACCCCATCAGCACGATCGGCACCTGGGTGCGCGCCCGAAGCCTGCGCACCAGCTCCAGGATGGCGGGAAGCGTGGTCCCGGCGGCAAGCGCGCGCTCCGAGGAGAGCTGTATGGTCGGTCCGTCCGCCATCGGGTCGGAGAACGGCACGCCGAGCTCTATCAGGTCGGCGCCCGCGCGTTCCAGTTCCAGCACCACCTCTTCAGTCGTGGCGAGATCGGGATCCCCGGCGGTGACGAAGGTCACCAGCGCCGTCTCTCCGCGCTCCCGTAAAGTCGTGAATCTTTCGGCAATCCTGCCCATCCTGTACTCCTCATATCCAGTTACAAAAAATAGTCAGCGGGTAAAAAACTCCCTCCCCCTCAAGGGGCACTGCCACTAACGGGTGGCGCCACGCAGATCACGTAGGGTGGGCCTAGCCCACCGCCGGTTGAGGTTTGGTGGGCGGAGCCCACCCTACACGTCAGCTCCTCCCCTTAATGGCAGTACCCTAAAGGGGAGGGTCGGGGTGGGGATGGGACAGGAAAAAGGAAAATCCCCCTTTGGCAAGGGGGACTTGAAGATGACCGGCCGCAGGCCAGGCTGTTGGGAGTTTTTTCCCAGTCCCCAGTCCCTATTCCCCAGTCCCTGCTTCTCAGATCTTGAACGCCCCCATTTCCTTCTTGAGCAGATCGGTCTGCCGGAACAGCTTGTAGACCGCCTCGTCCATCACCCGGGTCGCCTCCAGGTTCGCATTGGTGGCGCTCTCGATGTCCTCGACGGACATCACGATCTGCTCGGAACCGCGGCTCTGCTCGTCGCAGGCGCGCTTTATGTGCCGGATCATCTCGGTGATGCTCTCGGTCGACCGGGCGATCAGGTTCCCCACCTTGTTCTGCTCGCGGGTGGAGGAGAGCACCTGCGAGGTGAGCCCCTTCATGTTCTCCACGGCCCCCATGATCAGCTCGCTCCCCTGACCCTGCTCCCGTGTCGCCTTGGCGATCTGGGCCACCATCTCCGAGACCTGCTCCATCGCCTCCCGGATCATCTGGCTCCCCTTGGCCTGCTCCACGGCGGTGCGCGCGATCTCGGCCACCTGGGCCGTCGCCTCGGAGACGCCGACCACGATCTTGGCCAGTGCCTCGCCCGATTTCTGCGACAGGAGCTCCCCGTCGGCGATGCTCCGCTCGGCCTGGTTGATGGCGTCCACCGCCCGGTTGGTCTCCTCCTGCACACCACGGATCACCAGCGAGATCTCCCGGGTGGAACTGGAGGTCCGCTCCGAGAGTTCCTTGATCTCGTCGGCCACCACGGCGAACCCCTTGCCGTGCTCGCCGGCCTGGGCCGCGATAATGGCGGCGTTCAGCGCCAGAAGGTTGGTCTGCTCGGCAACCTCGTCGATCACCGAGAGGATCTCCCCGATGTCGCCTGCCCGCTCCGACAGCGTGGCGATCACCTCGCTGGTGATCCTGGAGGCGCGCTTTATCTCCTGCATCCCGTAGATCACCGCATCCACGGCCTCGCGTCCGGTCTCGGCGTCGATGCGCACCGCCTTGGAGATGGCCGCCGTTTCGTTGGCGTTTCTCTCCACCTGCTTGATGGAGCTGTCCATCTCCATGACCGACGAGGCGGTCGCCGTGGAGACTTCCATCAGGCTCACCACGCCGTTTCCGACCTGCTTGATCGATACCCCCATCTCCACGATCGACGAGCTCACCTCGTTGACCGACTGGGACAGGTTCTCCATGTTCTGCACCACTTCCTCGACGCTCGATGCCATCTCCAGGATCGAGGAGGAGCTCTCCGATGCGGAGATGGAAAGCGAGTCGACCCCCTGGGCCACTCCCTTGACCGAGCTGTTGATCTGCACGATCGCCGCGGAGGTCTTGGAGACGCTGTCCGCCTGGGTCTTGGCCGACTGCACCACCGAGTGGGACGCCTTTGCCATGGTGTCGGAGATGCCGGCGAGCTCGTTCGAGGAGCGCGAGACCTTCCCGATCATCCCGGAGAGCTTCCCCACCATCTCGCTGAAATCGCTTCCGAGCCTGCCGATCTCGTCGTCGCATGCCATCGACACCGTCGTGGTCAGGTCCCCCTCGGCGCCGCTGTTCACCGCGCCGGCCATCACCTTGATGCGCGACACGATGTTGCGCGTGATGAGCAGCCCCATCACGACGGCGAGCGCTATCGCCACCAGGATCACGGCGATGAAGGTGACTCTGGCGGATTTCTGGATCTGGGAGACCTGGGCGTTGGCCTGGGTCATCTTGTTGCCGACCTCGACCAGGATGTCGTCCAGGTCCGCCTTCGCCTTGTCGTTTGCTTCAGGGATCGCCTGGTTGGCCAGCGTGTTCAGCTTCTCGTCCGCCAGCGCGTCCTTGGCAGCCTGGGTCAGCACCCCCGGGGTTACCCCCTTCATGAGCTGCTCCTTGCGCGCGATCAGTTCATCGGCCACCTTCTCGAATTCCGCCCAACTGATCAGAAACTGGCGGGTCCTCTGCTCGATGACGCTACCTTTCACGGCGGGGAGCACGCCGAGCTTCTTGTTGCCGTCGAGGACGGTCTGCGCCTGGTTCAGCAGGAGATCCCGCTTCATGCGGTAGTCCTCGACGTACTCCTCCATCTTCTCCGTCTCGGTGCGCACCAGTACCGCCTGCATCAGGCTGACGTGGCAGTACTTCTGGGCCACCCCCATGAGAAGCACCAGCTTTTGCTGCTTGGAGAGCTGTTCCAGGATGTTTTGTATCTGGCCGCCGACCCTCTTCATGCTCAGGGCGCCGAACGCCCCGGTGAACGCCACCAGAAGGGCCATGATCAGGAACGAAACGATCAGGCGGGTGCGAAGCTGGATGTTTTTCATCGTTATCAGCGCTCCGCTTCAGCGAGAAGGAAATTCATGAGATCAACAGACGCCTTCACCTCGGGCTTGGACATGTTGGAGTCCGGCTTTCTGAGCATCTTGACGCCGTAGGCCTTGGTGGCGCTGCGGTCGAAGGGCTGCCCGGAGATCGGTGCCACGCCGGTCTGGATGGCGACGATGGTCCTCTCCAGCGTGTGGCATTTGATGCATTTGACCCGGACCACCTCGTAGTTCTCCTTCATGACAGGCGGAAAGCTGGAGGGGTCGAGGCGCATGGCGTCCCCTTTCCCGATCACCTTCAGCCCCGCATGGGCGGTGCCGGCAGCGGTCGCAACAAGAAGCATGGTGACAACAAGCTTTTTCATTTGAGATAATCCTCCGTAAGGCTTAAAGGCAGGGTAAGGCAGGTAAAGGTAGCGTTCGCTTCGCTCACTAGGTTAAGGTTAAAAACGGCTTCAGAGAGATCAACGACGGCGCTCACGGATCGGGATAAGCAACGTGATTCCCTCTTCTCGGCTTGCGCGCCAATTGCTTTAACAACAATTTCTCGGCGCTGACAGCCTTAATCTCAATCTCAATCTTAATCTGCCTTCCTACAGGCTGAAAGCCAGCGAGGCAAAGGCCGTCTTGTTGGTCCCTTCCGGGGCCTCCGTATGTATGTATTGCAGCGAGAGCCTGGTGTTCTGCAGCGGCGCATAGGCCAGGGCGGGAATGTAGCGCCGCGTCCCGCCGTTCAACCCTTCCTGGTACTCGTAACGGAAGAGCGGGATCAGGTCCACCGGCGCACCGAGATAGTACTCCCCCTCCACCGCGTAGGCGTGCCCCTCGAACTCCGCCGGGATGCCGGCGAACAGCGGATTGGTGTCCCTGCCGAAGGTGCCGCCTCCCTTCAGGTGGAGGCGCTTGTAGAGCACGTCGATCTCTCCCCCCACCCGGTAAAACTCGTTCAGGTTCCTGGCAATCCCGAGCGTGTCGAACTGGCCGTTGCGGCCGGAGTAGCCGAAGGCGCCCAAGGTGATGGTGAGGTAATCCCAGACGCTGTCGTTCTCCAGATCCACCTCGGGCTCGTGCCCCTTGAAGTCGGTGCCTCCGATCTTGAGCGAGGCGTGGCCATAGCCGTCCTTGTGGTTCTGACCGTTGCGGTCCACGACGCCGCCGGCCAAAAGCAGACGATTGCCGATCAGCGCAGTCACCTCAACCCCGTCCTCCGGCGCATCCGGGCTGAAGGGCGAGTTTCCTACCGAATAGGCGGTCGAGGCGTAGGAGGGAACCAGGATGACCCGGTTGCTCCTCTTCCAGAGCGAGAGCTTCGGCTCGAAGCGCCCGACCTTCAGGTTGACCGGGGTGTCCAGCGCATGACGCCAGAGCAGGAACATCTCGCTTATGTTCGGCGTATTGTTTTGCGGCGTGTTGGAACTGTTCGCCGGATTGCCGATCGGGCTACTGCCTCCCCTGAGCGCCGTGAGGGATTGATCCTCCTGGCTGTACAGGTTGTAGGTCAGGAAGAAGCCGGCGGCCTCCCTGAAGGCCCCGCCGGCGTGAAGCCTGAGCGACCTGGCCGAGAGATCGAGCTGGTTGCCGTCCAGGGCATCGTTGTCGTAGGCGAGATCGGCCGTCCCCGTGAAGGAGATCGGGATCTGCTCCGGCAGGCCGGAGATCCAGGCCCACTCGTTCGGCCCTCCCTTGGCACCCGACTGCTCCGGTTGATCCCCCTTGGGCGCGATAGCCCCCTTCCTGCCGGGCCAGAGGTAACTGTTCTTCAGGAACGCGTCGCCGAACTCGTTCAGCTCCGGATAGATGGTATGGCAGGTGGAGCATTCCGTCTTGTGCTGGCGGCTGAACGCCGGAATGGCCTCGGCCTTCCCGGGAGCAAGCCAGGGAGCGGTAACGAGTCCCAGGAGAAGAAAGGCGGCGACAGAGCGCTTATTCAAAAACATGAGGAGTCTCCTGCATTGATAAAAAAGCGTCCGCCACATGAACAGACACTAATAAAAAAAAATTCTCCGGGTACATTTTCAGGCGCAGTGAGACACGATACGATGCTCGGGGCAATTATTACAATATTGCCGATGTGAAGTCAACTTAACAAAACACTATGAGAGAAATCCGAGGGCGGGGGGTGAGCCACTGCTCATTTTTTCTGTACATTTTTCGCAGCGGAAATGTTATAAGAAGGCTTCCAAATCTCAGGAGGGTCTCGCATGCGGCTAAAAAGTCTCCTTTTCCTCATCCTCGTTCCAATTCTCCTTACCGGGTGTGGCGGGGGCGACTCTGAAAACAGTGCCGCGCACGGGATTTCACAGCTGAGCGCCTCGCAGGGATGCATGAACTGCCACGGGTCGGTAGAGTCCGGGACAACCGGGGTGCTGATCGTCGAGGAATGGCGCGCCTCGGCCCACAACTCAAGCAACGCTGCCGGTTGCGCCGATTGCCACGAGCCGGGCCCGTGGCATCCGAACCAGTGCGGCAAGTGTCACGGCGGAGGCGGCTTCCCGGTGACCAGGAACCCGGACCAGGCCGGCAAGTGCGGCAAATGTCACGGCCCTTCCATTCCCGGCGATGTTTTGATGGCGCTCGCCCCGCAGCATTACGGCTACTCGTCCGCAGGCGCGCTCCCCCGGACGCCGCGCGCCTCGTACCTGAGCGCCCAGTACCAGGGACGCTGCCGAGCCTGCCACAATCCGCACGACAACACCCTGACCCAGCAGCACCGCGACTATGCCAAGTCCCTGCACGGCGACCCGAAAGGGGAGGCCTGGACCCACTACGACTTCAAGCAGGATAACCGCGCCGCGTGCAACCGCTGCCATACCAGCACCGGGTTTATCAATTTCGTGACCAGCGGCTTCACCGTCGCCACAAAAGGATTCAGCACCGAAGATCCCAGCCGCGAGATGCTGGCCTGCGACGCCTGCCACGCAAGTTACGATTTCAAGAAGAGCATCCGGAAGATCCCCGCTTACACCGCAGGCTACAAAGGCTCCGACGGCGTCAGCAAGGCAAGCTTCCCGGACCTTGAGGGGTCGAACCTCTGCATCCCTTGCCATTCAGGCCGGGAGAGTGCCCAGAGCATCAACGCCATCCCGTTTGCAAACTTCACCGGCGTGAATTTCGTCAACTCGCATTACCTCGCTACCGCCGGTCTGATGTACATGCAAACCGGCTTCACCAACTTCACCTCGGCCGGCACACCGGTGACCGCCACGTACAGCTACGGTGATTCGTACACCATGTTTGCAGGCCCGGTGACCGCTACCACTCCACCGGGACAGATAGCCAGCGCGCACCGCAGGCTTGGCACCCAGCTGATCACCGGAGACACGCACAACACGGCCTTCTTCGTTCCGGGGATCGCCGACAAGAACGGCCCCTGCGTCACCTGCCATATGAACGTGAGCGGAGTGCCGGTGCGTTCCGGGAGCGGCCACAGCCTGAAGATAGACGCCGCCGCCTTCCGTCAGCTCTGCGTCAACTGCCACGACGAGGAGGGGACCCATGAGAAGGTGGTCCCGCTCACGGCCGAGAATTTCCAGTCGGAATTCCTGAAACCGCAGGCAGAGGGGTTCGAGGATGCGCTGAAACTGATGCAGCACCTGCTCCTGACGAAGTACCGGATCAGCTTCAACATGACCCACCCCTATTTCTATGACGAGAACTTCGCCCCGGCGGTGAAGGGGGTCCGGGACTGGACCCGCGGCGGGACGGTGAACGGGCGCAAGCTGATGGGGGCCTGCTTCAACTTCAATCTCCTCACCCGGGATCCGGCGGCCTACGCCCACGCCCGCACCTACAGCCGCCGGTTGATCTACGACAGCATCGACTTCCTGGACGACGGCGTGCTCAATCTCTCGGTGAGCAGGACTGCGTTGGACTCGGGGCTGAAGCACGCCGACGGCAAGCCGGTCTTCGTCAGGGACACCCGGGCTTACAACTCAAACGGCAGCATGACGACCATCTTCGGGGAAACCACCGACGCCATGATCTACCTGGTCGGGTGGAGCCGCAGTACCGGCAACTGGAACGCCATCGAGCGGCCGTAAAAACCGGAGAAGACCAAGCTCAAACCATACCGCCGGCCCCGCCTCGACATGGGCGGGGCCTTTTTAGGCACAACTTCAGGAAACAAAATGAAACTGTTACTCCACATATGCTGCGGCCCGTGCGCCGTCTTCCCGGTCAAGGAGCTGAGATCGAGCGGCGTCGAGGTGACCGGGTTCTTTTACAACCACAACATACACCCCTACACCGAGTACAAGCTGCGCAGGGATGCGGCCCGCAGCTATGCGCAGATGGTCGAGTTGAGCGTCGTCTATCGGGACGAGTACCTGCTGGAGGAATTCCTCTCCAGCGTGGCCAGCGAGCCCGCAGCCCGCTGCGCCTACTGCTACCGCTCCAGGCTCGAGGAGGCCGCGAAGTGCGCCGCCGAGATGGCATTTCCCTACTACTCATCTACACTTCTCTACAGCAGGTACCAGAACCAGGAGATGATCAGGGAATTTGGAGATGAACTGGGGGAGCGTTACGGGGTAAAATTCCACTATGAAGACTTCAGGCGCGGCTGGCAGGAGGGGATCAACCTTTCCAAGGAGATGGGACTCTATCGCCAGAAATACTGCGGCTGCATCTACAGCGAGAAGGACCGCTACTTGAAGAAATAGTTTTCCAAGCATTCCTGGAGCTCTAGTCCTATGCCATCTCTCGGCAAATCTCTCATAGTGATCGGACTCATCATCGCCGTGATCGGCGTGATCCTGACACTGGCGGGGCGCATCCCCTGGTTTGGGCGTCTCCCCGGCGACATCTACATCAAGCGGGAAAACTTCACCTTCTACTTCCCCCTTGCCACCAGCATCATCATCTCCGTCATCCTCACCCTGATCCTCTGGCTGTTCCGGAAGTAAATCGGCCCGACACCCCCTAAGCACGACTATCTCCAGCTCTCCTCCCCCCGGAGGGGGGAGGTCGGGAGGGGGGAAGAGTCCGGACTTCTGCGAAGAACCTGCCGAGTTCCCCCTCCCTAGCCCTCCCCCTCCGGGGGAGGGGACACTGCATTTGGCTCCCTCCAGGGGCACTGCATTAAGTTAACCGGTGATTCCGTAAATCAGGTAGGGTGGGCCGTGCCCACCACCATGATGCGTGTGTGGTGGGCACGGCCCACCCTACCTCTTATTCCCTTAACTCCCTTGATGGGCCTGCGCGCCGAAGCGCTCGTGCACGTAGGCGGGAGGGGCTGGGGGAGGGTGAAGAACTTATGCCTAAAGGCTGAGGGTGGAGGCAGCTTCAGTCACTCTCAGGCGCCGATCTCTTCGATCTTCCCCCCTTTGGACAAACGGTACAGGTGCCCGCGCCAAAGGACCCGGTTCCCCAAAAGCGACAGCGCCCAGACCCCGAAGGATAGCGCATCACGAAGCGGCAGCAGCCAAAGCCAGCGCGGCAGGAGCCGGTCCTTGACATAGGCGCGGCTGTAACTGACGGCTACCGCGCCACGCACCAGGTAAAGCAGCGCGGCAGCCGCCATCCCCTCCCGGGAAAACCCTGAGACCGCAAGGGCAAGAAGCGCCCCCGGGAAAGGGAGCGTGATGCCCGAGGCGAAGTACCCCCCCGGCCTGGAAACCCGCATGGTCCGTCCCCAGCGCAGCTGCCGCAGCAGCACCTCCGAGACCGTCTCGCCGCCGCGCATGACGCTCTCCACGAAGAAGGGGGAGAGCTCCAGGCGGTAGCCGGCACGGTGGATCATGTTGCCGAGCTGGTAGTCGTCCGCAAGGTAGTCGACCAGTACCGGAAAGCCGCCGATCCGCTCCAGCGCGCTCTGCCGCAAAGCCATCGATGCCCCGAGCGCAAAGCTCAGTCCTTCGAGTTTAAGCGCCGTCATGACGTTCGGCACCATTTCGCAGCAAAAGCCGAGCGCCTCGATGGCGCAGCCGACCCCATGCACGCCGGAGCTGCGGTACAGCGAGGTGACGAGCCCCACCTCGGGATCCGCGAACGGCGCACAGACCTCGCGCAGATAGCTCTCTGCGACCCTGATGTCGCTGTCGCAGACGATAAGGAGCGGATACTTCGCCCTGGCGTGCGCGTGCATCAGGTTGCAGACCTTGTAGTTGGCCCCGTGGATCGAGCCGTCCACAACCAAGGTGATGTCGACCCCGGGGTACGCCGCCATCACCTCCTCGATCACGGCGATCACCGGGTCCGCGGCCGATGCAGCCGCGAAGACGATCTGGAACTGCGGGTAATCCTGGCGGCAGAAGGAGGCGAAGTTCTCGAAGCTGTCGCCGTCCACCCCCTTGACAGGTTTGAGGATGGAGACCGGCGGGGTGAAGTCGGGGGTCGGGGGTGCTTTGGCAAAGAAGCTGCGGGCGCAGTAAAGCGTGATTCCCGCGTAGGCGAGCGCCGGGGCCGTCATCAGGAATGGGATGATCTGGCGGAGCATGAAGGTCCTTTGATGCACCTTGAAAATGTAAGGGGATCCGAAAGAATCCACCCCATCCCCCTCCCGACCTCCCCCTTGAAGGGGGGAGGAGCCCCCACGTCCCCTCCCCTTCAAGGGGAGGGACAGGGTGGGGATGGGGGTGACCGCAGGAGGTACTTGTCTCTCAGCGAATCCTTTCCACGAGGATGAGATACGGGGCGATGCCGGGACGGTTCAGCTGCCGGCTGCACCAGACGTTGAAGTTCTTCGGCGCAAGCGAGGCACCCCAGCGTTCCACGGCGAGCGCCTCCTCGGCTCCCCCCTCATGCCCGGTATAGAGGGAGATGGCGAGGATCCCTTCCGGCTTGAGCAGCGCAGCCGCCTGTCCGATAGCCGAGACGGTGCTCTCAGGGGAGGTGACGAGGGAGCATGAGCCCCCCGGCAGGTAGCCGAGATTGAAGACCGCAGCCGTGAGCCCGGCGGGGACGAACTCCGAGAGCCTCTCATGACCGGCCTCGATCAACTCGACCCGGCAAAGGCATCCCTCCCGCTCCAGAAGTGCCCTGGTGGCTGCAATGGCGCGCGGCTGTATGTCGAAGCCCCAGACCCTCCCCCCCTCCCCTGCCAGTTCCGCAAGGAGCAGCGTGTCCAGGCCGTTGCCGCAGGTGGCGTCCAGCACCAGGTCTCCGGGGCGCACCCTCTGGTGCAGGAAAAAGTGGCACAGCGGCACCGCCCCGCGCAACGTTTCAGTTTTAGCAATTCTTGTTTCCAAAGTAGGACGCCTTTAACAACAGTAAAAAGAAACCTGATTAGCGATGATCTTCCGCTGCCTAGGTTCCTCCCCCTTCAAGGGGGAGGTCAGGAGGGGGATGGGGGTGTTTTTGCTTCGGAGCTGCCCCATCCCCACCCCATCCCTCCAGCCTTGAAGGGGAGGGAGTTTTTTCAGCGGAAGATCATCGCTAATCAGGGAAAAAAGCCCAAAAACCTTAAACAGAGAGGACACACAGGAGTGCATCGGGAAGTCCCCCTTTGAAAAAGGGGGATTTAGGGGGATTTGCCTTGCAGCGCCGTCGGCACTCCGTTGCAACCGGGGTAAAATCCCCCCCGACCCCCCTTTTACAAAGGGGGGAGGTCTTGTGACTGCAGATTCAGTAATCAAGTTTTGCTTTTGTGTCCTCGTAGGTCTTGTGGCTCCAGATCGGCAGTAATCAGGTTTTGCTTTTGTGTCCTCCGAGTCCTCTGTTGGTAAGCGCCTCTGATTGTTCCGCCTACCTCTTCCCCGACAGCGTCAGCACCGCCGGCAGGGTGATCATGAAGGCGATCTGGCAGGCGACCATGCCAAGCGACATGACCGCCCCGATGCTGAACACTCCCTGGTGATGGGCGACCATCAGGGCGCCGAAGCTCGCCATGATGGTGAGCGTGTTCAGTAAAACCCCGACGCCGGTGCTGCTGGTGACCACCGACCCGGCGCTCCCATCCTCGCGCCGGTAGCGGTTTATGATGTAGATCCCGGAATCCACCGCTATCCCCAGCACGAGCGGCATGACGATGATGTTGGCCGAGTTGAAGCTGATGCCGAAAAGCCACATGCCGGCTATCATGAACAGGATCCCCACCACGAGCGGGATCAGCCCGATCAGGGCGAATTTCACGCTCCGGAAGGCGATCAGCAGGATCACCACGATGGCGGCGAAGGCGTAGATGAAGGCGAGCCGATAGGCGTCGCGCATGACGGTCATCGACTCGTACACCATGACCGGCTCGCCGGTGGCATGCGGTTCCACCCGACGCACGTCGTCCAGGAACGCCTTGAGCGGCTCCCGGTTGAAGATCTCCCCCTTGGGGGCTACCTGGAGCATGAACTTTCCGCTCTTGCCGACAAAGCGCGAGCGTAGCTCGGGCGGGATGTCGGCCTCGCTCACCGGCGAGGCGTTCAGGCTCTCCTTGAGCAGGGCGATCTTCTGGGGGAGCTCCGCGAACATCCCACCCTGGAATTGCTGCAGCATCCCGACCGCGTTTCGATCCCTCTCCTTCTCAAGCTTGGCAAAAAAGGCATCGAGTATGGCGAGAAACCCCGCCACCTGCTTCGCCTCGGGACGCTGCTCCTCTTCGAGTTTCGCCTTCAGCTTTACGGCGGAGTTCCTGAAATTCTCGAAGACGGTCGGAAGCTCCATGAGCGAGAGATCTTCCTCGTACTTGCCCGGGTTCACCCCGCTCAGCTCCTCCCTTATGGCGGCAAGCTCGGCGAGTTTCTCCTCCTGCCGCTCCGGGATCATGGAGTTTAGAGTCACCACGTGGTCCACGGTGGGGAGCGCCTCCAGGGTCTTGCTCTTCTGCGCGGCCTCCGCGGCACTTCCCGCCGTCACCACGGCAAAGTAGCCGGTATTTTCCTTGCTCTTCATGAGCTTGTAGGCGTAGGAAACCGACTCGAGCCCCTTCGCCTGCAGGTTCATCAGGTTGTAATCGAAGGAGATCCTGGAAAGCGGATAGAGGGAGGCGGCGCAGCAGACGGCGGTCGCGGCCATCACGATCCCGGGGTGGCCGAAAAGGAGCGCGGAGAGTCTCGCCTTCCGGCTGTCCACCCTGGCACTCCCTGCCCGGCGCGGCTTTCTGTGCCTGGCGAGCAGCACCAGCATGGCG
>DNRQ01000149.1 GCA_003499925.1 Geobacter sp.
AGCCAGGCTTAGCCTGGCGTACCGAAGGGCGCGAAGAACTGCGCACGAAGAACGCAAAGTACCGGCATTCTGTTTGAGCTAAAAGACTCTGTATTTCTTTGCGTTCCTAGCGTCTCCTTGCGTTCTTTGCGTAACAGGCTTTGGGATAAAAAAAGCACCCCAATGGATATGAGGTGCTTTTGGGGACGGCGTCATCCGCGTTCCTGCTTGCTAAACTGCCTGCTTCTTCGCTTTCGGCGCGGCCTTCGGCTTGGCTGCCTTGGCAGGGGCCTTGACCGGAGCCTTGGCCGGAGCTTTGGCGGCCTTTGCGGGCTTTGCGGGCTTTGCTGCCACTGCACCCTTCTTCGCCTCTATGTTTGCCATGCGCACTTCTCTCGCCTTGGCCAGGTTGTCGGCAAGTCCCCTGTCCTGCGCCATCTTCCTTCTCGCCTCGGAGTAGCTCTTGGCGGAGAGCGCCTGCTTGCTGGAAATGCCGAACTGTTTCTTGTAGGCACCCGGCTTCATGCCATGGGCGGTGCTCAGGTGACGAGCCAGAGTCTTGAAGCCCCCCTTGCCGCAAACAAGGCAGATGATCTCGTTCTTCTTGAATGCCTCCTTCAGGGTGAGTGTGGGTTTCGCCTCTTCGGCTCCTTCCAAGGTCTCGCCGGCCTCCAGGCTTTTCAATGCGGAATGTACCTTGCTGATTTCTGCCAGAAGCTCATCCGAGGTCATCGGTGTGCTGGAAGCGTGCGATGACACGAGTTGTGCCGCAATTTCTACTAAAGTAGCCATCAATCATCCTCCTCTATTAAGATTCGATGGGTGATTAATAGCAGAGTCAGAAAAATTGTCAATGATAAAGTATGAACTGTTTCGCATTCGAGCTCTTTTAGATAACTTTTTTCTTTTCAAGGGATCACCGTCATGAGAGTTTGAATCCTGTCCGCAGCCGCTCACTTTTTGACGTATCTTGACGGAAAACATTCTGCACTGCTTCACCCCACCCGCATCATACATACTTTACAGGTCACGGGTATCCGCTCTTAAAGAGGGAGCGGGGTCGTTACAGCAGTAAAATCACTGTGGCAGCATGAAGGCTGCTCTTGCTGCTCCAAGGAGCGCCGTGCGTTCATTGAGTATCAGGTGTACGGGGATTGATTGTACCAATGAACTGAGCCGCCCCTTGGAGGTAAAGGCCACCATGAAGGCTGCTCCCTTCAGCCTCTCTATGATGCGAGGGGGAATACCTCCCCCCAGATAGACGCCGCCGGTTGCCAGAAATCTCAGTGCGGCGTTGCCGGATTCCGCCCCGTAGACGGCGACGAAGATGTCGAGGGCCTTGCTGCAGATGGGACAGCTGTTGTCCAGGGCGCCCTGGGTTATCACGGCCGGTGCGTCGCCCACGTTCATGGCGGATATCACGGCGGGATCCTCGGGGAAATAGTGCCTGTCCCGCAGGAAGCGGTAGATGTCCAAAAGGCCCGGGCCGGAGACCACCCGCTCGTAGCTCACCCGCCCGTGCTTGGCCTGCAGGTAGAGCAGAAGCTCGGACTCCAGCTCGTTTCGCGCGGCGAAGTCGGCATGCCCCGCTTCGCTTGGCAGCGGCCTGTGGGTGCTGCCGTCCCAGTAGGCCAGCGACTCTCCCAGGCCGGTGCCGGCCGAAACCACCGCTATGGTCCCGGTTGGGTCGGGCTTCCCCTGGTTCAGGGTGAAGAGATCTTCCGGCTTGAGCGCCGCGATGCCGTAGGTGTTGGCCTCCAGGTCGTTGATCAGTTGCACCAGCGGCAGACCGAGCACCTCGGCAAGTTCCGCGCCTTCGATGTTCCAGGGGAGGTTCGGTGTCCTGACCCGCCCCTCAAGAACCGGCCCGGCGATCCCGAAGCAGGCCCTGTGGGCGGTCAAGCGGTGCTGAGCCGCAAAGCGCCGCACGATCTCGACCAGGCTGCCGTGCTCCCTGCTCGGGTAGTGTCCCTCGGCCAGAACCACGAGCCCACCGGCGTTCCCCTCGAAATAGGCCAGCCGTGTCGAGGTCCCCCCCACGTCTGCCGCAAGAATCAGCATATAACCTCCTCGCCAACTTGACCAACTTCACAGGCTTTTCGCCACAAAAATGCACAAAAGTCACAAAAAAAATCTAAGACAAAGCAACGCTTACCTCTGTTGCAAGGCAAAACGAACTTCACAAGCTTTTCACCACGAAAATGCACAAAAGTCACAAAAAATCCGAGACAGAGCATTCAAATTCCTCACAGAATTCCGAAAGTGTAACGCCGGAGGCTTCGTTTGCAACCGGCAACGAGAGTTGTCCGGCCGGTATCTGTATCAATCGGAGCGACGACAGGACTAGGCGTATGACTTCATCGTTTTTGAAAGAGGGGACGCTTAGGCGGATGGATTCTGCGGGGGAATAACTTGGACTGTTGCGGTAAGGCTGTTGGCTGGAACAATGGTGGGCATGGCCCACCCTACCCTCTTGTGAAAGAGTGGACGCTGAGGCGGATGGTATCTGCGGGGGATAACCTGGAGTGGTGAACTCCTCCACTTCAAGGGGATGACTGGTGGGGATGGGGGTAAATTCGGTGCCAGATACAACCCCATCCCCCTCCTGGCCTCCCCCTTGAAGGGGGAGGAACTAGAACAGCGAAAAATCAGCGCTGACCTGATAATTTAGTGCCCTGCGGCGTCTTCGGCCCGGATCGCCCTGGCAAGGTCGGCGCTTACGCCGGCCAGGGCGCGGCTACAGGCGGCTACCAGGGCATCGTATCCTGCACCTGCCACCTTCTCGCGCACAAGGCTGTGACCGGTGGTCCGAGTCACGCCTGCGCTGCGACGGATGGTCCAGGCGGCCTCGACGGTGACGGCCTGGCCCGGCTCGGATTCCAGAGCGACGATGTCCAGCAACACCCGGTAATCGGCCCCGGTGCCGGCATGCTGCCGATAGGAGGAAACCCGGTCCGAACCGAGCAGCCGCCCCAGCTCCTGGGCGATCAGGCGCGGGATCTCGCTCTTCAGAGGCTCGGCCCATCTGTGGCTCTCAAGAATTTCGACACGGTTCGCGGCAACCCGCACCACGAGCTGGGGCCGGTCCACTACTTCGGGAAGGGTCACCGGACCGACCGCAACGGCGGGACCGACTGCAACGGCCTCGACGCCCCGCTGCGAAACGGGGGCCTCGACCCCGGCACCCGGCTCCAGGGTGTAGAAGGTGACCCGCGGGGACCTGCTGCATCCCGAGGCGACGCACGCCAGGCAGAGTGCCGCCGTGCCGATAACCAAGCTGCGCATCATTGCTTGTCCCCCCTCTTGCCGCGGAGCAGCGACTCCGGGTGCTGCTCCAGGTAATCGCCCAGAACCCGCAGCGACTGCGCGGCCCGCGACACTTCCCGCATGGTCTCGCGCAGATCGAGCTGCACCGGCGCATCGACGGAAAGCACCTCGTTGGCCCCGCCCAGCGTCTTGCGGGCCTCTCCCAGCGTCTTTCGCACCTCGTCAAGCGACTGCCGCGCCTCGGTCAGCACCGAGCGCGCCTCCGGGATCACCGTGCTGTCCACGTTCTTCAGCAGCTTGTCCGCGCTGGTCAGGGTGGCATCCAGGGAGCGCAGGGTCTTGCCGGCATCGCGTGACAGATCCTCCAGTGGGAGCTTCTCGATCTTCTGTACGATCCGCATCAGGCTCTTTTGCAGCTGTTCCATCGACCCCGGGATGGTGGGGAATTCCGGCGGCTTGCTGCTCCAGTCGATCTTCGCCGGCCGCGCTCTGGGGATGAAATCGAGGCCTATGTAGAGCTGTCCGGTAAGAAGGCTGCCGCTCTTGATCTGGGCCCGGAAACCGTGCGAGACCAGGGCGTCGATGAGTTCCCGGCTGTTCTGCGCCTTGGCCTGCGGCGACTTTTTACGCAGCTGGGAATACAGGCGCTCCGGGTAGAACTGGATCTCGACCGGAATGGAGACGTCGGAGCGCTTGGCATCGAGCGCCACGTCGATCCTGGTCACCTCGCCCACCGTCACGCCTCGCAGGTCCACGGGGGCACCCACGGCAAGACCGCGCACCGACTCCCTGAACACCAGCACGAACGGCTCGGCGGCCTCCACGTGCTTCAAAGCCTCGTCGCGGGTGGGAAACAGCGGGAACACGGTCCCAGGCGGGGCGGGGGGCGCTCCGTTTAGCGCCTCCTCCGGACCCTGGAAGGAGATGCCGCCCAAAAGGATGGAGACCACCGATTCCGTGTTGATCTTGACCCCGCTGGTGCTGAGGTTCAGGTCTATGCCGCTGGCATGCCAGAAAAAGGTGTTGGTCTTGACATACTGGTCGAAAGGGGCGCGGATGAAGACCTTTACCGTGACCCCCTTGCCGTCCGGGTCGAGCTGGGTGGCGATCACCTGCCCCACCTGGATGCGCCGGTAGAAGATCGGCGACCCGGTGTCGAGCGAGCCGACTTCGGCGGCACGCAGTACGAACTGGCGGCCCGGCACGTCCATGGAAACTACGGGGGGGGTCTCGAGGCCGGCGAACTCGGTGCGGTGCTGGGTGGAGGTGCCGGCATCCACGCCGATGTAGGAGCCTCCAAGGAGGGTCCCCAGTCCGGAAACGTTGCCGCCGGAGATCCTGGCGCGCACCACCCAGAAGCGGGTGTCCTGTACCAGGAGCCGCCTGGCCTCCTTGTACACCTCTGCCGTCACCACCACATGGGAGCGGTCCTCGGAGATGGCAAGCGCCCTGACCTCGCCGATCTGGACATCCTTGTACTTGATCTTGGTCTTGCCAGCCTCCATCCCCTCCCCCGTCTTGAAGGTGATGGTGATGGTTTGGCCGCGATCCATGAACGATTTGACGGCAAGTGACAGGCCGATCAGTGCGGCGATGATCGGAATGATCCAGACCAGCTGGACCGCGAAGCGCCGCTTCGGCTCGCTTACCGCATCGGGGATCCCTGGAAGCTCGGGGTTTGGGGGCGAATCAGTCATGGAATTCCTCGGAAACGTCAGTGCCACAAAAAGGCACAAAAGGCAAAAAACAGACTAGAACTTTAACCTGGAAACTTCTTTGCCACAAAAAGGCGCAAAATGCACAAAAAAAATCCTCCAATACCAGGTTGAAGACTTTTTCACCACAAGAAGATACAGAAGACACAAAAAGATTTTCAGATTCTAAGGGATTAAGGGTTGAAACGTTCTGTTGAAAAAGGCCTCTCTTTTAATGTCTTAGCCTTGGTTCATTTTGTGCCTTTTGTGCGTTTTTGTGGCTGAAGTATAAGTTCAATCCTGGTATCGCTCGTCCTGAAGGGGGTCCCAGATCAGGCGCGGGTCGAACTGCATCGAGGCGAACATGGTCAGCACCACCACGGCGCCAAAGGGGACGGCGGCCGGTCCCGCCTTGACCACGGCCATGGAACCGAGCTGCACCAGTGCCGCCAAAAGCGTCACCACGTAAACGTCCAGCATGGACCAGCGCCCCACCAGCTCTATCATCCGGTACAGGCGCGTGCGCTGCTTGGGACGCCACTTGGAGCGGCGCTGCACGGAGACCAGAAGCAGGGTGAGCGAGATCAGCTTGAGCAGCGGGATCACCACGCTCGCAACGAACACGATCACGGCGATCATCATGTTGCCGGTTTTCCAGAGATGAACGATACCGCTTATGATGGTGTCCTTGCGGTAGCTGATCAGCGAGCCGGTCTCCATCATGATCAGGAGATTGGCCGGGATGTACAGGATATAGCCGGAGATGAGCAGTGCCCAGCAGCGCTGCACGCTCTGCGGCTTCCTGAAATGGAGCTCGGTGCCGCAGCGGGGACAATGCGCCGGAACCGACAGACGCTTCCTCCTGGAAACCAGGTTGCAGACGTGGCACGAGCTGAGTCCACGGCTCGCTGCGCTGACCCCCTGTACCTTGGGTCTCACGTTCTCACCCGGCGCTGCCTGATCTGGTCCAGGCGCTCCCAGACATCCCGGGCGCTGAACGACGACGCGACGGCGGCGATCAGCAGGGTCAACAGCCCGAAGGACCACATCGCGACACCCGGGACAACCTTGAAGTTCTGGGTGAGCTTTACCAGGGAAACCAGCACCCCCAAAAGGAAGACCTCGACCATGCTCCAGGGCTGGACGTGCTGAAGGGTGCGCATGAACAGCGTGTGTCCGACCGGCATGCGCCAGAACTTGAGCGGCAGCAGCAGATAGGCCATGGAAACGAGCTGTATGGCCGGGATGACGATGGTCGTTATCAGGACAACCACCGAGACCGCCTTCATCTGCTGGTCCCAAAGCGAAATCACCGCCCCCAGGAGGGTTATGGCGCTGCGGTCCCCCTTCATCTCGATGGAGAGGATGGGAAAGAGGTTGGCGATCAGGAACAGCATGACGGCGGCCAGGGTGTAGGCCAGGGTGCGGACGATGCTGTCGGTGGCGTTCCTGTATAAAACGGCGCCGCAACGCCTGCAGCTTGCCGTGCAGCCGGGATTCAGGGGAATCTCGCGCTGGAGCAGGTCGCAGTTGTGGCAGGCTATCAATTGCTGGGGACGATCTGCCATCTCGAAAATGGCTCCTTTTTGATACGGTGCGCCCGGAGCATCGGTTGGCGGAGTTGGCTCCTTCTGTGCCAGTCTCATAAGATACCACACAAACGGCACGGAAGTGACTGAATTGCTACGGAGTTCACCGGTTTCCCCAGCGACCCCATCCCCATCCCCCTCCCCCAGCCACCACTGCCATTAAGTTAACTGATTAGCGCTGATCTTCCG
>DNRQ01000131.1:0-13456 GCA_003499925.1 Geobacter sp.
TCGACGGCACCGGCATGTGCGGCGGCTGCAGGGTCCAGGTGGGAAATGAAACCAAATTCGCCTGCGTGGACGGGCCGGAATTCGATGCGCACCTGGTCGATTTCGACGGGCTGAGCGATCGCCTCACCAGTTACAAGAAGGAGGAGGCGCTGCGACACGCGGCAACGGAGTGCAAGATCGGCAGGGAGGTGGCAAGGTGAGCAACAAGATATCTGCAAAGGATCGCATGGCCATAAAGCGGGCGGAGATGCACGAGCTTCCCGCGGATGAAAGAAGCAGGAATTTCGAAGAGGTGAACCTCGGCCTGAGCCCGGATCAGGCGCTGTCGGAGGCGCGCCGCTGCCTGCAGTGCAAGAGCCGGGCTTGCGTCGCCGGCTGTCCGGTAGGGGTCTCGATACCCGAGTTCATCGACGCCCTCGCCTCGGACGATCTCCCCCGCGCGGCTCAGGTGCTTCGCGGCGACAACGCGCTTCCGGCGGTATGCGGCAGGGTCTGCCCGCAGGAGACCCAGTGCGAGGCGCTCTGCGTGCGCGGCGTCAAGGGCGAAGCGGTCGCGATCGGCTACCTGGAGCGTTACGTGGCGGACTGGGCCGTGAGCCACCCCGACCAGCTGCTGCGCGATGACGTACCGGCCGCCACCGGGAAATCGGTCGCCGTGGTCGGCTGCGGCCCTGCCGGACTCACCGCTGCGGGCGAACTGGCCCGGCAGGGGCACAGTGTCACCATTTTCGAGGCGCTGCACGACACCGGCGGGGTGCTGCGCTACGGCATACCGGAATTCCGGCTTCCCAAGGAGATCATCGACAGCGAGGTCGCCGTCCTGCTCGGACTCGGCGTCACCATTGAATGCAACGTGATCATCGGCAAGACCCTTACCATCTCCGAGCTGAGCGACGATTTCGACGCCGTCTTCATCGCCAACGGGGCGGGGCTTCCGACCATGCTGAACATCCCCGGAGAGAACCTGAAGGGGGTCTATGCCGCCAATGAATTCCTCACCCGGGTAAACCTCATGGAGGCCGGCCGCCGCGAAGACTGCTCGACTCCGATCATCAAAAGGAGCGAGGTCGCGGTCATCGGCGGCGGAAACACCGCCATGGACTGCGTCAGGACCGCCAGGAGACTCGGCGCGGAGCGTGCCATGATCGTCTATCGGCGCGGCGAGGCCGAGATGCCTGCCCGGATCGAGGAGATCAAGCACGCCAAGGAGGAGGGAGTGGAATTCATCATGCTGACCGCTCCGCTCGCCATCGTGGGGACCGAGGATGGCTGGGTCTCGGGGCTCAAATGCCAGCGCATGGAACTCGGCCCGCCCGACGACTCCGGGCGGCGCCGGCCTCAGCCCATCGAAGGCTCCGACTTCGAGCTTCCCGCCGGGGTCGTCATCAACGCCGTCGGCACCAGCGCGAACCCCCTACTGACGGCTACCGCGCCCAACCTGGCTCTCAACAAATGGGGCAACATCGTGATCAACAACGACGGCGAGACCAGCATCCCCGGGGTCTTTGCCGGCGGCGACATCGTCAGGGGGGGAGCAACCGTCATCCTGGCCATGGGTGACGGCAAACGCGCCGCGGCTGCCATTAATGAGTACCTGAAACGCAAAGCCGAGTAGCCCCGTCGTCGCCCCCTCTACAGGAGAGGCCGAAACACCTTAGATGAAAAAAAAGAGGAGAGCTGCAATGCTCTCCTCTTTTCCGTTTTTAATCTCTCCGTCAATCTCCCCGCTTCGAAAACCAGCAATCCCTCAAAATCGACAGCTTCGCTCCAGCTGCGCCCCCCTGCAACACATTGACAATCCCACTTATCTAAGCAACTCTCATCAGACAAGGATGCCTGTCAGCACATTCACCCGGATAGTTCCAAAAAGGGAGTAGTCGATCTCGCCACCTAGATGCTTCTCGTTCCCAAGCTCCAGCTTGGGAACGAGATAGAAGCTGGAGCTTGGGAACGAGATAGAAGCTGGAGCTTGGGAACGAGATAGAAGCGGAGAGGATCGTGGCATTCATGCATACCCTTACCGGTACGCATCCCAAGATTCCGTATCCGATCCTGCCGCCCAACTCGGATCACGCCCCGGCCGCTGATCAGGTAAGGCACGGTTCCCCCTCCCTAACCCTCCCCCTCCGGGGGTACTGCCATTAAGTTACCTGATTAGCGTCAATCTTCCGCTGGTTGAAACTCCCCCCTCCCTTGATGGGAGGGGCCGGGGGCCCTCCGGGGGAGGGGACGAGTTGATTTGGAAATCAACAGGTTGGGTTCAAGTGCCTCTGGAGTCCTGGTGGCACTGAAGGCAAATCCCCCTAAATCCCCCTTTGTTAAAGGGGGACTTTCTTTTAAAGGGGGGGATTGTCTTCTAAAGGGGACCTTTCTCAGCCACGCTCACAATCATCAGCTGCTTATCGGCGCGCTTCATCCCCTTTATCGACATCTCTCTTTTGCTTGCCGTGCTCCGGTCGTGGCCGCTTTCCAGGTACAGCAGCTGCTTCGGCTCCCGTCCCCTGAAATATTTGGCGCCGCGTCCGTTGGCATGCTCACGCATCCGCCTCTCTATGTCCGTGGTAATACCGGTATAGAGGGTATCGTCCGAGCAGAGTATGATGTAGACATGCCAATTCAAAGGCAAACTCCGGTGCTGGGTTCCGGACCCAATATCATATCAGGTCGGCTCTGCCAATGAGGCTTTTTCCTCTTCAGAGTTCCCGTCCCTGGTCTCCCGACGACTGGAGCCGGACGAGCAACGCAGCAGTACCTGTCGCAGCGACTCGAGGTCGTACGGCTTCTGGATGAAACCGGCACCGTCGTGGCTCCCCAGCCTGCGGGCAGCCTCCTCCTCGCTGTACCCGCTCGACAGTATCACCCTGACACCGGAGCGGATGCGCCGTAGCTCGGCCGAAGCGGCCAAGCCGTCCATCTGCGGCATGGAGAGGTCCATGATCACCGAAGATATCTCCTCTGCGTGAGACCGGAAAAGTTCGACGGCTTCCCTGCCGTCGCCCGCGACCATGGTCCTGTAACCGAGACCCTGCACCATCTTGCAGCAGACCATCCTCACCATTTCCTCGTCATCCACTATCAGCACCATGCCGGCCGCCGCCGGCTCCCTGTCAGGCTCCGACCTGCGTTTTTCCGCTTCAGCTTTGCCGGCCGGCTGCGGCAGCACCGGAAAGAGCACCCGCATGGTCGTTCCGGTCCCCGGCACGCTGTCGACGAAGATCGCGCCGGCGTGACCGCGGATGATGCCGAGCACCGCCGAGAGCCCCAGTCCCCGCCCGGTAAACTTGGTGGTGAAAAACGGATCGAAGAGACGCCGCTGCGTTTCCGGGTCCATGCCGCAGCCGTTGTCGGCAGTCTCGACGAAGACGAACTCTCCCGGTTCCGGCTTCTCCTCCAGGCGGCTCCTGGCCAGGGTGGCGGCATCGAAGAGTGCTATTCCGGTTGCCACCGATTGCGCCGATCCCGTCGCCGATCGCTTCCGCCGCGTTGGTGATCAGGTTCATGACCACCTGCTGCATCTGGCCGGGGTCGGCCTGGATCGGAGGAAGGTCCGGACGCAACTTGATGCTCATGGTAACGCCCTTGGCGATGGATGCCTTCAAGAGTTCGGCGTTTTCCCAGACCAGCTGGTTCAGGTCTACGATCTTCACGCAGTAGCCCCCCTTCCCGGAATAGGCCAGCATCTGCCGGGTAAGGTCGGCTGCGCGCAGAGAGGCGAGGAAGGCGTTGTCGATGAATCTGGTGGCATCGTCCTGGGCGACAAGGGCATGGCGGGCCAGCTCGAGGTTGCCGCCGATCGCCATCAGCAGGTTATTGAAATCGTGGGCGATTCCCCCCGCAAGGACCCCGAGGCTCTCCAGCTTCTGGGTGTGCAGGAGCTGTCTATCCAGATCGGCGCGCTCCAACTCGGATCGCCTTCTCAACGTGATGTCCTCTCCCGAAGAGAGCACCCCGATTGCCGTCCCCTCCTCGCCGTAAAGCAGGATGTTGTGCCAGGAGAAGAGCCGCTCCTCCTTGGCGCAGGTCACGACGTGATTTTCGTAAAATTCGACGAGCCGGCAATCTCCCCGCATCAGCGCGGCAAAGACCCCCTTTACCTCGTCGTGGCAGCCGGGAGGGAGGAAATGGTCGAACCAGTTCAGCCCTATCAGCGTCTCCTCGCTGCAGCCGAGCATGGAGGCCCCGCTCTTGTTGATCATCCCGATACGGCCATCGCGGTCCAGGAAGATCAGCATCACGCCGGCCACGTCCAGGTAGCGCTGCGCGGTGTCCTTCTCCCTGCGCAGTTCCTCGGTCCTCTCGGCCACCTCGTGCTCAAGTTCCAGGTGCCAGTTCTCCATCCTTTCGGCCATGCTGTTGAAGGCGAGCGCCAGCTGGCTGATCTCCCCCTCCTGCCGATCGGTGGTGCTGGCCCTGACGGCAAAATCTCCGGCCTCGAGCGCGGAGACGCTGCGGCGCAGCTCGCGGATCGGATGGGCGATCCTGCCGGCGGCCCAACCCACCAGGATGAGCGCCAAAGAAAGGATGCCCAGGCCGAAGACGATGGTGTGTCTCGTGGTCGCAGTGAGCGGGGCAAAAGCCTGCCCCCGGTCCAGGGCAATGGCAATGCCCCATCCGTCCGAGGCTCCGATCGGGATGAACCGGTAGGCCACGATCAGCTGCCTCCCATCGTCCAACCGCTCGGCAAGCGAAGACTCCATCCGGGTCACGGCGCGGGAAGCAAGCCGCCTGGCGGCCGGGTCGTCTCTGACTGCGCCCGGAAGGAGCATCGGAACCGAGGCGAGCAGCTCTCCTTGCGAGCCGACCAGGATCATCTGCGTGGCACTGCGGGGGGCGATCCCGGGGAGCGAGGCGAACAGGCTCTGCTGCGGCTTGATCTTGGCGATGACGACGGCTGCCACCTCCCCGGTTTGCTCGCCATCGGCATCCCTGGCCATGATCTGGCGGGAAATGAGAATGAGGGGGTGCTTCCCGTCGTTAGCTGTGCCGACCTGCTCGGTTGCTCCAACCGTGAACGCCCCGGTGACGAAATCCGGGAACGGGTAGGGCGAACCGATCAGGGCGGGATCGCTGGAGGCGATGGTTTTGCCGTCGGCAGAGACCATGACCAGGCTGTCGTAGACCTCCGGCATGGCATTCCTGACGGCGCCCATCTGATCGGATAGAAACAGGCTGTCGCGATTTGCGGCGTAAGCGCCGGCGCCTCTCCTCCGGAACAATCGGGTCGCTGCCGCTGCAATAGCCTTGCTGTTGGCGGCGATGGCAACGTCGGTGCGCCTGTGCTCCACCCACTGTGCCACCGATTGCTTCTTGTCGTCGGCCAGATGCTCCAGCTCCCGTAAAACCTCAGCCTCCTTGACCGAGTAGAGACCCTCGATGCCGAGCCAGGGTGCTCCGTAGAGCAAGCCGAAAAGCAGCCCGCCGCAGACGAACAGCGACAGGATCCCGAAATAGATGATGATGTGCTCGCGTATCCCGTCGAAGCGGAGCATTTTGTGCAGTGAGAAGCTCATAGCTCGTAGTGGTATTCGTTGAGTCGGTAGCGCCGGGGGGACTTGAGCACCTGTTGCATCCCGTCGAAGTCGAAGGCGGACTGCAGCCTTTTCGGGTCGGTACTGGCGGGAATTTTGTCCAGCGATTTCAGGAAGTTGAACTCGTCCATGAGGCGCGGCTTCTCACCCGGACGCCTGAGCAGGACCGGCGCCGAAGGTACCTCCAGTATTTCTTTGCGGGCGATTTCGGCCGCCCGTGAGACGGCAAGTTTCGAGGGGGTGCCGCTAAAGGCTTCGCCGTCCTTTTTCGCCCAATGGGCCGCCAGTTCGACATTGGCGGCGCTCTTCCTCATCCAGGCTATGGCGCGTACGAACCCTGCCACCAGTGCCAGTGCCGCGTCGGGGTGGCGCAAAGCGAAGTCACGGGAGAGCACGAAGTAGTCGCTGCTTACTCCTCTGAAGAAGACC
The DNA here is from genome assembly GCA_003499925.1 of Geobacter sp. Lineage (GTDB taxonomy): Bacteria > Desulfobacterota > Desulfuromonadia > Geobacterales > Geobacteraceae > Geomonas. Next base: position 5,958 of record DNRQ01000131.1, read on the forward strand.
CGGTTCTCCGGGTTCCTTGCCTGGGCGATGGACGGGGCGGGCTCCCAGGCTGCGAAGGCGTCTATCCGTCCCGCTTCCAGGGCGTCCGGCATGGCGTCTATTTCCAGGGGGACGAGCTTCACGTCGCCATCGCTTAGCCCCACGCTGGCAAGCGCCTGCAGCAGGGTGTGGTGGGCCGACGAACCCGCGGCGAAACCGACCCGCTTTCCCTTGAGCTGGGCAGCCAGAGTCACCTTGCGGCTGACGATGGAGGAAAAGGTCTGTTTGACAAGGCCGACTACGCTGATTTCGGTTCTGGAGGCCAACAGGATGGTCGGCATGTCCCCGAGAAAGGCCGCATCCAGGCGGCTTCCCATCAGTTCCACCATGTCGTTTCCCTTCCTGAAGGGGACCGGGGCCAGTGAATAGCCGTGGCGGGCCAGTTCATCCTTAAGGATGGCGTCCCGCCCGAGCAACGCTCCGATCATCGCCGCCGGATAGCCCAGTGGCTGCACCCCCACCTCGATCACCCGGGGGGCCTTGTTCTGGCCCGGCGCGCACTCGGCCTGTTTGGCGCAGAGCAATAGGATGCCAAGGCAGATCAGGGAAAACAGCCTTTGCTGTCGAACCGACATGAACCTTCTCCTTGAAAGGGTAGTGGAGCTGATTCTGGATCAACAGACAATATCACTCAAAAATATCTTAATGGCAACAAGGATTTCAGGGAGAAAGTATCCCTTGAATCCAAAAACCTTTCAGCATTCTCGTTCCTCCGGTTTCTCATCCAGGGCAGTGGGAGTGAATATGTAGGAAATTGATCCGGAAGGATTAAGGGGTGAGCGGTTGCCCGTGGAGGCGTCAGACAGGAAGCAGCAAAGGGGGACCGAAACTCCGATCCCCCCCTGCTGACAAGAACTGCACTAATCCAGTCGTGCTAGTTGCCGAGCTGAATCTCCGCCTGTTGAACCGGCAAGCCGGTGTCGCCGGACGCCCATCTGACCTTGACCACCGTAACACCGGTCGTCACCTTGGCGAAGAACTGGGCCGGGGTTACCGGGGTATCGGTCGAATCAAAGCTGACCCTGAATTCGGTCGAGGCGTTGGTGCTGACGGGGACGCCGAGGATGGTCAGGGTCCCGTTCAGGGCGTTCTGCGCCGCAACCGGCCCCTGGAGGAAGGTCCCGGCATCGGCGCTTCGGGCACGGATGCGGCTGGCGATCAGGGTGGTCCCGTCATTGGCCAGGAAAGCTCGGACCTCGACACGCTGTCCGTTTGCAGGGAGGCCGTCATCCAGCCGGGTAAAGCCGTTGATTACCACCGTCTTTCCGAGCAGCGTCAGGCCGCTCGCGGTAACGGCCGAGGCATCCGCCTCGATTCTGATGTTGCTGCGGAAGGAGACCTTGACGGCGACGATGACGCCCGCTGCATTCAGCGGCCCTTCGGCCTCGACCTTCATCCCTTCGACGAAATCTGCCCTGAGGCCGCCCTCGAAGATGGTGGTCGGAGTGGTGATGACCTTCTGGCCGTTGACCGTGAAACTGTCCACGGTCCCGCCTTTCATGACGATCCCCTCTACCTCGACCTTCTCATTTGCAACGCCTAAACGGTCTTCGAGTTCGACCCGGGTCGCCGTGACGGAGCCACCGAGCGGAGCCGCGTTTGCCTTCACTTCGACGATCGAGCCGACAACGGCGCCGGCTGGGAGCGAGCCGGTGACGGTGAGGGTCGCCGCTCCTCCCGGTGTCAGGCTCAGGCCGAACGAACCGGAGCCGATGCTGACGACAAAGCCCTTGACCTCGTGCTCAGCCTCGGCATTCCTTGCGACCCGCGTGGCGCGGAGTCCGCCGTTGTCGTCCATGAAGCCGTGCACTTCTACCTTCTCACCCACGGCGAAGTTTGCGCCGGCAAAGAGCTGGGCGCTGTCGTCATTGAGACGGGTCACGTTGTCCTCGATCCGCACCGTCTGCCCCATGACGGTGATGGTCCCGTTGGCCGGGTTGACCGCCTGGATGGTACCTTCGAGAGCGTTATTGGCTTCGACCAGGGTCGCGGTGCCGGTCCGGGTGGAATCGTCCATCGTTCCCCTGACCTTGACGACCATCCCGACCTTGAGGTTGTCCTCGACGGCGGGAACGCCGTCGACCAGGATGGCTGCGCCGCCGGTATGGAATCTGACCCCGTTAACGAAGACGCTCCCCTTGGCGGTTACCACCCCCTTGCTGATGGAATCATCGCCGCTTGCAGACAAGGTTTTTCCAATCTCGATCTCGGCCTCTTTGACCGGATCGGTGATGGCGTTGAACGGATCCCACTTGACCTTGACCACGGTGACGTTCGGCTTGATCTGGGCGAAGAACGCCGCCGGGCTTACCGCGCTTTCCGTGGAATCGAAGCTGGTCCTGAACTGTGCGCCGCTGGTGCTGACGGTGGTGCCGAGGATGGTCAAGGTCCCCGCTGCGCTGTTAACCGCCGTGACCGGCCCTTGGAGGAAAGCCCTGGTGTCCGGGTTTCTCACCCGGATGCGCGAGGCGACCAGCGAGGTTGGGTCACTGCCGACAAAAGCGCGCACCTCGACCTGGTCTCCATTAGCGATGGGAGCACTGTCAACCAGGTCCAGCCGGGTCATCGGAGCAGGATTGATCAATACGGTCTTGCCGAGGACCTGCAGGCTGGTTGCCGTAACGTTCGATGCTTTCCCCTCGATCTTGATGTTGCTGCGGAAGGATATCTTGGTAGCGACGATGGCACCCGCGGCATTCAGCGGGCCTTCGGCCTCGACCTTGACTCCGACCGCAAAGTCGGTCTTCAGGCCGCCTTCGAAGAGGGTGGCCGAACTGGTGATCACCCGCTGCCCGTTCACCGTGAAGCTCTCCACGTTGCCGGTGGTGACGATTCCTTCCACCTCGACCTTCTCGTTGACAGCGCCGAGGGCGTTATCTTCCAGCTTGACGCCGTTTGCAACAGCGGTAATGGCGCCGCCGACCGGAGCCAGATTCGACTTGACCTCGACGAAGGAACCGGGTACCGCCCCGGCAGGGAGGGTACCGGTTACGGTGAGTACCGAGGCACCACCCGGTACCAGGCTCAGGCCGAAGGTGCCGGCGGCACCGGTGCTCACGACGAATCCCTTGATCTCGAATTCACCCGTCGCCTTCTTCGTCACGCGCGTGGCGCGGAGTCCGCCGTTGTCGTCGGCGAAACCGTGAACCTCTACCACCTGGTCAACCGCAAAGGCAGCGCCCGCGAAGGTCTTCACCCCGTTGTCGTCACTTAGGCGGGTTACGTTGTCCTCGATCCGGACCGTTTGTCCCATGACCGTGATGGTGTTGGCACCCACAGCCGAGATGGTACCTTCCAGAGCGTCGTTGGCCTCGACCTGGGTCGCCGTGCCAAGGTTGGTGGCGTCGTCGCTCGACCCGCGGACCTTAACCACCATCCCGATCTTCAGCTGGTCCTGGGTACTGGGGTTGTCGTCGATTTTGACGCTGGCAGTGTCCGTGTTGAACCTGATCCCGTTGACTACCACGCTCCCCAGACCTGTTACCACCCCCTTGCTTACGGTCGCGCCCGATGTTTGGTTGCCGCCGTTGCCGTTGCCGTTGCCGTTGTCGCCACCGCCACCCCCGCCACAGGCGGCCAGGGAAAGCGAAGTTACCATGGCGAGCGCTGCGAATGCTGTTCTTTTTATACCGCTCATGTCCCCCTCCTTACTCTTCGTATTAGGCTGGTTGTTCTCAGACCATGCCTTGAAATTGTGCTTCTAATCCAGTGTTTGCCAGTGGACGTCCCTATATTTGGGAGTATAGGTCCTGAGGGTGGACTGTCAACTGGGCCGAAAAAATAATGTTCCAGCAGTTAGAACTGCCATAAAATGGATTAATTTTTTCCAATCATGCATTGCCTGGTAAGTGTGGCCCTGCCATCTACCGCACCCTCTCGCTGATCTACAGCAACAGACCGTGGCATTAACAAATTATAACAATACAGCCGATCTCATGCGGCGCCATATACACAGCTAATGTCGTCGCAGGACCAAAACTCAATCAAGCTGGTCTATCGAAGAGATCACACACGATGGGAGCTCCATCCGCTTCAAGTGGAGGAGAGGGGGGAGGAACCAGTGCGGCGTCTTGCAGAAATTAATGAATAAAAATAGAAAAGCCGCTTAGGAAGCGGCTTTTCCTTAAGCTTCTGCAGTCCCGGAGCGGAACCTTGCGGGAGGATCCGACACCGTCTAATCCGCTTTTTTCGGGGTGACCTCCAGCTCGTTGGTAACCTTTCCTTTTCCTGCCACCCGGGCCGCAGCCTGCTCGACTATCTGCTTTTCCTTTTCGCTCCTTACCGGACCCTTCAGCGTGACCATGCCGTCACGCGCGATGATCTTCACGTTATGAGCGTAGGTGGAAAGGGACTTGTTTTTGACCACTGCTCGACGGATATTTCTGGTCATTTCACGATCAGATTTTTTCCCTTTTTGCTGTTCAGCGGTTTCTTCCTTACTCTCCTGCTTGTTCATCTTCGTGTTATCGGCTTTGGTCGGTTCATGCTGCTCCGCAGAGACCGGATATGGGGCACTAAAGGCAACAGCGGCTGACAATGCGGATGCGATAAGGAAAGTTAATTTTTTCATGATTTCACTTGCCTCCTTCTCTTGTTAGGGTTAGCTACCTTTGGGTCTCCTCGGCAAGTGGCGCACGCCACTCACGGCAGCCTCAGATTATTCGCAGTATGTCCTTCACAAAGTGTAACGATTATATAGTGATAGCAGACCATCAGAAGTTACATGAAAAAAACATAAGCAAAATCTAATGCAATTTCTTTCTTTTGTCAATAGCTCTTCCCGGTCCAGGCCGCGCCCCTGCCCGTCTCTCGATGCGGCCTTGCACCTGGCCCCAGCCTCCACCACCCCTTTATCGTTTCTCCATGAAGCATCTAGCTGATCAGCACCGATCGGGAGTGCTTTTGACTTCTACAGGAAGTCGGATACCATTGTCCGTGGTATTGGCAGCGCCTGAATCAGCCAAGCCTGCGGGTTGATGTAGTTTCCCCCGAATTATCTGTAGGAAAGCTCAATCCAATGGTTCTGGCACAACGATAGTAAAACTGGAGCTGATAGCATGAAGACGATCGTCACCCTAACCATGAATCCGGCCATAGACAAGAGTTCAAGCGTTGACCACGTGGTAGCCGAGCGCAAGCTCTATTGCACGGCGCCCCGTTTTGAGCCAGGAGGAGGAGGCATCAACGTCTCCCGAGCCATAAGAAAGCTGGGAGGAGAATCGCTTGCCCTGTACCCATCAGGGGGACCCAACGGAGAGACGCTTCAATTTCTGCTGAACCAAGAGGGGATCCGGCACCGCCCGATTCCGGTTAAGGAGTGGTCCAGGGAAAATCTGATCGTTCTGGAAGGGTCAACGGGGCAGCAATACCGGTTCGGAATGCCCGGGCCGAACCTGATAGAGGAGGAATGGCGGCGTTGTCTTGCAGAGATCCTATCCAGTGACCCCCCACCCGATTATATCGTCGCCAGCGGCAGTCTTCCTCCCGGAGTTCCTCTAGACTTTTACGCACGTATTGCACGCTTGGGGAAAGAACATGGGGCTCGTGTCGTGGTCGACACCACCGGCGAACCCCTGCGTCTCGCCCTGCGTGAGGGTGTCTACCTGATCAAACCGAATATAGGTGAGTTCAGGGACATCGTGGGACCGGGCAGCGAGGACGAGTCGAGGATACGGGAAATGGCAAAAAAGGTGGTTTCGGACGGACAGTGCGAGGTGGTCGCCATCTCGCTGGGGGCGGCCGGTGTGCTTCTGGTCTCCGAGGCAGGCACTGAGCGGCTGCAGCCCCCGACCGTGCCGATCATAAGCAAGGTCGGCGCAGGCGACAGCATGGTAGCGGGGATGGTACTGAGCCTGGCACGCGGCAATGACGTGGGCGATGCCGTCCGTTTCGGAGTCGCCTCCGGCACCGCAGCGGTGATGACCCCCGGCAGCGAGCTATGCCGCCGGGAAGATGCGGAACGGCTGTACCAACAGATGGCGCCAGCGGAATAGATAAGCCAATTTTCGCATTTTCTCGTTCCCAAGCTCCAGCCTTCTTGCTCGTTCCCAAGCTCCAGCCTTTTTGCTCGTTCCCAAGCTCCAGCTTGGGAACCTTGCTCGTTCCCAAGCTCCCGCTTGGGAACGAATACCCTGGCAAAGCTCCAGCTTTGCATCCTGGCGAAAGGAGCTCATGTATCCTTCCATTGCCGGACTTTCTCGTAAGGCGGACGCTCCCCGCGTTCCTGGCGATTCCCGGTTACTCCTTGAGATGATCGGTTTATACTGAAATAAACGGTAAAAGGAGGATATTATGGCTACTTACAGAGAGCGGCTGAACAATGACAGGGAGGAAGCCACCTACTTGCCGAAGGGAGAGCTTGACTATTCCTTCGCGCCCGAGCGGACAGCCCTGCTGGTGATAGATCCGGTCAACGACTTCCTCTCCGAAGGTGGAGCCGGGTGGGAGATGACCAGGAACAGCGTGAAGATGAATAACGTGATCCACAACCTGAAACAGGCCATTGAAAGGGCGCGGGCGCGGGGAATTCCCGTGCTGTTCGGACCGATGGCATACGTTAAGGAGGACTATGAAGATGAGCAGCTGCAACGGAGAAGCGGCATTAACCGGCTGATGTTCGAGAAGAAGATGTTTCTCGCCGGGAGCTGGGGAGCGGACTTTCACCCAGAGCTGCAACCGGGCGAAGGTGATACTGTGCTACTGCCACACAAAGGGGTGGACGTTTTCGAGACCGACCTTCCCGAGTACCTGGAAAGGCTGGGGACGACCCACCTGATAATCGCCGGTATGACCGCCAACATGTGCTGCGAATCCACCGGGCGGCACGCCATGGAAGCGGGCTTTGACGTGACCTTCCTCTCGGACGCCATCGGTGCAGCAAGCCTCATGGGTTATGAGGCTGCCATCCGGGTCAACTACCCGCTGATAGCCAACGCCGTCATAACAGTCGAGGAGTTTTTAGCGGCCACCGACGCTCCCATTGTGCAGACAGCTGCTGTCCAGCCAGGAGATACCGTGCGCGGCACTGACCACGTCGAGATCGGCACCGTTGATAGGGTAGTCGATGCCACGGCGGACGCGGAAGGCTACCTGCTGGTGCGGCGCGGGCTGATCTTTCATAAGGACATCTACATCCCGCTGGAGGCTGTGGTAAAACGCGCCGGCACCGAGGTCTTCATCAACATTCCGAAACTCGTGGTGGGTGAAATGCCCTGGGCTGAACCTCCTTCACGCATCCATCGGCAGGTGAAGCAAGGGCCGAGAGCCGTGGAAGTAGACAAGCTGTACGGCTCCCGTTCCGCGTCCGTAGCAAAACAGCCCCCCGGCAGCCGGCGCACACGTAGCGTTGGTGCAATCAACCCTGGCGAAGGGATATAAACTCCGGCTATAGCACCCTCCCCCAGCCCTCACTGCCATTAAGTTAAGCTCCTACTGATTGCTCCCCCTCCCTTGATGGGAGG
>DNRQ01000131.1:13468-28792 GCA_003499925.1 Geobacter sp.
TAATGGCAGTGCTCCCCAGCCCTCCCATCAAGGGAGAGGGGGCTTGTGCAGCGTGCGGGAAACTTACCTTAACCCGATTAGCGCTGATCTTCAGTATCGATGGTTGGCGCAGAAAGTCCCCCTTTGCAAAGGGGGATTTAGGTGGATTTAGGGGGATTTTAGCACTGTCGCAACATGCGCTCTATGGCAACCTGGGCTAAATCCCCCCCGCCCTCCTTTGCAAAGGGGGGGTGACCCGGCTCACTGAAGATTGACGCTAATCGGGCTAGGGAGAGAGGGGGAAAGGCGCCGATGGCAAGAATGTAACGGTACAAAGCTGAGGCAACCCGGTCTTACTCGTTATTTCTGCAACTCCCTGATCTTCTCTGCGCAACCAGGAAGGAGTGATGCACTGAACATCAGTCAGGTTCACGTGGATCCAGGACCAGCTTGATGCCATCTAAAATTTCAGTAATTCGGTTAGGTGGTAGAGTTCCGACATACTCTTCAAGTAGCGCCTTGTCCACAGTGAATACCTGTGAAACGTTTACAACGCTCTGCTTGGGCAGGTTTGATTCTTTTTTATCGAGAAGGACATTTCCAGGTGAGCTTGCGCGCTTGAGATTACTGGTGAGGGGACATACAAGAACTGTTCTGATCTGACTCCGATTGAACAGGTTATTCTGTACAATAACATGAGGGTGCTTATAACCGGGTCCGGACCCTTCCGGCTCGTCAAGTTCTATCCAGTAGATGTCTCCTTGTTTTATCACCATTCACCCTCCACTATGCGTCGATGCTCTCGACGTGCCTTTTTGCGAAGGGCTTGTTCCGTTGCATCAGGTTCGTCGGCATAAGCGGCATTGATCCGCGCGAGCAGTTCTTTGTTTTTTTGGCGCTCCATGAAGTCCTGAAGGGCAATCACGAACAGCTTGCTGCGCGTAACTTTCATTTCGCGGGCAATTTTCTCAGCCTGATCGAAGAGATTTTTTTCGATTGATATGGCAGTTTTGATCGCTTGCATGGTTATACCTCCTGTACACTTCAGTATAACCAATAGTCATACCGCAGTCAATACTTCGCGGTTTTTCGGGTTTTTCCAATAAAAAGGGCGGCCTCATCGGCCGCCCTTTTTGCGTCTATCAATATTTTGCATCTATCTCAGCCGCTTGCAGCTATCTCAACTACTTCTGGGTCAGCCGGTGCACGCACTCGACCATGTAGATGGCGTTCGCGGGGGGGACGGTCGGCAGGATGCCGTGGCCCAGGTTGAAGATGAGGCCCGGGCGGTCGGCGTTCTCGGCGAGCACCCTTTTCACTTCGCGCTCGATGATCTCCTGGGGCGCGAAGAGGACGGTCGGGTCGAGGTTCCCCTGTACCGGCATGTCGCCCAGGACGTCCCTCGCCTTGCCGAGGTTCACGTGCCAGTCGAGCCCCATCACGTCGCCGCCCGCCTGCTTCACCAGCTCCAGCATGGTCCCTGCGCCTTTGACGAAGTGGATGACGGGCACGTTGGTGCGGTCGAGGCCGTTGATCAGGCGCTGGGTGTAGGGGAGGACGTAGCGCTCGTAATCCGCCGGGGAGAGCATGCCGCCCCAGGTGTCAAAGATCTGGATCGCCTGCGCGCCGGCCCTGATCTGCGCGTTCAGGTACTCCATGTCCATGGTGGTGATCTTTTCCATGAGCGCCGCGTAGACGTCGGGTTCGGCGTACATCATCTTCTTCAGCGCGGCGAAGTCCTTGGAGCCCTTCCCCTCGACCATGTAGCAGGCCAGGGTGAACGGTGCGCCGCCGAAACCGATGAGCGGCACCTTGGTGGCGAGCTCCTTGCGGAGCAGCTTCAGGGTGTCGAGCACGTAGGGAACGTCGGTCTCCATCTTCGGGATCTTGAGGGCCTCGACGTCGGCCATGGTGCGGATCGGCTTTTCGAAGACCGGACCGGGGACGAAGTCGAGGTGCATGCCCATCGGCTCGATCGGGGTCAGGATGTCGGAGAAGAGGATCGCTGCATCGACGCCCAGGATGTCGACCGGCTGGATGGTGACTTCGGCCGCCAGCTCGGGGGTCTTGCAGAGCTCGAGGAAGGTGCATTTGGAACGGACGCGCATGTAATCGGGGAGGTAACGCCCAGCCTGACGCATAAGCCACACCGGCACTCTGTCAACCGGCTTTCCCCAACAGGCGTCTAGAAATCTCGTATTCATTGTAATCCCTCCTAGGTAAAAATATTGAAAATCACTTCTCGGAAAAACCTAGCCGCTGGCGCAATATCTCCCCCCTTTGAAAAAGGGGGGTCGGGGGGGATGTGCCTCACGTTGCCATGAAGCGAGTTTGGTCTGAACTGCAAATCCCCCTAAATCCCCCTTTTTCAAAGGGGGACTTTTGTCTGGTATCCCTATTTCTTATCCTCTTCGCGCTGCAGCTTGATCGGAACGTAATTGCAAAACGGTTCTTCTTCCATGTAGTCGCCATGCACCGCATCGGCGCGGGCCCGGCAGCCGCCACAGACGTTGAGATACTCGCACTGGCCGCACTTCCCTTTGTAGCTCTTGAAGTCCCTCAGATCTTTGAAGATCTCGGAATTCTCCCAGAGCTCCTTGAACGGGGTGACCTTCACGTTGCCGGCGGTGCGGTGGAAGTAGGAGCAGGGCTTCAGGTTGCCGTGGCAGTCGATGAGACAGATGGTCTGGGCCGCGATGCAACCCTTGCCGCCGCCGGTGGAGAAGGTAAGGGAGCGGCGCTCGAACTTCTCCCCTTCGGCCTTGTTTTTCTGCGGCACGATCCGGTAATAGTGCGGCGCGCAGGTGGGACGCATCAGGATGTCGTCCTCCTGCTTTTCCTGGTGGTAGTGCCAGTCCAGTATCTCTTCGTAGTCTTCCTTGGAGATCAGCTCGCTCATGATCTCCTCGCCGCGACCGGTCGGAACGATCATGAACATGTACCAGGCGGTCGCTCCCAGGGATTTCGCCAGCTTGAAGGTATTGGCGATGTCGGTCTGGTTCCTCTTGGTGAACGATGAGTTGATCAGGAACTTCTGGCCGTGTTTTCTGAACAGCTCGGCCGCCCGCAGCACCCCCTCGAAGGAGCCCGGGCACTGGCGGAAGTTGTCGTGCACCTCGGCTGTGGAGCCGTCCAGCGAAAGCGAGACCATCTTGATGTCCGCCGCTTTCATCTTTTCGCAGACCTCGTCGGTGACCAGGGCGCCGTTGCTCGCCATGCACATCCTCAAGCCGAGCGAGGTGCCGTATTCCGCCAGCTCGAAGATATCTTTTCTCATCAGCGGCTCGCCGCCGGAGAGGACCATGACCGGTTTGGAGAATTCAGAGATCTCCTTCAGCAGATTCTTACCCTCTTCCGTGGTGAAATCCCCCTCGGACGAGGTCAGCTCGGACGAGCAGCGACAGTGGACGCATTTCAGGTTGCAGCGCTGGGTGGTTTCCCAGGCGATCCATTTCGGTACGAACTCTTCGGCCATGGCGTCTCCAATAGGGTGAGACCTGGAAAAGCGTTGCATGCGGCGGGGGGCTCATCGGCTCGGGCAGGGAACGGTAATTCACGCCAAAACGGTCGGCTCTGCGACAAATGTACGCTTCAAATACCGGCATCCGCCTCGACAGGCGCTGAACCGGCATCCAGGGGTAGAAAGTTTAAAGGAAACTTTACTATGAAAGGGAAGCCAAACTCAAGAAGAATCGCCTTACTCCGCCATTTTGCGGTTGAAGGTATAGACGGCGATCACAAAAGAAAGGGAGGCACTGAGTACCAGGTTGATGAGATACTGCGGCGGCACGACCCCTGAGAGCAGGGCATATCTGGCACCCTCGAAAACAGCCGTGGTCGGAAGCAGCTTGATAATGGGGAGGATCGAGGCCGGGTAGGAGGAGAGCGGGAAAAAGATGCCGGCCATGAAGATGAGCGGCACGATCACCACGGACTGCACCCGGCCGATGTTTTCCGGCTTGTCGATGACGGTGCCGCAGATGGTGCCGAGGCAGGAGAAGGTCATCGAGGAGATGGTGATGCAGAGCAGGTAGGCCGGCAGGTGGCTGTAATCGATGCGAAACGGCGTCAGGAGCATGATCACCAGGAAGACGACGGATCCCTTGATGGCACCCTGGGAGAAGCCGGAGAAGATCTTGCCGATCACGATGTCGTAGACGGTCACCGGCGTGACCCGGTATTCCTCGATGGTGCGCTGCACCTTGCGGTGGAACCACATGCTCCAGGAGCTCTCGTCGAAAGCCGCGTTGACCGCGGTCATGGAGATGAGGCCGGGCGCGATGAAGAGCGGGTAGGGGACACCGTTGACGTCGGTGATGTACCCCTTGAGCCCGAAGCCGAAGGCAAGATAGAGGGTGAGCGGATAGGCGATCACCGATATGAGCTCGGAGAGGATGCTCCGCCTCAGCACCAGCAGGTCCCTGCCCCAGATTGAGAATGCGCCTCTGAACATGGATTCCTTTTTTCGTTCTACGTTCTACGTTCTATGTGCAGAGCCAACCTAGGTAGCAAAGGTAGCCTTTCAACGTAGAACTTAGAACCTAGAACCTAGAACGGCCTCTATCCCCCGGCCTCTATTCCCTCACCTTTTCGCCGGTGAGCGAGATGAATACGTCCTCCAGGGTCGGCTCCTTGAGGCAGATCCTCCGGATCTCGGCGCCGACCAGGCGGTCCATGAGCGGCTTGATGGAATCCTCGCCGGCAAGCGTTATCTGAAAACTGGCTCCGTTTCTCTCGACGGAACTGACGAAGGGAAGAGCGAGCAGCAGCGCCTCGTATCCGGCGCCGTCGCCCCGGAATTCAACCTCGTAGACATGGGCGCGGGAGAAGGCGTCCTTCAGCTCTCCCGCCGTTCCGTCGGCAAGGGATACGCCGTGATCCATGATCATGATCCGGTCGCAGAGGGCGTCGGCTTCGTCCATGTAATGGGTGGTGAGAAAGACGGTCATGCGCCGTCGCAGCCCCCTGATGTACTCCCAGAGCGCCCGCCTCGATTGGGGATCGAGTCCGGTGGTCGGCTCGTCCAGGAACAGCACCCGCGGCTCGTGCACCAGCGCGCGTGCCACCACGAGCCTGCGCTGCATGCCGCCTGAGAAGGTATCCGGGAACTCCTTCTGGCGCGAGGCGAGCCCGGTCATCTCCAGAAGCTCGTCTATGCGCGGGTTGTACGCGGCCGGGCTCATGCCGTGCAGCCTGCCGTGGAGGATCAGGTTTTCCCGGGCGGTGAGATAGCGGTCCAGGTTATTCTCCTGCGGGACCACGCCGATCACCCTGCGCACGGATTTGCCGGCGGCAAGGACGCTGAATCCCTCGACGAAGGCGTCGCCGGCCGTCGGCCGCATCAGCGTCGTGAGAACCTTGATCAGGGTGGTCTTTCCCGCACCGTTGGGGCCGAGCAGGCCGAAGACGGTGCCGCGCTCCACCCCGAGCGAGAAGCGGTCCACCGCCTTTAGCCCCCCGTACGCCTTGGTTATTTCATGCAGCGTGATCGCGTGCGGCATCTTTCATCCCGGGTCAAACTCAAACTCTTCCTGCTAGAGGCAAGCTGCAGCCACAAAACCTCCCCCCTTTGAAAAAGGGGGGTTGGGGGGATTTGACCCATTGGCCCAATGGTACGAGGTTGCGACATAGTTGAAATCCCCCTAAACCCCGGCGCATTTCCCCCCTCTCCCTAGCCCTCTCCCACCAGGGGAGAGGGGATTATAAGCCCCTCCTTTATGGGAAGGGGAGAGGGGATTATAAGCCCCTCCTTTATGGGAAGGGGAGAGGGGATTATAAGCCCCTCCTTTATGGGAAGGGGAGAGGGGATTATAAGCCCCATCCTTTATGGGAAGGGTAGAGGAAATGATAAGCCCCCCTCCCTTTATGGGAGGGGCTGGGGGAGGGTAACCTTACCCTGCGCTGATCGGAAACAGCAGCGAAAAGACGCTCCCCTTGCCGTCCCCTTCGACCCAGACGGCCCCTCCATGGACATCCATGATGCCCCGGACGATGGAGAGCCCGAGCCCGGAACCCTTGGACATGAAGGCTGCGTTGCCGGAGGAGTGGTGGGCGATGTCCCCCACCCCGTAGAACTTGTCGAAGATCCTGACCCGCTCGTCGGCCGGAATCCCTATGCCGGAGTCTATCACCTGCAACAGGTAATAGCGCTGGGCAGCAGCCAGCCCGTTGGGAAAATCCTGGTAGAAGGGACGCAGCGTCGGCGCCATCGCCTTTAACTCCGACCGTTTCAGCACCCGGCCGGTCAGCAACACCTCGCCTCCGTCAGGGGTGAACTTGATCGCGTTCTCCAACAGGTTTTTCACCGCCAGCATGGCAAATCCCTCGTCCACCGGCACGGGGGTCTCGTCTCCGCCGATGCGCACCCGGATCTGCCGCTCCGAAAGCGGCAGCGCGAACAGGTCGTGCGTCTCCCTGCAAAGCTGCATCAGGTTGGCCGGCTTCTTCTGGGGGAGCGGCCCCTGCGCCTCGATGCGCGATATGGAGAGGAGGTCCTCCACCAGCTTCCTCAGTTGGACCGTCCCCTCGTAAACCGAGACGAAGATGGAGTGCTGCTCCGGGGTCATCTGGATGCCGGAGTATTTCAGCAGGAACTCGACGCCCCCCAGGATGGAGGTGATCGGAGTCTTGAGTTCGTGGGAGGCGATGCCGATGAAGTTGTTCTTCGCCGTGTTCAGCCGCCCCAGCTCGATGTTTGCCCGCTTCACCTGCTGCAGGTTTTCCCTCAACTCCTCCTTGCTCCGGTAGAGTTCTTCCGCCTTCTCCTTCATCTTGTCGTAGAGATTGTAGTTCTCGATCAGCACCGCGAGCTGCCCCGCGATCGAGGAGAGCAGGAAGACGTCCCTATCGCTGTAACTGCGCTCGGCACGGGTCCCGACGGTCATCACTCCCATCACTTCCTGCCCTATCTTGAGCGGCACGGAGCACCAGGAGCGCAGCCCCATCTCGACGGCTGCAGCCTTCGCCTGGACCGGAAACCTGCCGTCGGGTTCCTCGCCCCGAAAAGGGCGGCTGGAAAGTGCCAGGGAATACCACTGGGTTCCCTTGGCTAGAGAGCCCATCGCCTTTTCGAAGGCGGGTGACAGACCGAGCGCGGCCTGCAGCTTGAGCTTCCCCCCCTCTATCAGGTGGATGCAGGAGAATTCCATCTGCAGCATGTTGTGCAGTTGGAAAAGCAGGTCCCCCATCACCTTCTCGACCCCCTGGGTGTACTGGAGCCTGAACGCCACCGCGTACAGGGTGAGCAGTTCACGGTCGCTGGTCCGCTTCTCCTCCTCCACCTCCCGCCGCTTGGTGATGTCCTTGATGATGAAGACGAACCCGGAACGGTCGCTCCCCTCGAAGCGCATCGGGTAGCTCGCCACGTTGTACCACCCCTTGAGGTTGGGGAAGCAGATGTCCTCGTCGATCTCGCTTTGCATGCTGTGCACGAACCGGAACACCTTCCCCTCCGGCTGCACGTCGCCGAAGAAGATCTGGTCGATCCTCTTGCCGATCACCGCGTCGTAGCCGCCGAAATAGGCGCTCGCCCTCCCGTTGCAGCGCGACACCACCCCTTCGGCATCGGTGATGATGATGAGATCGGAGACGGCATCGAAAACCGCCTCCCACTCGACCTTGCCCCGTACCACCGCCTCCTGGGTACGCCGGTGCGTCCGGCGCTCCTCCGCCTCGCGCAGCTCCCTCTCCAGCACGGGCCCCAGGCGCGCCAGGTTTCCCTTCATCAGGTAGTCGCTGGCCCCCGATTTCATGGCCGCCACTGCCAGGTTCTCGCCGATCTTGCCCGAGATGATGATGAAGGGGAGGTCCAGTCCGCTCTCATGCAGCACCTGCAGGGCACCGGGCGCGTCGAAGGTGGGCATCCGGTAGTCCGACAGGACCACGTCCCATTCAGCGTCGATAAGCGCGCGCCGCATCTCCTGCGCGGTCTCCACCCTTTGGTGCACCGGCTGATAGTTGCTGCGGGAAAGCTCATGCAGCAGCAACAGGCTGTCCTCCTCCGAATCCTCGACCAGCAACACTTTGAGCGGTTTCTTCAATATCGTTCCTTTAAAGGGTGAAATAGAAAGTGGCGCCGCGGCCCGGGGCGCTTTCCGCCCAGATCCTCCCGCCGTGGCGTGCCACGATGCGCTGCGCGATGGCGAGCCCCACCCCGCTTCCCTCGAACTCGTCGGCGCGGTGCAGCCGGTGGAAGATCGTGAAGAGCTTGTCGGCATAGGCCATTTCGAAGCCGACCCCGTTGTCCCTGACGAAATACGCCTTTTCGCCGTTGATCTGACGCGCACCGAACTCGATGCGCACCGGGTCGCTCTCCGAGCTGAACTTCCAGGCGTTGCCGATCAGGATCTCCATCAGTTGCCGGGCCAGCCGTGGATCCGCGTCGGCGCTTACCCCCTCCTCGAGGCTGAACTCCACCTGCCGCTGCGGTGCGCCGTGCTTGAGTTCCAGGGCGATCACCCGGGCCGTGACGCTGAGGTTCACCTGCTGCCGTCTCAGCTCGCTTCTGGCCACCCGTGACAGTTGCTGCAAGGCGTCGATCAGCTCGGACATCTTGGCCGCCGCCTGACAGATCCTTGACAGGTATTCCTGCGCCTGGTGGTCCAGAACCGCATTGTAGTCGTCGAGGAGCGCGCGGCTGAAACCGTCGATGTGCCGAAGCGGTGCCTGCAGGTCATGCGATACCGAGTAGCTGAAGGTCTCCAGTTCGCGCTGGGCCGCCTCAAGCTGGGCGGCACGCTCGCCAACCTGCCTCTCGAGCGCCGCCTCGCGCTCCTGGTCACGCTTCTGGCCGCCTCTCCCATGCACCAGTACGAGCTGCGCCCGCTCCCCCTGGAACCCGCAGGGGTGCCAGATCAGCTCCGCCTCGAAACCGCTCCGGTCCTTTCGCAGCTGGCGGCCGCTCGACACCTGATCCCCCGGGGCTTCCAGGTCGATCCCGATCTCGCCTTGCACCAGGTGGGAGAGGGAGAGTTCCAGAAACTGGTTGCGCCGGTAGCCGTAGAGCCGCAGCGCCGCCTCGTTTACCGCGAGGAACCTCTGCGTCTCCCGGTGACAGACCCACATCGGCTGAGGATTCCCCTCGAATAATTCGCGGTAGCCATCATCGGTTTCAAGCAACGCCACTTCGCCCCCTTCCCTGCTGGAGTTTGAAACAGAAATCGTCACCAGAATGTCGGCTCTGACGGAAGCAATTCTAATGAGATGCTAAGCAATCTGAAGTCCCTCCAATCTACTTGATCTACTTTACAACATTTCTCGAAAACCTAAAGCCCATGAGAAAGAAACTGCCGGTTACCCATTATTGCACCATCAGCGGATAATTCCCAGAGTGGCGAAAAGCGGCTGTCGCGGGCCCCTCGCCCACAGATACAAGCTCCCCCTCTCCCGGAGGGTGAGGGGTTCCCGGCATAGTGGGGCTAAGATTTTCCTGATTGGCGAGAATCTTCCGCTGGAAAAACCCCCTCCCCTTCAAGGGGGGGGGGGGTGGGGATGGGGTAGTAGTACCGGCGCACAAAAACACCCCCATCCCCCTCCTGACCTCCCCCTTGAAGGGGGAGGAACCTGAACAGCGGAAGATCATCGCTAGTCAGGAAGATTTTTGGGCGAGGTGCTTCGGCGCAACCGATCCGCTCTTACGCTTCTTCGTCGTCCGGCAGCGCCGGCAGGAGCATGGTGAAAAGACTCCCGGCGCCCGGCTCGCTCTCGGCCCAGATGTAGCCGCTGTGCGCATCGACCCCCTTCCTGCAGAAGGCGAGACCAAGCCCGGTGCCGCGGGTCTTGCCGAGCCGCCTGTTCCTCGCCTGCACGAAGCGGTCGAAGATGGCACCCAGCGACTCCTGCGGGATGCCGACCCCGGTGTCCCGGACCTTGATGCTGACGAAGCGCCCTTGCCGCGGCAGATCGCGCTGGGAGTAGCTTTGCTCGGGGATGCGCCCGACCACGGACGCCACATCCTCGACCAGGTCGAGAGAAACCTCTATCTCCCCCCCCTCGGGGGTGAACTTCACGGCGTTGGAGAGGAGATTGCCCAGGATCCGGTTGAACGCGCTGCGGTCCACCGAAATCCCCGGCACCGCTTCCCCGATGGTGCTGTAGAGCCTGATGCCCCCCCGGTTGGCCAGGGTCTGGAACTTGCCGACGCCCCGGGTGATCAGCGTCGCCGGGCTCTCCTCCTTGAAGTAGAGCCGCATCTTCCCCGCCTCGAACTTGTGGATGCCGAGCAGGGTGTCGATCATCTCCACCATCTCCTCGCAACTCTCGATGGCCGCATCCAGATATTCGCACTGCTCCTCGTTCACCGGACCCAGTTTCGCCTCGCGCACCAGGTCGATGGAGCCGACCACCGCGGTGATCGGCGACTTCAGGTCGTGGGAGAGCATGCTGACGAAGTCCTCTTTTTCCTGCTCCAGCTCCTTGAGCTTCGAGATGTCCCGGATGATCTCGACGCTCCCTACCAGCTCCCCCTCGGCATTCCTGAGCGGCGCCGCGCTGGAGAGGACCGGGATGTCCCGGGTTCCGGCCAGCATGGTGTAGGCGACGTCCAGGCACGGCTCGCCGGTCCGGAGCACCACCCGGCTCGGGAGCTCGCCACCGGCGACCTCGGCTCGCAACGCCTCCTCGAGGCTCTTCCCGGTCAGATCGCACTCTCCGGCGCAAAGCACCCTGGAGGCCTGCCGGCTCGCCGTGATGATGCGCCCCTGCATGTCGACTGCCAGCAGCAGGTCCGCCATCCCCTGGAGCACCGCCTCCATCTTGCGCCTCTCCTCGTCCAGCTGGCGCGCGAGCCGGTCCCTCTCCTTCTCGGTCTTGTGCATGCCGATGGCCCGCTTCACCTTCTGCAGCATCTCCTCGGTCTCGAACGGCTTGGAGATGTAGTCGCGAGCCCCCTTGTGCAGGGTGTCAACGGCGATATTCTCGCTGCCGTGCGCGGTCATCATCACCACCGGCGTCTCTTCGACCCTGATCCTGCTCAACACCTCCAGCCCGTCCATGCGCGGCATCTTTATGTCGAGCATGATCAGGGAGAAATCTTCCCGGTCGATCGCCTCGAGCGCCTCCACCCCGTCACGCGCCCGCACCGTCTGGTAGCCGGCATCCTCCAGCTGCAGCTTCAGGATAAGCGCGATATCGGGCTCATCGTCAACGATGAGAATCCTGTCCTTTTCCATCTCTCTCCCCTATGACCGGTACGGTAAAACTGAAGGTATTGCCCCACTCTTTGGCTGCCGTGTAAAAGATCCGCCCGTGATGGCGCTCGACGATCTCCTTGCAGATCGCCAGTCCCAAACCGGTACCGGCCACCTTGCCACGCTCCGAACTCTCTATCTGCTGGAACTTCTTGAAAAGCTTGTCCCGGTCCGACCACTTGATCACCTGGCCGCGGTCCGCCACCGAGACGGTCACGTAGTTCCCCTCCTGCTCCGCGGTCACCATGACCACCTTCCCCTCCGGCGAGAACTTCACCGCGTTGGAGAGGAGGTTGGTGACCACCTGGATCAGCCGGTCGCTGTCCCCGTAGACCAGCGGCAGGTGCTGCCCCACGCTGTTCACCACGGTGATGTCCCGCCCCATGGCATAGGACTTGATCTCCTCGACCGCGTACACGGTCACCTCGCCGACCGAGACCGGCTTGAAGTTGAAGATCATCCCCCCCGACTCGATCCCGGATATGTCCAGTATCTCGCTGATCAGCCGGATCAGCCGCTGGGTGTTCCTCAGGCAGACCGCCAGGAGCTGCCGCTCGATCTCGGTGAGCCACTTGCCCCGGGTAAGGAGCAGCTGCAGGGAGCCCTTCATCGAGGTGAGCGGCGTCTTCAGCTCGTGGGAGACGGTGGAGATGAACTCGGTCTTCATCCGGTCCACCTGCTCCTCCACGGTGACGTCCCTGATGGAGAGGACCATGCCGGCGAAGTGCCCCTGCTCGTCGGAGAGCGAGGAGAGGTAGACGTTCAACCGCTTCCCCTTGACCGAGAGCTCTTCCCTGCTCCCGATGGGGCGGTTCGACTCCCCGAGTTCCCTGATGCGCTCAAGCAGCGGGGAGAATCCCTCGCTGGCGCAGACCTGCTCGATCGGCTGTCCTATCACCCGGTGCGGGACCAGCTCGAACATCTGCTGGGCGGCCGGATTGAAGAGGACCACCCGGTTGTTCAGGTCGGTGACCACCACACCCTCCGCCATGCTGGTCAGCACCGCCTCCAGCCTCCCCATCTCCATGGTGAGCGCGCAGGTGCGCTGCACCACCATCTTCTCCAGTTGCTCGTTCAACTCCTGCAGGTCGACCGTCTTGCGGGTGATGATCTGGTCCCGTTCCTTGAGCGCGCAGGCCATGGTGTTGAACGAGGAGGCGAGCATGCCGACCTCGTCGTCGTGGCTGTCCTCCACCCGCTGGTCCAGGTCCCCCTCCTCGATCCTGCGGGCGCCGGCGGCGAGCTGGCGCAGCGGGCCGGTCAGCTGGCGCGACGCCACGAAGGCGAGCGCGAAGGAGCAGAGGATGCCGAGAAACGCCGAGGCGAGGATGTTGTCCAGGTTTTCCCGCCTGATCTTCTTGAAGCTCTCGGTGGAGACGGCGACCGAGAGCGACCCTACGAAATCCCCCCTGCTGTTCAGCAGCGGGTCTATGGCGGTCTCGTACAGCCTGGGGCCCAGCTCCGCCTCCCCCCTGAACACCTCCCCCCTCTCCAGCACGTCGATCACCCGCGGGGAGAGGCTGGTCGATCCGGGAAAGTGCTCAGCCAGGGTGCTGGCGATCCTAAAGCCCCGCTGGGTGATGGTCACCTCCACGTCGCTTCCGAACAGTTCCTTCAACTCGCTCGGCAGGTTCTGGCGCTGGTTCAGGATCTCTCCGGTGACGATGCATCCCAGCACCTTGCCGTCGGCATCGAGCACGGGAACAGCCACCGTCACCACGAGCGCCTCGCCGTTTTCCTTCTGAAGCCGGCAGTAGTCCCGGACTCCCGCCCGGCACAAGAGCGCCGCCGGGACGATCTCCGTTGAGATGATCACCCTCTTGCCGGCCAGCGCCTGGTCCAGCACCCCCGGCAGGTCGAAGCGTTCGCCGTTCGCACTGCCGTCCAGCCGGGCCAGCACCCTCTTGTCCGCATCGACCATGACCATCAGTTGCAGGAACGGGAGCACGGCATGCCAGCGCTCCAGCCTGTCGGAGAGCCAGGCGCGGTTTCCCGTGCGGATCTGCTGCTGCACGACGTCGGACATGGTCGGCTGCAGCAGAGAGAACTTGACGATCTGGGCCCGTTCCAGGTACTGGCTGCGTGCGAACTTGAGGTTTGCCTCCAGGTTCTTGTCGATCTCGGTGCGGAGCGAGGCGCTCAGGGTCTTCATGGTGGAGTAGAGGAGGGTGGAATAGGAGACAAGCAGTATGGCGAGGATGGACAGGAGCAGTTTTGTTCTTATGCCAAAACGTGGTTGCATCACCTATCCTTTAAAAGCAGATTAAGATTAAGATTGAGATTAAGAGGGAGAGGAAGGTTCACCGACTGCCTCATCCTGAACCTCAACAATGCTGATTCCAGGGGAGGTATGTTCACCTGAGCTGACTTGGCATCCTCTTTTCACTTTGATCTCAATCTTAATCTCAATCTTAATCTGATTTTAAACCCCTTCGGCCTTCAGATTTCGGGTCATCAGTTCCAGTACCGCCTCGCGGGCCGGCTTGTCCTGGTAGAGCATCTGGTACATCTTCTCGATGATCGGCATCTCCACGCCGAGCTTTTGCGCCAGGTTGTAGGCGGACTCGGTGGTCTTGACCCCTTCGGCGACCATGCGCATCTCGCCCAGGATCTCGGCAAGCTGCCTCCCCTGCCCTATCTGCAGGCCGACGCTGCGGTTTCGGGAGAGGTCCCCGGTACAGGTGAGCACGAGGTCCCCCATGCCGGCCAGTCCCGCGAAGGTTGCGGCCTGCGCCCCCATGGCGAGCCCGAGCCGGGTCATCTCGGCGAGACCGCGCGTGATGAGAGCTGCCCGCGTGTTGCAGCCGAAGCCGAGCCCGTCGGAGATTCCGGCGGCGATGGCTATCACGTTCTTGATCGCCCCGCCCAGCTCGACGCCGACCACGTCGTCGTTTCGGTAGACCCGGAAGAAGCTGGTGGTGAACGCCTCCTGCACCCGGCGGGCGATCTCCTCCGACTCCGAGGCCGCGGTGACCGCCGTCGGCATCTCCTGGGCCACCTCACGCGCGAAGCTGGGACCGGAGAGGGCGGCAAATCGGCCATAGAGTTGCACAGGGAGGATCTCCCGGTAGATCTCGGAGACGGTGGCAAGGGTGTCGACCTCGATACCCTTCGAAGCGCTCACGATGACCGCTGCGTCCGGGAGGAAGGGGAGCGAGTTGGTCATGACCCGGCGCACGAGCTGCGAGGGGACCACGCAAAGCACCATGGTGCAGCCGGCGTAGGCCTCCTGGAGGTCGTTGGTGAAGGCGAGGTCGTCGCTCAGCCGGATGCCCGGCAGGAACAGGGAGTTCTCCCTTTTTTCCCGCATCTCCAGCACGAGTTCCGGCTCGTAGGCCCAAAGCGTTACCGCGTGTCCCTTCTTGGCCAGCAGATCTGCCAGCGTGGTTCCCCAGCTACCGGCACCTATTACAGCTATAGTTTCATGCATGATCGCGCTCGCTTTTTTCGCGTATTCTAGTAGTAGCTTGTTAACCGTAACTCTCACCCCTTGCGGGGATTTTAAGGTCGGGGTGAAGCTTGATCGTAACCCGACATTGCAACGTCGGGTTACGCGATCAGGCCGCTAACCCGACCTACGAACTACGAACTCCCCTGCAAGGGGGTTTTTGAGTCCCCTCTCCCCTGGTGGGAGAGGGTTAGGGAGAGGGGGATTCCTCTACAGCTTCTCGACCGCCTGCAGCCGGTCATCGCCACCCTGCGCCAGCGCCTCCCTGGCGATCTCCATGCTCTCCAGGGCAAAGCCGCGCAGAAACGGATGCAGATGGTGCGGCAGCGGGTTGCCGACCAGGCTCCCGGCCAGCGCCACCACCCGCCCGATGAAGCCGCGCTCCCTGCCGCAGCGGCGCATCATCTCCGCGCTGGCAAGAAGCCTGTCCCGGATCAGCTCCAGCTCAGGCGCCAGGAGCTCCGCGCAGAAGCGCTCCAGCACCAGTTCCTGTTCGGTCAATTCGGCGCTCCGGTACTGCTCGGCGAAATCGTAGACCTGCTGCGACGCCATGAACCACCCGGCGAAGAAGGGATCGGCGAAAAGCTCGCGGGAGATCTCCTCCCCCTCCAGGTAGGTGAGGCCGCGCTCCTTAGCATACTCGCCAAAGGCGGGGCGGTGCGCCGCGGGGGTCATGTCCTCGCCCGAGAACATGCCGCGCCTCATGTAGAA
>DNRQ01000004.1:0-12007 GCA_003499925.1 Geobacter sp.
CTAGATCCGGGGTCCACTATACAGAAGGGCAAAGTAGCCTGTCCCCTTTTAAGTGAGTGATAGTAGGCTTCAGGGTAGTAGATACGATGTCGGCGGGCCATCTCCAAACCCAACATTGCAACTTTGCAAGCCCCTGACGGACAGCCTTTTAATGGGAGACCCCAGATTTTCCCTCAAGAATAAAGGGCCTGAACAGATGCGCTAAATGCGACTCCGTCAGGCCCTTTACGGTTTTACTGCTGCAATGTCCCAATGGCTCCTCAGCCATTTTCCGCAGATCTACTTGATGGTCTTGATGCTCTTCTCAACCATCTTCACCACGTTCTCGGGGAGCGGCGCGTAGAGCATCGGCGCCGCCATCTTCTGTCCCTTGGTCATGCTCCACTTCAGGAACTCGACGATCTTCTTCCCTTTGACAGCATCCTTTTGCTGCTCGTAGACCAACAGCCAGGTGAAGCCCACCACCGGGTAGGCGTCTTTGCCCGGCTGGTTCACCAGCGAGATCCGGTAGTCTGCGGGCATCTGCTTTACAGCCGCAGCGGCCGCCGCACTGGTGGACTGGATGGAAGGCTCCACGAAAACGCCGGCCTTGTTCTTCAGGAAAGCGTAGGGAAGCTTGTTCTCGAATGCGTAGGCCAGTTCAACGTAACCGATGGTATACGGAGTGGTCTTCACCTGACCCGCGACCCCTTCGTTCCCCTTGCCGCCCAGGCCTACCGGCCACTTCACCGAAGCCCCCTTGCCGACCTTCTGCGACCATTCCGCGTTCACGCCGGTCAGATAGTCGGTGAAGATGCTGGTGGTGCCGCTGCCGTCGGAGCGATGCACGACGATGATGGGCTTGGCTGGGAGAGTGACGCCCTTGTTGTCATCGGCGATCTTGGGATCGTTCCACATGGTGATCTTGCCGAGGTAGATGTTGGCGACATCCTCGGAGTTGAGCTTCAGCCCCTTCGCTACGCCGGGTATGTTGTAGGTGACGACGACTGCGCCCATCACGGTCGGGATATGGAGCAGCTTGCCGGGGGCCGCCTTCAGCTCGTCATCGGAGAGAAACTTGTCGCTGGCGCCGAAGTCGACCGTCTGCGCCGTGATCTGCTTGATTCCGCCGCCGCTTCCGATCGACTGGTAGTTGAACTTGACGCTGGAGTCAATTTTGGCGTACTCGCTGAACCATTTGGAGTAGAGCGGATAGGGAAAGGTGGCGCCGGCGCCGTTTATCAGCGTTTCAGCCGATGCCTGTCCTGCGACCCCTGCCGATACCAGCGCAAGCGCCATGAGTGCTTTTCTTATGCCATGTAACATCTGTTTTCCTCCTGAATGTGATTTTCTGCAGTATAGACCGGGGAATATGCCGATCCGGTTACAGTCGCAACAAGAAATGGTGAAAAAACTACCTGATTGGCTGATCTTCCGCTGAAAACACTCCCTCCCCTTGAAGGGGAGGCACCACCATACCCGGAAGCAGACCGTCCCTGCAAACCGTCGAGAACCGTGAACTCACCCGACCTCCATCTTGTAGCCGAAGCCGCGCACCGTCTTGATCAGTCCTCCGGCATCCCCCATTTTGGTGCGGAGGCGTGTGATGTGGGTATCCACCGTGCGAGTGTCCTCAACATAGCTGTAGCCCCAGACGTCGCGCAAAAGGAGTTGACGGCTCTGGACCCTTCCCAGCCGCTGCGCCAGAATCAGGAGCAGCTTGAACTCCGTGCTGGTGAAGACGACCTCGACGCCGTCAACGGAGACCTTGTGTCTCTCCGTATCGATTGCGATGGAGCCGACCGTAATAACGGTCAGGTCTCACAGCTCGCCCCGGTGGCTGCGCGGCGAGAACCTGACGGCGACCACCCGGATTGAAGCGAGCGACAGCGTGAGCAGTATAACCATGGCGAGCTGCTGCCAAGGCATTTCCTTGTACCAAAAAGCCATTACCTCTGTCAGCACGGTCACCATGACCGTATCGATGATGTAGGTGACCTTGACCCTCCCCTCGCTGAAATAGGCGAGAGCGGTGCGCAGAATCTCGATGACGGCGAGCACGGTCAGGATGTCCACGAGAATCGCCTTGAAGGCCGCGTGGAATGGGAGGGTGAGGATGAGTCTCAGGTCGTAAAAGGTATAGACGATGCCTGCCAGCACCGCGAGCAGTATGGCAATGATCAAAAGGCTCAAAAGCATCCTGGAGCACTTCTCAAAAAAGGTAGTCATTCCTGCATCGAATGTTTCAGTTCCCCACATGTCTCCTCCTCTATCACCAAATCTGAATGTGTCCATGCAGGCGTCAAGGTAAACCTTCCATGTTACAGCCCGGTTAAGGGTGCGTTATTTTCCCATGGTGAAGAATTGCTGTGCCCGCATCGACTGACTCTTCAGGGCGCAAAAAAACCGGGGCCGCAATATCGCATGTTCGATATCGCGGCCCCGGCCATCGAGCAGCGGCCCTCATCATCGGGTACTTGCTCTCGAGGAGCATCAAAGAACTTTATTGCCTTTCGGCAGGAGCGCGGCTGGCGCTGCTGCCGACATTTCCGGTATTACCTCCGTCCTTACCCATTCTTGTTATTATCACTACACCAATCCGGGGAACTGCGGGCTGGGGGGATGTGAGCAAAGGCCGGACAAGAGGGAGCTGGACATTGCCCGGTCTGTTCCCGAGCTCCGGTCGGCCATGGGAGGTTATTTGGGGAGAACCTCGGCAATCCCCGACTCCCAAGCGGCGAGCATTCGTCCACCCACCTCGGCGAACTCCGGGTTGTCGTTGATATATGCAGAGAGACCCCCACGGGTATCGGCCACCGCATCAGCAACCTCCTCCAAAATCTGACCGGCCTTTCGCACCGACAACGCCAGGTGCACCACGGCGAACTTCTCCAACATCTTGCGCGACCACCACTTCTTGGTCCCGGCCAGGGACAAGGCAGGAATGTCGTTGCGAAGATAGGCCGTGGTGGTCACGATGTCATAAGCCGGTGCCAGGTGAACGGGAGCACCCGGGCGATCGTAGAGAACGGCAAAGTTTTTCAAATGGGCATCACCGTTTCGTACCATGACCGACAATGCCAGAGAGGCGAAGAACTGCTCTCTGGCTATTTGCAGAAACTCACCGGACACGAAGTCTTTTATGCTTTTTGCGACCCTCTCATAGGTACTGCTGTACTTTTGTGCCGTCCCCAAGGCCTGCAGACTGCACATATCCTCGAAACCTGCCGGCTCACCCTCCGTAGTAATATCAAAGCGCTTCATTACCAAGAGACCACCGTTGTTTGAAAGGTGAAACTCCGGGACCGGTAGCCCGGCCCGCCGTGCTGCAGTCATGCAGAAAAACTCGTTAGCCGCAAGTTGAGGATATTCAGCCCCCCAAGCCTTGACAATGTACCTTCCAATAGCGGCGGTGCCCCGCTCCGTTGCATCCAACATTACCTTCGGCTGCACACCGGACACCCCTGACCGGAGGGCATACCTTGAGACCATCTCGTGAAACAATTCCGCAGTGTCGGGGTACGACAGCAGATCGTCCAGCGATTCTCGAGTCTCCACTATGCCTGGCGCCCAATCTTCCGGCAGGGAAAAGCGGTTGCGTCCCACCTGGTTTCCCCCGGTCACCCGGAGGATGGCCATATCGTCCGAGCCGGCCAGTTTTGCTATACCGCGTCGGATCGCCTCCAGCAGTGCCCCTTCCGGCAGGTTCATCTGAAATATCGGGTGGAGGTCTCGGCTCGACCAGCTCTCGAGACGCACCGGCATCGTCAAAGAGACCTGAGCGCCTGGTGACACCGCCGCCGGATCATAGGCAAAAACGTAAGGACTTTGCTCCGAGACCCGCTCAAGAAGTCCTGCCCGTTGATCGGCAGCCCATACGGACAGCATACGTGAAACGGTATCGCTCACTTTTGCTCTCTCAGTTCATCAAGTGTCGGCGGTGCCCCTGATGGCCGCACTCGGAGTTCTAAGCCTAGGTAGTCCAGTATCCTCATCAGCTTGCGGACGCCGATCTCCTGCACGGTCCCCGACTCGATCTGGCTGATGGTAGCTCGACTCATCCCGAGATCCCTCGCCATTTTTTCTTGCGAGAGCTTACGGAGCTTGCGCTCCTTCCGTATGTTGTCACCGATTTCGAATAGCATGAAATGTATTCTATATGGAACAAGACACGATTTCAATGCAAAATGTATCGCATTACGAACAAAAACCGTCGATAAATATTGACAATCGTCAATCTACCTGGTGCGAGGCCGGCGGGTCGGGATTGGATTATTGAGTTGTAGTCAGTGCTCTTTTATCTCCAGAAGCAAGATACTGTCACCCTCTGCCTCCCTGCCCAGCTTGTCTACCACCTTCCAGCGCACATTTATCGGCATCCGCTCCTTGAACTGCGACGGCTCCTTGGGTCTGAGCACTGCGGCCATGTCGAAGACGGAATGGTAGATCTCGCCGGCAAACTGTTGCCCATTCTCGGAGAGCATCTTCAGTTCCTTGATTTCCACCGGACGATCGAAAAAGGCGCTCAATTCTTCGATCTCCCTGGCCCCTTTATCCCTCATGGCGGTCAGGCTCAGAAGGCGCGGCGCTGACAGTTGCTGGACCGCAGTATCATCGGCTTTTTTCGCAATACTGCTCAACTCACTTTCCTTACCCTCTACCTGAAGTCGGACATCCTTGACCCCCCTGAACTGGCGCAAGGTCAAGCCGACGGCACGTGCGGTCCCCGCCTCAGTCGATTTGGCCAGTTCCCGGCTGAAGTTGACCGTTACCGTCCCTTGAGCCTCGTCAATCGCTATCAGACGAACCCCGCTGGGAAACGGAACGAATTGTCCCGCATAGCTGCCGATATCCATACCGCCCAACAAGCGTTCGACGGCCAGCCTTTTCATACTTGCCTCGTCAAAGGTAAAAAACGGGAAGGGAACGACCTTGCCCGGTTCTTTTCCTGAAGGGAAATAGATGACAAAAGCGTACGCCGTTCCTTTGTCAACCTTCGGCGCTGCCCCGAAATACTTCTCATAGGCACCGGTTGCCAGGACTTTCCCGGGAGCCTCAGCCGGAATCACCTTTTTGTGATAGGTGAGGGTGTAGATCAGGAATGCGACTAATGCAATCGCTACAAGAATCGATACGATTTTTTTCATAGTAGGTGGGCCCGAAATGCTGAGGCGGACCCTTGGGTCCGCCTCTTTTTGTGGAGGTTATCTCTACTGTGGCACATTTCCGAAATCAACCTGCTGCCTACTTGACGGTGTACCAGAATTTGGCGCTGCGAGTCTTCCCGTCTTTGAGTTCGAACTTGCACATCACGCCGTACTTCCCTGTTCGGGACATTTCGAAATCGGCGCCGGAATGCCCCTCCATACCCATCAACTCCTTGGTCTGGTCGCTTTTGTCGGGATTCTGCATCTTGACCTTGACCTCGCCCTCGGTCAGGGCCTTGCCCGTTCTGGCGTCCTTGAATTCGACCGCGATGTGATGGGTCTCCTTCATGCCTTTCGGCATCTCCATCTTCATTGCCTTCATGTGTTCTTTCATGCTCATGACCTTGAAGGTTGCCTTCACGCCATCGACTACTTCTTCATGAGCCACATCGCCCTGATGGCTGCCATGATCCATCTTCATGGAGCCGTGACCCATTGCGGCGAAAGAGGTCATGGGAGCTGCCAGGGCGAAGAGTGCTGCGATTAGAACGGTCGTTTTTTTCATTTAGCAAGTTCTCCTTTGAGTGTGCAGTTTTGCAAGACGTATTGCTGGTAGCATCCTGCGTGCCAAAAGCTAAGTCATTAACTTTTCATACCTGGCAATCCGGCGCGGCGTCGGTGTGTAGAGAATATTCAACAGGCCTCGTGGCATATTCTCTATGGCCTGCTGTCGAGCCACTCTAATGCGAATCCGATTAGTGTTGATCTTCCGCTGCGAAAACTCCCTCCCCTTCAAGGGGAGGGTGGGGGTGGGGATGGGGCAGTTCCGGCGCAAAAACATCCCCATCCCCCTCCTGACCTCNNCCCCCTTGAAGGGGGAGGAACCTGAACAGCTGCAGATTGGCACTAATCGAGATGCCAATTGATTTCCTGAATGCCGATCTGCAGCTTGCATCGATGCCGCGCGCTGTGGCGTCCCGGGCTAAATCCCCGCCTCCCCCCTTTTCAAAGGGGGGAGGTTTGTGATTGTTTTTAAGTTCAATGCTTCATCCCGGAGTAGTGCAGTCTCCCCTTTTTCAAGTCGCGCTTCTTCATCATGACGAAGATGACCGGTGTCATGATCAGTACGTGCACCGCGGAAGATATCATGCCGCCGATCATGGGGGCGGCGATCGGCTTCATCACGTCGGCGCCGGTACCGGTCGACCACATGATGGGGATCAGGCCGATCAGCGCCACGGCCACGGTCATCAGTTTGGGGCGCAGGCGGAGCACCGCCCCCTCGAAGGTGGCGTCGTAAATATCCTGTTCGGTACAGGGTCCGTTGATGAGCTTCTTGTCCAGCGCCTCGTGCAGATAGATGACCATCACGACCCCGGTCTCCACGGCTATGCCGTAGAGCGCGATGAAGCCGACCCAGACCGCCACGGACATGTTATACCCCAGCAGCTTCACCAGATAGACCCCGCCCACCAGGGCGAAGGGGACCGAGAGCATGACCATGCTCGCCTCCAGCGCCGAATGGAAGGTGAAGTAGAGCAGGATGAAGATGATCAGGATTCCCGCCGGCACCAGCAGCTGGAGACGGGCCTTGGCGCGCACCTGGTTCTCCCACTGTCCGGACCATGCCACGTAGTACCCCGGCGGCAGCTTGAGCTGTTTCTCAAGCACCGTCTTCGCCTCGCCGACGAAGCCCCCCATGTCCCTGCCACGGACGTTGAGAAAGACGATGGAGCGCAAAAGCCCCCCCTCGCTGTTGATCTCCGGCGCCCCGGTGGAGACCTTCAGCTTGGTCACCAGCGACAGAGGGACCTGTACCGGAGCCTCGCCGCTCATGCCCGAGACCAGTATGCGCTGGATGGCCGGTATGGTGTCCCGGTAGTCGCGCAGGTAGCGCAGGCGGATCGGGAAGCGGTTTCTGCCGTCCACCGAGGTGGAAAGCACCTCTCCACCCAAGGCGGTGCTGATCACGTCCTGGATGTCGCCGACCTTGACGCCGTAGCGGGCCGCCGCCTCCCGGTCGATGTCGATGTCGAGGTAGTTGCCGCCGGTGACCCTTTCGGCCACCACGTCGGCTGCGCCGGGAATCGGCTTCAGGATCGCTTCGGCCTGCACCGCGAGATCCTTCAGGACGTTCAGGTCGTTGCCGAAGATCTTCACGCCCAGGTCGGTGCGCACGCCGGTGGAGAGCATGTTGATGCGGTTGATGATCGGCTGGGTCCAGCCGTTGCGCACGCCGATCTGCTGGAGCTTGGCGTCGAGTTCGGAGACGATGTCGGCCTTGGTCACTCCGGGACGCCACTTGTCCTTCTCCTTTAGGATGATGATGCTCTCGAACATGGAGACGGGGGCGGGATCGGTCGAAGTCTCGGCCCGCCCGACCTTGCCGAGGACATGCTCGACCTCCGGGACGCTCTTGATGATGGTGTCCTGCACCTGGATCAGCCGCTTCGCCTCGTTGATCGAGACGTTGGGGAGGGTTACCGGCATGTAGAGGAGCGATCCCTCGTCAAGCGGCGGCATGAATTCGCTGCCGATGCTCAGGAACATCGGGATGGCGATCAGCAGGGCGATCACGTTCAGCAGGATGGTGGTCTTCTTCCACTTCAGGACCCAGCGGATCACCGGCGAGTAGAGCCTGATGAAGAAGCTGGAGACGGGGTTCGCGCTCTCCGGCGGCATCTTCCCCCGCATGAAGTAATACATCAGCACCGGTACCAGGGTGATGGCGATGAGCGCGGAGCCCATCATGGAGAAGGTCTTGGTGAAAGCGAGCGGATGAAACAGCTTCCCCTCCTGCCCTTCCAGGAGAAAGACGGGGACGAACGAGAGGACGATGATCGCCAGCGAGAAGAAGATGGCGCGCCCCACCTGTTTGGCGCTGGCGATGATGACTTCCAGGCGCTTTTCGGCCCGCTCCCCGGGGGGCATCTCGGAGAGGTGGCGATAGCAGTTCTCCACCATGATGACCCCGGCATCCACCAGTACGCCGATGGCTATTGCGATCCCCCCGAGCGACATGATGTTCGAGGAGACCCCCATGAGCTTCATGGTGATGAAGGAGAAGAGCACGGCGATGGGGAGCGTGAGGACGATGACCAGGGCGCTCTGGAAATGAAGCAGGAACACCAGGATGACCAGCGAGACCACGATCGATTCCTCGACCAGTGCATGCTTCAGGGTCGTTATGGCCCGCTCGATCAGGTCGGAACGGTCATAGGAGACCATGATCTTCACGCCCGGCGGCAGCCCTTTCTCCAGCGAGACGATCTTTTCCTTGACGCGGTCGATGACGTCCTTGGCGTTTTCGCCATAGCGCATGACCACGATACCGCCGACAGCTTCACCCTCGCCGTTCATGTCCAGCATGCCGCGGCGGATGGCGCCGCCAAGCTGGACGGCGCCGAGGTTCTTCACGTAGACCGGGGTGCCGCGCATGTCGGCTCCGACTACGATGTCCTCCAGGTCCTTGGTGGACTTGACGTATCCCTTGCCGCGGATCAGGAATTCGGCGTCCGCCTGCTCCAGGAGCCTGCCGCCGACGTCGTTGTTGGAGCGCTTGATCGCCTCCATCACCTGGCCGACCGTGACGTTGTAGGCAAAGAGGCGGTTGGGGTCGAGGTCGACCTGGTACTCCCGGACGAAACCTCCGATGGAGGCGACTTCGGCCACGCCCGGCACCGTATTGAGCTGATAACGGACAAACCAGTCCTGGAGGGTGCGCAACTGCTCCAGATCGTACCCCTTCCCCTCAAGGGTGTACCAGAAGACATGGCCTACGCCGGTGCCGTCCGGGCCGAGGGTCGGGACCACACCGGGGGGAAGCAGGGAGGCCGCATAATTCAGGCGCTCCAGAACCCGGGTCCTCGCCCAGTAGATGTCGGCGTCGTCTTCGAAGATGACATAGATCATGGAGAAGCCGAAGGCCGAAGAGGCTCGTACGGCGCGGACCTTGGGGAGGCCCTGCAGGTTGACCGCCAGGGGGTAGGTGACCTGATCCTCAACCACCTGTGGCGAGCGCCCCATGTAATCGGTGAAGACGATCACCTGGTTGTCGGAGAGGTCTGGGATCGCGTCTACCGGCGTCTTGTACACCGACCAGATCCCCCAGGCGATGATGAGGGCGAAGAGCATCAGGATGATGANNCGGTTCCTGGCGGAATATTCTATGATTTTCTCGATCATGGATGGTTATCCTTCATAGCAAAAAAGAGTCTCTCTTGGATATACCCCCATCCCCCTCCCGGCCTCCCCCTTGAAGGGGGAGGAGCTAGGACGTCCCCTCCTCCTTGTAGGGGAGGAGCTACGACGTCCCCTCACCTTCAAGGGGAGGGACAGGGTGGGGATGGGGATGGGGATGGAGTCAATGTCCCGGCAACTACATCTTCATGTCGTCCATATCCATGCCGCCGCCCTTCCTGGGAGACGGTGCAGCAGGTGCGGCAGGCGTCCCGGCCCCATTTCCCTCCGTCCCCGTGGCAGGCTTCGCTCCATGACCTTCATGCCCGCCGGCGCCCCCCTTCAACTGGGATTCGGAATCGATCAGGTAGCCGCCGCTCGATGCCACCTTTTCACCGGCCTTCACTCCGGAAAGTATCTGGATACGGTCCCCCTCTCTCGCCCCGACTTGAACCTCCCGCGGCTCGAACATCCCCGGCTGCATCTCCACCCAGACCAACTGGCGCCGTCCGGTATCCATCACGGCCCCGACCGGCACCACGACGGCGCTCCCCAACGGGACCCTGATCATGGCATTGACGAACATGTCCGGCTTCAGCTTGAGCCCCGGGTTGGCGAGCTCCACCCTGACCTTCACCGTCCTGCTCTTCGGGTCGAGGAACGGGTAGATGAACGCCACCTTGCCACGGAAGTTCTTGCCGGGATACGACTGGGAGAGGATGTTCACCGTCTGGCCGAGTCTGATGTTGGCGAACTCGTTTTCGTAGACCTCCACCTCGACCCAGACGTTGGAGAGGTCGGCGATGCTGAAGAGGGGCATCCCGGCTTCTACGTACTGCCCCACCTGGGCCATCTTTTCGATCACCACGCCGGAGAGCGGGGTGTAGATCGGGAGCCGTATCACGGGCTCACCCGCCTTTTCCAGGGCGGCGACCTGCTCGTCCCTGACCCCCATCAGCTTGAGCCTTTGCCGGGCGGAGCTGACCAGCCCCTCCCCCCCGAGCGATATGGAGGAGATCGGGGAATTCTTCAACTGGTCACGGCTCTTCAGGGCCAAGAGGTATTCCTGCTGGGCGGAAACCAGGTCGGGAGAGTAGAGCTCCGCCACCGGATTCCCCTTGGAAACGAAGGCGCCGACGGTATTGACGTTGAGCTTGTCGATACGTCCGGAGACCCAGGCCGTGACCTTCGCCTGCCGCGCCTGATCGTACTGGACTATGCCGACGGCGTTGATCTCCTTGTCGAGCGTCATCACCTTGGCTTCGGTGGTTGCGACATTGGCCATCACCACCTGGGTCGGCGAGAGGGAGACATGCCCCAGCATGGCCAGCTCCTGCGCGCTTGCCTCGGAGCCTGCGACCTTCTTGATCAGGGCCATGCCGCAGATCGGACAGCTGCCCGGTTTGTCCTTGATGATGAAGGGATGCATGGCGCAGGTATAAAGCAGCTGGGCCTGCTCGCCTTGCTTTGCCTCCTTCGCCCCTTCGGCGGCATGTTTCTTCTGCCAAAGGTAGTAGCCGCCTCCGCCTGCCGCAACAAGGAGAATCACCACCAGCGGAATCACCACTTTCTTGCTCTGCGTCATTGTCGTCCCTCGTTCTATGGAAGTAAGTAATGCTTAAAAACGTGAAAGGTGAAAGGTGAAAGGGGAAAGGTGATTCACTTTTCACCTTTCACGATTCCACAGGCTCTTCCCGACCAGCGCCTCAAGCTGCGCCAGCTTCATCTGGTAGTCGGCCAGCGAATCGTAGAGTTCGCGCTCGTAGTTGAAGAGGGTGATGCGGTTATCCTGGAGGGTCAGGAAGTCGACCTTGTTGACACGATAGCCGATGCTGGCCGACTCCAGAGACTGCTCGGCCTGGGGAATGATGCCTGTCCTGTAAAGCTCGGCCAGTTTTTTTCTTCTCTCCATCTGGGCCAGGAGATCCGAAATACCGGAGTCGATGCTGTTTTTGGCGCTATTCAACTCTTCGGTAGCCATGGTGATCTCGGAGGACGATTCAGCCACCATCGCATGCCTGCGCTGCTTTTGCACCGGCAGGTTGAAGGTGACGCCGAGCGAATACATGTCAGCACCGTCACTCATCTCGAATTTATCCCTCTGCATGTACTCAAATGAAACGTTGAAGTCAGGGTATAACTCCTTCTGCGCCAGTTTCTGCCCGGCCCTTCCCTTTTCGATCTGCGAGTTCAGGCCCTTCAGCAAGGGACGGCTCTCCAGTGCCACCGCTCTCAGTTCGTCGACGGAAAGGGCAACCGGCTTGATTTCAAAGTCGGGGATGCGGCCGACGGCGGTGTCGGCAGGACGGTACAACAGGGCGTTCAGGTTGGCCTGAAGGCTTTTCCGCTGCTGCTCCAACGTGATCCCCACATCCAGCATCTTCGAGCGCTCGACCTGGGCCTTGAAGATATCCTGCTGCGCTCCCTGCCCCACTGCATACTTGGTTTCGGCAAGGGTGATGAAGATATCGAGGATGGCTATGTTCTTATCGAGGATCTCCTTGGACCTGTCTGTGAAGTAGAGCTGGTAGTAGGTTTCGGCAACCATTCTGCGCAACTCCAGCTTGCGCTCCTCGATCTGCCATTTGTACGACTCGGCTTCTTTTGCCGCCATTTCAGCCTTGAGGTCCCGCTTCCCCCAGAAGGGAAGCTGCTGCGAGATCCCGATCACTTTCTGCGTCATCGGATCCATTTTGAAGTTG
>DNRQ01000004.1:12122-13357 GCA_003499925.1 Geobacter sp.
ACACAAGCCGTGCCACACTCACAAGGTGTTGATTAACTGTAACTTCGTCTTCCGGCGGACGAAAACCTTGTGGAGAATATCACACAATAGTGACAGAATATTCTGTAATTCCAAGCTAACTACTCATTATTATGGGTTATCGGCCAGATCACCAGATGGCTGAAGACAATTTGAAGAAAAGGTCCTGGATCTTCATTGGTTTCCCGGCAACCTGATATTGTATTTCTAGATCCGGTAGACCGGCGGCGCCCTGGAGGTTATCCGCCTTGTCCTGTCGCACCGGACCTTAGCGTCTTCAGGATGGAATTGAGGGATTGTTCCATTTTTTGCTCAAGTAGATATCGCTGGTCGCTTAGCTGGGCGGTCTCCGGTTTTCCGGCCTCTGCCGTTGCCGCCTCCTCTACCACGGGGCGACCGCTCGGTATCTGCTCGAAATGGACATGAGGGCCGNNGTTATGCCCGTACAGGGTGCGATCTCCGTTGCCGTGTTCAACAATCACCGTTGCACCGTAACCGCGACGCGCCCCAGCGAAGACGATCCGCCCTCTGCGGGTAGCCCGAACCGGAGTGCCGACCGGGACGGCANNTCCGGAAGTGACAACGCCGTTCTCCACTGGGAGATCAAGGTCCGCCAGTGCCGACGCCGGCAGGATCAGCAGGATTATTATGGCGAAGAAGGTACGCTTCATATTTCCTTTTCAACAACTCCGGGGCGGGTGCCAGTGCCGGTGATTCCTACGCTCCGGGTAAAGAGCCACCATCTTCAATAGTAGCGATGACTATCAATTTCCATGCCGGATCGGCTCAACGGGGTAATGTCCCGTTTTTGCGGAACTATCTCCAGGACAAGTGATGAGTGGCACCGGGATTGGGCAATAGTGGTGAAGAATATTGGGAGCGACTGAGGAATATTCTACAAATAGTGACGCGTGTGAGGGGCATGGAGCCGGGAGGCAGGCACCTCCCGCCCCTGCCTGGCATCGGTCCACCACGATCCAAAGCAATCTTCCGCTACCCGCGGCCCAAGCAGGGCTGCTCAGGTCCCACCACTCAAGGCACCCCAGCCGTCAGCTCTATGATCTCGGCCGAAACCTTCTCACCCTCCACCTTCAGCAGGGCCACCGTCACCGGCAGTTTGAACTCCTCCGGCCGGCGCTGCCGGGATTGAGATGCAGCACCCCGTCTTTTTCTTCCATCGAAGCCTTATGGGAACCTGATTGGCAATGATCTTCCGC
>DNRQ01000019.1 GCA_003499925.1 Geobacter sp.
CCCCACCCTCCCCTTGAAGGGGAGGGAGTTTTTCCAGCGGAAGATTCTCGCTAATCAGGTACCTTTTTGGACGCTTACTGGTATCCAATGGGTCACATGTCTCAGCTGCTGATCAATACTAATCAAGATTCTCATATCCTGACCGATATCATCGTTATATACTTATCATGCATCTCGTTTGCTTTGAATAAAGTTGCTTCGACCAGTCGGTATCTAAATGACTGAGCAAAGTCCGTCTCCGTTGCTATACTGTCGCCCGCTGCTGGCTTCACTTCGAAAGGGGAACGCATGAGTAGCACAACTGCTGGAAAAGGGAGCGCGCCTGCCGAGCTTGCCGAAAACCGGAAATGGCTCAGGGAGCAGCTGACGCCCTATTTCTTCACCGCGATGCAGGATGAGCCCGAGGCGCTTGCTCTTCTGGAGCGGGAGCTCTCGACGCTGCACAAAAACCGGCGCCTGATCCTTGCCGACCGCGAAAAGACGCTGATCCTCGCCCGCGTCAACGCGCCGGGGTCGCTGTACGACTCGCTGCGCCACTTCCAGGACCGGGAGATCTCCTATGCCATGATCGCCCACTCGGAGGGACCGATGCCGGGCATGGCACAGGCGCTGGAGATCCAGCGCTTCGAGTTCGACAGGAAACAAAACGAGGACATCCTGGCCTGGAAGGAGGTCGAGCTTGCGGCATCGCTGACCCGCAGGATCGCCTCCCTGTTGAAGAGCAACTATCCGGAATTCGACATGAAGGAATTCGACCGGTTGCTGCGTATCCTCTGGCTTAACAACGAAAGCTACGTCCGGGTCTCGTCCCCTTTGCGCGTGGCGCAGGTGCTCCAACTGCAGCAAAAGGCCAGCAGGAGCGGCGGCCTCTACCTTTACGTGGAACAGACCTCGGACCCCAAGGTCTCCCGGGTCCACTTCGCGGTCGCCAATCCGCCCCAAAAGGAGTTCCTGCTGCAGCTGATGGAGGTCTTCAACCGGCTGGAGTTCGGCGTCAACCGCGCCTACTGCCTCACCATCTCAAACGGCATCCATCCCTACTTCCTGGGCACTTTCTACGTCATCAGACGCTCAGGGGAGCCCCTGGACCAAAGCTCCGAGCTCTTCACCAGGCTGCAGCAGGAGCTCTATAACACCCAGATCGTCTCCACCAAGGGGTACACCTACCGCGAGTTCGTCACCACTGGGGAGATGACCGGCGAGGAGGCATCCCTAAGCAACGCCTTCACCGCCTTTTGCCACACCAACCTGGCCCACAACCAGCCGGACCGCTTCGGCCTGGACGACGTGCAGGGGGCCTTCCACTGCCACCCGGAGATTGCGCTGCAACTGGTAAAGCTGTTCCGGGCGCGCTTCGATCCCGCCATAAAGGAGCGCCACCCGCTGTACGCCGCGGTCCTCGAGGAGACCAGGCAGGCCGTGGAGGGATACAACACGGGACACCGCTACCTGGACGAGGTGCGCCGCGCCATCTATCGCTGCTGCCTGATATTCATCACGCATACGCTGAAGACGAACTTCTTCGTACTGGAAAAGCAGGCGCTCGCCTTCCGGCTCGACCCCGCCTACCTCACGGAACTCGGCGCCGCCTTCACCTCGGATCTCCCCCAGTCGCTCCCCTTCAGGGTCACCTTCTTCTTCAGCCGCTTCGGCTTCGGCTACCACATAGGCTTCTCCGACATCGCACGCGGCGGCTGGCGCACCGTGATCTCGCGCAACACCGACGACTTCATCACCAACGCCAACACGATCTTCCGGGAAAACTTCGTGCTCGCCCACACCCAGCACCTGAAGAACAAGGACATCTACGAGGGGGGCTCCAAGCTGGTGCTGCTTCTGGACGCCTCGGACCTGCAGCGAAGCGGGGAGCGCAAGATGGAAAACTGGCGCCTGTACAAGCTGCAGCACGGCGTCACCAACGCCTTCCTGGACATCTTCGTCACCGCCAGGGGGATCGCCAGGCATCCGGCCGTGGTCGACTACTACCGTGAGGACGAGCCGATCGAACTGGGCCCCGACGAGAACATGCACGACTCGATGATCGAGAACATCGCGCGGATCTCCAAGAAGCGCGGCTACATCCTCGGCATCGGCATCATGTCCAGCAAGGAGGTCGGCATCAGCCACAAGGAGTACGGCGTCACCTCCGCAGGCGTGGTGAAATTCGCCGAGATAACCATGGCGGAACTCGGCATCGACATCTACCGCGACCCGTTCAGCGTGAAGTTCACCGGCGGCCCCAACGGCGACGTGGCGGGTAACGCCATGCGGATACTTCTGGAGCGCGCCCCGAACATCGCCATCCGCCTGATCCTGGACGGCACCGCGTCGCTTTTCGATCCCGAGGGGGCCGATACGGAAGAGCTCTCCCGCATCGTCTTGAAAAACGATCTGGACGGCTTCAACCCGGAGATGCTGCACGTCGGGGGGTTCATGCTCTTTAGAAGCGGCAGCCGCCGGGACGGGTTGCGCGAGCTGTTCCGAAAGGTTTCCCGCAGCTGCTACGGCCTCCAGGAGCAATGGATCTCCACGGACGAATTTTCCAGGGAATACGCGAGTCTCCCCTTCACGGTGCAGGCGGACCTGTTCATCCCGGCAGGGGGGAGGCCCGAGACCATCGACAAGGACAACTGGCAGGAGTATCTGCTGCCGGACGGGACCCCCTCCACGGCAGCGATAGTGGAGGGGGCAAACTCCTTCATCACGCCGGAGGCCAGGCTCAACCTGCAGAAGGGAGGGGTGATCATCATGCGCGACGCCTCCGCCAACAAGTGCGGCGTGATCTCCTCCTCCTACGAGATCATCGCCAACCTGCTGCTGACCGAGGAGGAGTTCCTGGCCGAGAAGGAGCGTTACGTAAGGGACGTACTGGAGATCCTGGAGCAGCGGGCGGCGGACGAGGCGCGGCTGATCCTGAAGCGGCGCCGCGAGCAGCCGACCTTGATCTGCACCGAGATCTCCGATGCACTGAGCGGTGAGATCAACGCACAGTACGCCACCATCTTCCGATTCTTCCAGAACCGGCCGCACCTCTGCCTGCAGCCGATCTACCGCAGGGCGATCCTCTCCCACCTCCCCCGGATGCTGAGGGAGGAGGCGAAATACAGCAGGAGGATCAAGAACCTGCCGCCCAAGTACCTGTTCGCCATACTCGCGGCGGAGATCGGCTCGTCGCTTGTCTACCGCGGCGACAAGGAGGCGGATTTCGAGGCGACCATCAAGGGGCATCTGCTGCGGAATTTTCCGGCGTAAGGCGTGAAGGGATTGGCCACGGACTGCCGACGGAGTTAGATCTTAATCATAGGCTAGGCGAGGATAGATCGGGGATCCGCAAGGGGGGTGCTACAGCATCGACGTTTTTTTTGCTTGATTACGCACCTGTGGTGTGTATAAATACACAATGGACAGCCGAGAAATAATCAAGCGCCTTGAAGAGGATGGCTGGGAGTGGGTAGGCGGAAAGGGTGACCACCGGAAGTTCAGGCACCCCTCGAGGCCTGGTCATGTCGTTGTCCCATGTCCGCGCAAGGATATACAATCGGCACGTTGCGCAATATCTACCGGCAAGCCGGTTGGGAGTGGAGGTAGGGAAATGCTGTATCCGGTTTATGTGCATCTGGGGGATGAGACCCACTCACACGGCATCACCATACCGGATTTCCCCGGTTGCTTCTCAGCGGCGGACTCATGGGAAGAGCTGCCGGGCATGATCCAAGAGGCGGCAGAGGTATATTTTGACGGGGAAAATATAGAAATACCGGATCCTACGCCGATTGAGCAACTGGCGCATGATCCTGCTTACGAGGGCGGGGCCTGGATGTTGGTGGACATAGATCTTTCGAAGATATCGACACGGGTCAGGCGGATCAACATCACCCTTCCGGAGAATCTCCTTAAGACCATCGACCGATTCGCGGGCTCGCATCATATGAGCCGCTCTGCGCTGCTAGCACGCGCAGCAGGAAAATATATTGCAGAAAACCGCAGCTAATCTGTTGTTTATTTGCAGACAAAATAAGAGGGGGACCCGCAGTTGGGCCCCCCTCTTTCGTTAGTGCTAATCTCAAGCGAATTGCAAGCACCTCCCCCTTCAGCCCAAGGCTACGGCTGACAAGTCAAGGGGGAGGTCAGGAGGGGGATGGGGGTGTTTTTGCACCGGTGCCAACCCCATCCCCACCCCTACCCTCCCCTTGAAGGGGAGGGAGTTTCATCAGCGGAAGATCGGCGTTCTGAGGAACTTCAAAGCCAAATCCCCCCTGTCCCCCCTTTGTCAAAGGGGGGGATCAGGTATCAGGAGCGTTGCAGCTAGGGAAAGTTCCTCTCCGATAAAACGTGCCTCAGGCGGGTTGGGCGCTAGTCAGTAACTTGGGAGCATACGCTGCTACTTCACCTTGTAATGCACGAAGTAGATCCGCTTCCCTTCGGCCATGAATTTGCGCATGTACTTGGAGAGGTGATAGCCGGGAAACTCGTGCCGGTACAGGTCTGGCGCGAACCGGTTCTCCAGCGGCGCCACATCGGGAAGCATCTGCGCCACGTCCAGCCCGTAATCGTCGAAGTCGGTCGCGAAAAAGAAGTCCGCGCCGGGGGCCATGTAGTCGAGCAGGAAGGTCACGAACTCCTGGTTCACCAGGCGCCGCTTGCGGTGCCGCTTCTTGGGCCAGGGATCGGGACAGTTGATGTAAACCGCGGACAGGCTCCCCTTGGGGATGCGGTCGGTGACGAAGAGCCGCGCCTCGTCGCGCAGCACACGCACGTTGGTGACGCCGTGACGGTCCAGGCGGCGACAGCTCTTCCAGCACCCCTTGTTGTAGAAGTCGATGGCGATGAAGTTGATCTCAGGCTGATCCAGCGCCGTCTTCAGCATGAAGTCGCCCACTCCGCAGCCGATCTCCAGCGCGATCGGTTTCTCGTCGCCGAACACGGCACCCCAGTCGGGGGGACTCGGCAGGTTTTCCAGTTTCAGGTAATTCGGTGATTCAATGTGAATGAATGATTGCATCTGCCCCTCTTGCTTTTTTTCTCGGCGGCGAACATATCACAGCCGCGCTTTCCGGTGAAGTGAAGTTTTTCCATGTTAGGAAAAGATAAGGCAAAAAGCCGGACCACCGAAGAGTCTAAGGACCACAGAGGCCAGCTGAAATCGGCTAAGCCTGAACAGTCGAACAAAATGGAGCCGGAGAGGGTCGGAGATTATTATCAACCAATAAATCCGTCAACGACCACCGTTTTCCGCTATCATTGCTCAAGCTTCACGCTTTCCATTGCCATTTTTTGTACAATATGCTAATTATATCCTCTTGAAATAAGGCAAAAAAGGAAAAACAACACCATGAAATTCACAGAGCTGCAGATTCCGGAGGTGGTCCTCAGGGGGATCGAAGAGACCGGGTTCACCGACTGCACACCGATACAAGAGAAGGCACTCCCGTTGGCACTTTCCGGCAAGGACGTAGCGGGCCAGGCCCAGACGGGGACCGGCAAGACCGCGGCATTCCTGGTCTCCCTCTTCACACGCCTGCTGAACCAGAAGAAAAGCGGCGGCGAGCACCACCCCAGGGCGCTGATCCTGGCCCCCACCCGCGAACTGGTGGTCCAGATCGAAAAGGACGCCCAGCTGCTCGGCAAATACGCCGGTTTCAACATCCAGGCGATCTACGGCGGCGTCGACTACATGAAGCAGCGCGACGCCCTGAAGGCCGGGGCCGACATCGTGATCGGCACCCCGGGACGCCTGATCGACTACCTGAAACAGAAGGTCTACTCCCTGAAGGACGTGGAGGCGCTGGTCATCGACGAGGCGGACCGCATGTTCGACATGGGCTTCATCGCCGACCTGCGCTTCATCCTGAGAAAGCTCCCCAATTACGACAAGAGGCAGAACATGCTCTTCTCCGCGACGCTCAACGCGCGGGTGATGGAGCTCGCCTACGAGTTCATGAACATGCCCGAGAAGGTTTCGGTGACCCCCGAGCAGATGACCGCCGAGCGGGTGGAACAGGTGCTGTACCACGTCTCCCGCAAGGAGAAATTCCCGCTGCTCCTGGGCCTGCTCAGGAAGAAGGGGATGGAACGGACCATGATCTTCGCCAACACCAAGCGCGAGGCCGAATATCTTCAGGACCGCCTGAACGCCAACGAGTTCCCCTGCAAGGTGATCTCCGGAGACGTGGAACAGAGAAAGCGCATGAAGATCCTGGCGGACTTCAAGGAAGGGGTGCTCCCCATCATGATCGCCACCGACGTCGCCTCCCGCGGCATCCATATCGACGGCGTCTCCCACGTCATCAACTACGACCTGCCGCAGGACTGCGAGGATTACGTGCACCGGATCGGCAGGACCGCCCGCGCCGGGGCCGAGGGGATGGCGATCTCCTTCGCCGACGAGGACGGCGCCTTCTACATCGAGGCGATCCAGGATTTCATCAAGCAGAAGATCCCGACCGAGTGGGCCGAGGACGATATGTTCGTCCACGACTACAAGAGGAGCAAGCGCCCGCCGCGCGTGGAGGCGAAAACCTTCGGCAGGGGGGGGGGCGGCAGGCCCGGCGACAAGGGAAGGCCCTCCGACAAGGGACGCGTCGGCGACAAGAAACCGTCCAGGGCGCCCAGACCGAAGAAGCCCTGATGGGTAAGGGACGTCCTGCCAGGAAATACTCGCAGGCAGGAAGGGTGCACGACGTCATCCGCCTGATCGAGGCGCGTCACGGCATCTCGGTGACGGAGCTCGCCGAGGAGACCGGCGTGGGACGGCGCACCATTCAGAGGGATCTCAACGCCATTCACGAGGCCGGCTATCCGCTCACCTCCGACTGGCAGGATGGCGTCAAGCTGTACCGCTTCCTGACCCGCTTCAAGGACGTACCACCGATAAGCTTCACCCTGCAGGAG
>DNRQ01000193.1 GCA_003499925.1 Geobacter sp.
CCTCCATGCGCAAGAGCCAGCGCCCCCCTGAACTCCTGGCGATGAGATAACTGCCGAGAGCTGCGACCAGGGAGCCCAGGTGCAGCGGTCCGGTGGGAGAAGGTGCGAAGCGGCCTATGACGGGTTCATTTTTCGTTGCAGTTGCGTTCATGTCACTTCACCTACAAAACCGGCCTCCCACCCATCCCCACCCCTACCCTCCCCNNCCCCTTGAAGGGGGAGGAACGTGATCAGCGGAAGATCAGCACTAATCGGCCGTTTTTTCAGCAGTTACAGAAATGAGCAGCAGTAGTCGGTGACGGCGGTCACCTTCATCTTGAAGCTCGCGTTCTCCGGGACTTCGAACGCCTCGCCCCCTTTGACGGCCACCCACTCGGAGGAGCCGGGGAGCAGCACGGTGAGCTCGCCGGAAAGGATCTCCATCAGTTCGGCCGAGCCCGTGTTGAAGCCGTACTCGCCGGGCATCATGATCCCCAGGGTCTTGCGGGAGCCGTCGGGGAAGATAACGGTGCGGCTGGTTACTCCGCCGTCGAAATAGATATTGGCCTTTTTGACCACGTTTACGTTCTGGAATTCTGCCACTGCATACCTCCTAAATTTAGATTACTGAAACAAGCTTTCTGCCACAAAAATGCACAAAATTCACAAAAAAGAACTAACAGAGAACCAGAGACACCATCCTTCTGTGGGTTCCGTTGAGTACAACGTTGTTTTTTGTGTGCCGTGCTCTCTGGGCGTCTGGCCTCTCGTGTGTCTGGCCTCTCGTGTGTCTGGCCTCTCATGTGTCTGGCCTCTTTTTGCGTCTTTTGCGCCTTTTTGTGGCTAAATGCTTCTGACACAGGGGGCTTCTGCTCTTTTTGTCTCTGGCCTTTTTTTGTGTCTTTTGTGCCTTTTTGTGGCTAAAAAGTTTTCGCTAGCGCGGCCACTCCCCGGATTCCCATCGATCCAGTGCGGCCTGCGCCCTGAACCCGATCAGCCCCGGCATTTTTGCAATTCTCCTCAGGGTCGCGCTGCAGCGTTGCGGCGCCTCGCGCATGGCGTACACGGCGGTCATGCCGGCTACCGCAGGCTCCTCGTGATCGAGCAGAGCGAGGAACCGCTCCATGCCGTCCTCACGCTTCAACGCTGCATAGAACCGGTCCAGGCACTCCACCTGCACCACGGCTTCCTCTTCCTGCATAGCCTCCATCGCCTCCGCGTGCCTGAGCGCCGCCTTGACGAACCAGCTGATGAGTTTTGCCACCTTCTCCTGCTGCTGCAACTGTCGCCCCCCGCATGTCCGCTGTCCCTGAACCGGCAGTGGAGCACGCTTCCAAACTCAGAAAATAGCAGCTTTCAGAAAGGCGTTCAAGCTGAAAGGTCAGGTGGAGCGTAGACAAAGAAAAAGGCGGGGTTGCCCCCGCCTTTCCCTACTGCTGCTATGCCTGATGCTATTAAATGTCGAAGTACAGG
Organism: Geobacter sp.; assembly: GCA_003499925.1. Taxonomy (GTDB): domain Bacteria; phylum Desulfobacterota; class Desulfuromonadia; order Geobacterales; family Geobacteraceae; genus Geomonas. Next base: position 1,453 of record DNRQ01000193.1, read on the forward strand.
GCGAACTCGAGGGGTACCGGACGCATACGGACCGGGTTGACTTCGGCTTCGGTTTTGTACTCGATCCACTTCTCGATGACGTCGGGGGTGAAAACATCCCCTTTGAGAAGGAAGTCGTGGTCTTCCTGCAGCGCCTTGAGTGCCTCCTCGAGGCTACCCGGAGCGGACGGGATGGTGGCCAGCTCCTCTGGGGAAAGACCGTAGATGTCCTTGTCGAGCGGCTGGCCCGGATCGATCTTGTTCTCGATGCCGTCCAGGCCCGCCATCAGCAGTGCCGCGAAGGCAAGGTAGCCGTTGCAGGAGGGATCCGGCGTACGGTACTCGATCCTCTTCGCCTTCGGGTTCGTGGAGAACATCGGGATGCGCAGCGCGGCGGAACGGTTACGGCTGGAGTAAGCCATGTTCACCGGAGCTTCGAAGCCCGGCACCAGACGCTTGTAGGAGTTGGTGGTCGGGTTGGTGAAGGCGCACAGGGCGCGGGCATGCTTGATGATGCCGCCGATGTAGTAAAGCGCCATCTGGGAAAGCCCGCCGTACTTGTCGCCGGCGAACAGGTTGACGCCGTCCTTCCAAAGCGACATGTGGCAATGCATACCGGAACCGTTGTCCCCGTAGAGCGGCTTCGGCATGAAGGTTGCCGTCTTGCCGTTTCTGTTGGCGACGTTCTTGATGACGTACTTGAACCACTGCAGCTGGTCGGCCATGTCGACCAGCGAGGAGAAACGCATGTCGATCTCTGCCTGGCCGCCGGTGGCGACTTCGTGGTGCTGGCACTCGACGCGGATGCCGACTTTCTGCAGTTCCATGACCATCTCGTTCCTGAGATCGTTCTGGGAGTCGGTCGGCGCTACCGGGAAGTACCCTTCCTTGTGGCGCGGCTTGTAGCCGAGATTGGGGAACTCTTCACGGCCGGTGTTCCAGGCGCCTTCGGAGGAGTCGACGGAGTAGAAGGAGGAGTTGGCGGTGGAATCGTAACGGACGTCGTCGAAGATGAAGAACTCCGCTTCGGGTCCGAAGTATGCGGTATCGGCAACGGAAGTCGACTTCAGGAAGCTCTCGGCCTTCTTCGCGATGTTACGCGGGTCGCGGCTGTAGTCTTCCTTGGTGATCGGATCGAAGATATCGCAGATCAGCGAGAGAGTCGGGATCGCGGTGAACGGATCCATCTTCGCGGTGGTGGGGTCCGGGATGATGATCATGTCGGAGGCGTGAATCGGCTGCCAGCCGCGGATGGAGGAGCCGTCGAAGCCCTGCCCTTCCTCGAAGGTGTCCTCGCCGAACTCGCTCATCGGCACAGTGAAGTGCTGCCAGATACCGACAAAATCCATAAACTTGAAATCGACCATCAGCACGCCGTTTTCTTTGGCGAACTCCACTACTTGTTTTGGTGTCATCTACAGTCTCCTTTCAATTAGTTGAGAAATCAGCCGAATTTAGAGGGCGTCTTCGCCCCGTTCACCGGTCCTGATGCGAACTACCTCTTCCACGGGGGTGACGAAGATCTTGCCGTCGCCGATCCGCCCGGTCTTTGCCGCCTGCTCGATGGCATCGACCACCTTGCCGACCATCTCGTCGGAGACGATGATCTCCATCTTTATCTTGGGGATGAAATCCACCACGTACTCGGCGCCGCGGTAAAGTTCGGTGTGCCCCTTCTGGCGGCCGAATCCCTTCACCTCACCGATCGTGATCCCCTGGATGCCGATTTCGTTGAGGGCCTCTTTAACTTCATCAAGCTTGAAAGGTTTTATGATTGCTTCGACTTTTTTCAAGGCAGGTATCCTCCGCTTGTAGTTCAGTGCGCGCAAATTATAGATAGCTTGCCCTAAAATTGCAAGACTTAATAAATCACGCAGTGAGGGTGGTGACTCCATTTAATGCAAGAATTCCGCCAATCGGCAGGAGTCCTTATCTGCACCATATTCCGGCAACTTAGCCGGAATAAAACGCCTCCCGAAATTGAAGGCAGCAAGAGTATTGCCCAAAAGTTAGGCAAAACAGGCGGCAGCCGGTAATGTTCCCGAGGAGCGCTGATCTTCAGCAGCAGGTTGTCAGGACCGATTGTCGGCCGGCTTCTCTTGAAAACCGCCCCGGGCCAAATCATCCCTTGATCGTGACCAAGCTAAAATAGGAGCCCCCGTCAGGAGGCTCCTATTTTAGACAAACAAGGTAAGGATGCAGGGATTACAGAATGAAAAGCATTTCCCTGTAGGTCGGCAGCGGCCAGTATTTGGCAGCTATGATTTTTTCCAGCACATCACCGGTGGCACGCAGTTCCAGCATTTTGACAAATACGCTTTCCCTGAACGCAGCGGCCTGCTTATCGGCATCGGCAATGTTCAGCGCGTTTTCAAGGGCCTTCTCCAGCGCCTTGGCATTGCCGCTCATCGAGGCCAGTTTGTCGCAGAGCTCTTCCAACAATTCCTTCTGGGTCGAGACGTCCAGCTTGCCGGATACGGCGGTAACCGCATTGATAGATGCTGCTACCGTTGTCGTATATTCAATGGCGGTAGGGATTATGCTGTGGTTGGCCATGTCGATCATGGTCAGGGCTTCGATATTCAAGGTCTTGACGTACTGCTCGACCATGATTTCGTAACGCGCATGGATTTCTTTTTCGGTAAAGACTTTGTGAGCGACGAACAGCTCGACCGCTTCTTTGGATACCAGCTCCTTGAGTGCATCAGGAGTGTTAGGAATATTCGGCAGGCCGCGTTCTTTGGCTTCCTTAACCCACTCGTCGGAGTAGTTGTTGCCGTTAAACACGACGCGCTTGTGTTTCTTTGCGGTTTCCTGAAGCAGTTTCTCAAGGTCGGCGTCGAAGTTATTCGATTTTTCCAGCTTATCGGCAAAACCCTTCAGCGCCTCGGCGATGATGGTATTGATGATAATGTTGGGGCCCGAGATGGAGAAGGACGAACCGAGCATCCTGAATTCGAACTTGTTGCCGGTAAAAGCGAACGGCGAGGTTCTGTTTCTGTCGGTTGCATCCTTGGGCAGAGCGGGAAGGGTAGTTACGCCGATCTTCATGTCAGCGCTCTGAGAGGATGATTTTGCTGCGCCGGCAACGATCTGGTCGATGATATCGGCAAGTTGCTCGCCCAGGAAGATCGAAATGATTGCCGGAGGTGCCTCGTTGGCGCCCAGTCGGTGGTCATTGCCGGCGTTGGCGCAGGAGCAGCGCAGGAGCCCGGCATAGGTATCCACGGCTTTTATGGTTGCCATGAGGAAGGTCAGGAACTGGGCATTCTCATGAGGGGTGTTACCCGGCTCAAGCAGGTTCTGTCCGTCATTCGAGCTCATGGACCAGTTGTTGTGCTTGCCGGAACCATTGACGCCGGCAAACGGTTTTTCGTGCAGCAGGCAGACCAGGTCATGTCTCAGGGCGACCCGCTTGAGAACCTCCATAACCATCTGATTGTGGTCGGTGGCAATGTTGGTATTCTCGAAAATCGGGGCGAGCTCGAACTGTCCGGGTGCTACTTCGTTGTGCTGGGTTTTGGCGGAAACGCCCAGTTTCCACAGCTCTTCATTTACTTCCTTCATGTACGACAGCACTCTTTCCTTGATAGTGCCGAAGTAGTGGTCTTCCAGTTCCTGCCCTTTTGAGGACATGGCGCCGAAAAGCGTTCTGCCGGCCATCATCAGGTCGGGTCTTTTCAGGTAGAAGGACTTGTCCACCAGGAAGTATTCCTGCTCGGCTCCGACAGTCGAGGTAACCCTGCTGGCACTGGTATTTCCGAACAATTTAAGAACACGCACCGCCTGTATGGAAAGCGCTTCCATGGAGCGGAGCAGAGGGGTCTTCTTGTCGAGGGCCTCACCGGTGTACGAGCAGAAGGCGGTGGGGATACAGAGAGTGATGACGTCAGCCTCTTCTCTCAGGAAGGCAGGCGAGGTGCAGTCCCAGGCGGTATAACCCCTGGCTTCAAAGGTTGCTCTCAAGCCACCGCTGGGGAAAGAGGAGGCATCCGGCTCACCCTTGACCAGCTCCTTTCCGGAGAACTCCATCAGTGCCCCGCCATCTGCCGGTGAAAGGAAAGAGTCATGTTTTTCCGCGGTGATACCGGTCATCGGCTGGAACCAGTGGGTAAAATGCGTTGCGCCTCTTTCGACGGCCCACTCTTTCATTGCCGTTGCGACAACATCTGCGATGGAGGGGTCCAGCGGCAGACCTTCGTCTATGGTTTTCTTGAGGTTTTTGAAAACACCTTTCGGAAGCCTTTCTCTCATAACTGACTGGTTAAACACGTTTTTACCAAACATCTCCACGGAACAGCCTCCTTTTTAGACAGCGTTGTGTAAAAAATAAGCAGAATGCTTATCCATCATGCCCGTTTTCGAGGGTTTACGAGCCATTACGCTAAAGCTCGGATTTAGTAGCAAAAGAAATGCCAGCCTTTGGTGGGGGCAGTCGGATTGTTGCAACAGGAGGTGGCACATTTCAGGGCACTGCCCCTGTCGGGGTGTCTCCCCCTGCGCTGGCGCTGGTGATATCGTGGTCCGCAGGCTCGCCCCGACCTGTCCGGGGACCGGCTCCGCAGCTGCCTGTCCCCCTGACAGTTCCTGAAAAACAGGAGCACGCAATGCCCAACGGAGCAGCTACTGCTGAAAAATAAGGCAGCACCCCCCGTTCATGACCGGAAATGAGGCAAGGCGATGCATCGGCCATCTGTCACCCTTGCCAACGACCGCCCGTCCAGCTATAGTAGGACCCGAAATCCGACCTGGCCTTCCCGCCCATCCTTTATCTTTATGGGATACCCGTGAGACGACGCTCGGCTCCACTGACTACTGATACCATGCTCAGGCTACCGGCCACCCTTCTGCGGCAGGCGGCACTCTGCGTCCTGCTTGCCGGCCAGGGGTATGGCGACTTTTACCGGTATTCCGGGGACGACGGAGTCGAGGTGTTCACCAACACCCCGACCAGCCGGGGTGCGGTAAAGGTGCTGCGGGAGGGTGCCGTTAAAAAGCAACCGAGGCAAGGGCCCAAGGTTGCGCTGACGAGCGCGCAGTTTCCGACGCAGGAGCCTTTGCTGCCGGTGAACGGGACCATCACCTCCGATTACGGCTGGCGGCACGATCCGATCGACGGCGGCATCAGGCACCATAACGGCGTCGACATCGCCGTTCCGACCGGCACCGGCGTCAAGGCAATCGCGGCAGGAAGGGTGATCCAGAGCGCCTCTCGCGGCGGATACGGCAACCTGGTGAGCATCGATCACGGCGATGGTATGGTCTCCCTGTACGGACACAACTCGCAGCTGATGGTGAGCGTCGGGGAGCGGGTGGAGGCGGGGCAGACCGTTGCCCTCTCCGGCTCCACCGGCAGGTCCACCGGGCCGCATCTGCATTTCGAACTCTGGAGCAACGGGGCCAACGTGACCCGGGCGTATCTGAAAACCGGAGCCGGGATCCCCGAGGTGGCCGGAGGGATCAGGAGCTATCTGCACAGCGACGGCTCCATCGTGTTCACCAATCTGAATTAGGGTTCATCCCCCTCTCCCCAACCCTCTCCCACCATGGGAGAGGAGGTTTTAGCCCCCTGCGTTCACCACCCTGCCGCTCGCGGGGCGGCGGCAAAATTAATGGCATATAATCCAAGATTCCAAGCGATAATAGCTTAGTGGCTGAATGATGCTTAGAGCGCTACACGAGCTGACATTGGAGTTCCCCATGAAACAAATTGCTGCGACGGAAGCGAGAACCCGATTTGGTCAATTGTTGGAACTGGCGATAAACGAGCCGGTAACCATCGAGAGGAAAGGCCGGCCGGTTGCTGTTCTCTTATCCTCTAGCGAATACCAGAGACTTGCGGACCTCGAAGATCACTACTGGGGGGAGAAGGCTGTAAAAGCCCTTCAGAGTGGTTTTCTTTCTGAAGGGGAAACTAACCACTGGCTTAAGAAAAGCTCGATCTAAACTATAGGGCATCACCGCCTGCGTGAATACTAAAGCCCCTCCCACTGTACCGGCTGGCTAACCTGATTAATACCCGAAACTCAAGTCTGCCTTTTCTTAACATGCCTGGTCGCCTGCGCCTCCCACGGGTCTTCGGGCCAGGGGTGCCGGGGATAGCGGCCCCTGAGCTCCTTGCAGACCTCGCGATAGGCGCCGTTCCAGAAGCTGCGCAGGTCGGCGGTCACCTGGATGGGACGGCGCGCCGGTGAAAGCAGATGGATCAGCACGGGGACCCTCCCGAAGGCGACCCGCGGCGTCTCGGCAAGCCCGAACATCTCCTGGAGCTTCACGGAAAGATACGGCGCCCCATCGGGCGGGTAGCTCAACTGCACCCGGGAGCCGCTGGGAACCTTGAGATGGGTCGGTGCCCCGTCGTCGACGAGCTTCTGCTCGCGCCAGTTCAGCATTCCCTTGAGCGGCGCCAAGAGGTCTACCCGCGCCAGTTGAGCGAGCGTCCTGACCCCGGCCAGATGCGGCAGCAGCCAGTGCTCCATCCCTTGGGCCAGCGCCTGGTCGGAAAGATCAGGAAGCCCCTCCTCCGGGAGCACCCGGGCCAGAAAGTTCACCCGGTTGCGATACTCCTGCGCCTCGGGACTCCAGTTCAGGCCGCCAATCCCGGGACCGGAGACGATCCCCTGCAGCAGTGCCGCGGTCCCCTCCTCCCTGGTCGGGGTCGCCGAGCGCTCGGAGAGCAGTATCGCCCCGAGCCGCTCCTCCTCGCGGGCCACCACCCTACCCTCGCGCTCGTCCCAGAAAACCATCTTGCCGCGGGTGATGGCCGAGGCGCAGCCGGCCCGTACGGCGTCGAGCGTCACCGCGCTGGCCAGATGGATCTCCCCCTCGGCTCCCCCACCCTCAACCTCCACGGCAATAATGAAAGGCTGCGCCCTCAGATTGCTGCGCGCCGAGAGACGGGCGCCGCTGCCGTTGGCCATCAGGTAGCGCCCGGAGCCGGGACTTCTCTCCCGCGCCACCCGGTCCGGATAAGCCTTCATGAGCAGTTCCCCCACCAGCGCGGCCTCCGGGGGTAGCTCCCTACCCTGCGAGGCAACCTCCCTCCCCTTCAAGGGGAGGGTCGGGGTGGGGATGGGGGAGCGACTCCCCCCCTTCTCGGACACCCCGAGCGCCTTCCTGAAATAGCCGGCGAGCCTCTCGACGGTGCGGCAACCCTGCGGGTCGCGGCGCTCTTGAAGGGCCTCCACCCGGTCCAGCAGATCGCTCTCGGAAAGGCTCCCGGAGCCCCGCGGCAGGATGTCGCGCTCGGAAAGGATGGCGGCCAGGGTGCAGGCCAATTCCCCTGCCCCGATCGATTCGGCCCCGATCAGCATGGCTGAAAGGCGCGGGTGCATCGGAAGGGCAGCCATCTTCTTGCCCAGCCAGGTGATCGCGCCGCGGGGATCCAGCGCGCCCAGTCTCATGAGCAGCGCCCTCCCCTCGGCCAGGTGGGCGGCGGGCGGCGCATCGAGAAAGCTCAAGGAGGCGGGATCGGCCACACCCCAGAGCGCCAGGTCGAGCGCCAGGGGGGTGAGGTCTGAGACGCGGATCTCGGGAGGGGTGAAGGGAAGCAGTGTCTTTTGGGTGTGCTCCGTCCAAAGTCGGAAGCAGACGCCGGGGGCGACCCTGCCGGCCCGTCCGGCACGCTGTTCGGAGGAGGCGGCCGAGATGCGCAGGGTCTCCAGGCGGTTCAGGCCGGTCGACGGGTCGAAGCGGAGCTGCCGGGAGAATCCGGTATCCACCACCACCCGCACCCCCTCGATGGTGAGGCTGGTCTCGGCGATGTTGGTGGCGAGCACCACCTTCCTCCTTGCGGCCGGGAGTATCGCCTGCTCCTGCGCGGCAAAGGGGAGGTCGCCATACAAAACGGCAATCATGATATCGGCTCCGGCCTTCTCCTTGAGAAGATTCTCGCAGCGCCGTATCTCGCCGGCACCCGGCAAAAAGACCAGGATGTCGCCGCTCGTTTGGGAAAGGGCTTTGAGCACGGCGGAGCAGGCGAGTTCCGGGAGTCGCCCGGATGGCTCGACCTTCAGGTAGCTGAGTTCGACCGGAAAGCGCCTGCCGGGACTGGAGATAAGCGGCGCCCCCCCGAGGAGGGCGGCCACCGGCGCCGCGTCGAGGGTGGCGGACATCACCAGGATGCGCAGCTCCTCGCGCAGCCCCTGCTGCACGTCGCGGCAAAGCGCCAGGGAAAGGTCGCAGGTCAGGCTTCGCTCGTGGAACTCGTCGAAGATCACCGCGGCCACCCCCTCGAGAAGCGGGTCGCTCTGGAGCCTGCGGGCCAGGATCCCCTCGGTCACCACCTCGATGCGGGTGGCCTGCGAGACCTTGCGCTCGAAACGGATGCTGTACCCCACCCGCCTGCCGACCTCTTCGCCCAGGCACGACGCCATGTAGCGCGCCGCATTGACCGCCGCCAGCCGGCGCGGCTCCAGCATGATGATCTTCCCTTGCTTGAGAAACGCGGCTTCAAGAAGCGCCAGCGGGACGCGGGTGGTCTTTCCGGCACCGGGGGGAGCCTGGAGCACGGCGACGTTGCCGTGCTCCAGCACCGCGAGGAGTTCGGGGAGTATCTCTTCGATGGGGGTTTTCTGCATGGCGGAGGTCAAGGGAGGAGGCGAAGTGCCTCCAGGTCGATGCCGGCCAGGGAGTCGACCACCCGGCAGGCGCCGGTGAGCCGCTCGCCGGGGTAGCTGTTGGTCACCGCCAGCACCTTGAGGCCGGCGCCGGTCGCCGAGGCGATCCCCGCCGGGGTGTCCTCGATGGCGATGGAGGCCGCGGGGTCGACCTGCCCCGGGAAGATCCCCTGGAGCCGCTGCACGGCGAGCCGGTAGCTCTCGGGGTCGGGCTTGCTAGCCGCCACCTCGTCGGCGGTCACCAGCGTGTCGAAGGCGCCGGTCAGGCCGAGCTGGAGCAGGATCGGGTCGATGTCGCTGCGCAGGGCGCCGCTGCAAAGGCCAAGCGGCAGGTTTCCGGAGATGGATCGGATCAGCTCGACCACGCCGGGATAGGGGGCGACCCCTACCGAGACGATGGTCAGAAAGGCCTGCGCCTTCTCTGCCATGAGCTCTTTGAGCTGCTGGTCGGAGAGCGGCCTGCCACCGGCGCGAAAGGCCTCCCGGAAGGCGTCCCTGTCGTCGAAGCCCAGGTAGCGATCCAGGTACTCCTGCCAGGAATAGCCCAGACCGAGCGGCGCCAGGATCTCCTGGAACGCCTGGTAGTGAAGCGGTTCGGTATCCACGATGATGCCGTCAAAATCGAAAATCACTGCGTTAAGCATGCAAAGGCTCCTTGTAAAAGGACTAGAATTTCCCCATCAGGGCAAGCGAAGGGATACCGTCCATGGCAAGCGGTGCCAGGGTCACGTTCCCCTGCTGCGAAGCGTAGTACCTGGTGACCGCGTCCCCGGCGAGCTCGCCGATGGCGGCTCCCAGCAGCACATCGCTTGCCCAGTGTTTCTCCTGGTAGACCCGCGAGAAACCGACGAAGGCCGCCGCCGTGTAGCAGAACAGCTTCACCGGGAGGCTCTGCGTCTTGGAGGCGAGTACATGGGCAATGGCAAAAGAGCTTGCGGTGTGCATCGAGGGGAGCGAGCCGTAACCGTCCCGGAATTGAAAGGGACGGTAGCGGGAATTGCTGTCACCGGTATGGGGCCTCCCCCGGCCGATCGCCTCCTTCAGCACGAAGGTCGCCCCGTCGGCAAGAAAAAGGGCCTCCCCCAGTTCCTCGCCAAGCCGCATGAAGCGCGGCTCATCGGCTGCCGCCCCGGCACCGTACAGGATCGCAGCCATGCCGATGTGCAGAAAAGGGTTGCCGGCCAGGTTGCCGAAATCGGTGAGGCCGTCAAGGGTCCCGCTCTGCGCGCCGGCGAGGCCGGAGCTGATGTCCCGGTCCGACAGGTAGCTCAGGGCGAAGGCACCTGCCAGCGCCGCGCTCCGGGCGGGATAGGGGTCGACCGGTGCGGCGACAAAGAGCTTCCCCTGGTCGGAGAGCCGCGAGATCTCTTCCCTGATCACGGCGCCGCTGTTGAAGAGGTTCTCCGCAGCATGGACCGGCGTGGCAGGATAATCGCAGAAAACAAGCAGCAGCACCAGACAAAAAAGCGCCCGCGCAGGGCGCGCCCGGGCCGGCTGGTCGCGAAAAAGCGCCGGCAGCCGTCCCGGCGTCGGCACGCGCATCTCCCCGTGATGCGCAACGGTCCCAGCTATCTTCATCACAACCTCACCGAGGGCATATGCGACATCATAAAATAGGGAACTTCCAATTCATTAGCAACTGCGAAAGCCGATGGCGGAGCAAAAAAAAACAGCGCCCCGGCTGCAGGCGCTGTTTTTTCAGATGGTGATCCCAAGGGGACTTGAACCCCTGTTACCGACGTGAAAGGCCGGTGTCCTAACCACTAGACGATGGGACCTGAGACGGTCGAAAACCGCTGCGTGATGAGCACTCTTCCGACCTGCCCTATGCTCGGTGCTGCTTTACTGGAAAATTGGCAGGGGTGCGAGGATTCGAACCTCGGGATGACGGAATCAGAATCCGTTGCCTTACCGCTTGGCGACACCCCTGTATCGACAGATAGGTTTAATAACAGATCTCAGCCGGGAAAGTCAAGATTTTTTTGCCCGCGGGCTACCCGTGCACCCGCCTCGATCGCCTCCATGTTTGACGGGATAAAGCGGTGGTTCCTCTCGGGGAGCGCCTCCTTGAGCGCATCGGCCAGGGATGAGGCGTCAACCGCGCCGCTCAGCTCGACATAGGCGCCGATGGCGACCATGTTGACCATCCTGGCGTCACCGAGTTCCATGGCGATTTCGTTCATGGCGACCGGGACCATTTTGATGTCGTCGCGCTGCAAGATGGCGGCGTCGACCAGCGACGAGTTGACGATGCAGATGCCGCCGGGGCGCACCCGGGTGCCGAAGCGCTCCAGCGAGCTCTGGTTCAGGGCGACCAGGACCGAGGGGCGGCCCACCACAGGAGAACCGACCGCGCCGTCCGCTATCACGACCGTGCAGGTGGCCGCTCCTCCCCTTTTTTCGACGCCGTAGGCGGGGAAGTAGCAGACGTTCTTGCCTTCGTCCATGGCGGCATAGGAGAGGAGGTTTCCGGCCAGGAGCACCCCCTGCCCGCCGAATCCCGCTATCAGTACATCGTGTCGCATCCGACCCCCAAAGAAGGTTCAAGGTTCAAGGTTCAAGGTTCAAGGTCATTCAACTCCCCCCTTTGACAAAGGGGGGCGGGGGGGGATTTTACCCAGGCAGCCGCATAGGCACAGGTCGCGGCTGTTTCAAATCAAATCCCCCTAAATCCCCCTTTGTCAAAGGGGGACTTTTCATGACACCCCGGCGCCCTCACCCCTACCCTCTCCCGGAGGGCGAGGGAGAGCGGATTGGATCGAGGGAGAGCCGATTGAGTCGAATCAGGACGCTTCCACTTTCTTGAACACGCCCAGCGGGAAATAGGGGATCAGCTCGCTCGCGATCCGGGCGTTGGCGGCAAGCGGGGTGGCTCCCCAGTTGGTCGGACAGGAGGAGAGCACCTCCACGAAGGAGAACCCCTTCCCCTGCGCCTGGTAACCGAAGGCCTCCCTGATCAGCTTTTTTGCCTCCATCAGGTGTTTCGGGGAATCGACGGCCACCCGCGCCGAGAAGGCGACCCCGCCCAGCTGCGCCAGGAGCTCCGCCATCCTGATCGGAGAGCCGTCCTTGGCCTGGTCCCTGCCGTAGGGCGAGGTGGAGGTCTTCTGCCCGACCAGGGTGGTCGGCGCCATCTGCCCGCCGGTCATGCCGTAGGTCGTGTTGTTCACGAAGATGACGGTGATGTCCTCGCCCCGGTTTGCCGCATGGATGATCTCGGAGGTACCGATCGCCGCGAGATCCCCGTCCCCCTGGTAGGTGAAGACGAAGCTGTCGGGCCTGGCGCGCTTGACGCCGGTGGCGACGGCGGGGGCGCGGCCGTGGGGCGCCTCGACGACGTCGATGTCGAAGTAACCGTAAAGAAAGACCGAGCAGCCGACCGATGCCACCCCGATGGTCCTCTCCTGCACCCCGAACAGGTCCAGTGCGTCCGCCACCAGGCGATGGATGGTGCCGTGATGGCAACCGGGACAAAAGTGGGTCTGGACATCCTTGAGGCTGACCGGCCTCTTAAAAACCTGTTGCATGTGATATCCCTCTTGGGCCTATTGCGACGCCTGCTGGTACTGCTTCTTTATCACCTCGAAGAGTTCCTCCGGGGAGGGGAGCGAACCGGCGCCAGGCGGCCTGCCGTAGAAGGAGACCTGCACCCCCGCCCCCACGCTGAGTCGCACGTCCTCGACCATCTGCCCCGTGTTCAGTTCCACCACCAGCACCCGGCCGGCTCGCCCCGCCGCCCGGGCGAGCGCCGGCTGCGGGAAGGGAAAGAGCGTCACCGGGCGGAACAGGCCGACCTTGAGCCCCCCCTCCCTCGCCATGGCGACCGCGGTATGGGCGATCCGTGCCACCGAACCGAAGGCGGTGACCAGCAGGGTCGCGTCGCAGCTGTCATGCTCCTCGGACAGGCACTCCTTTTCCTTCATCACCTGGTACTTGGCATGCAGATGCCAGTTGTGCGCCTCCAGTTCGCCGTCACCCAGAAACAGGGACTTAACCACCCTCTGCTCGGCTCCCCCCTTGCCGCGCACCGCCCAACCCTTCTCCGGGAGCTCGCGTCCGGGGCGCGGGTTCGGCAGCAGCGCCTCCTTCATCTGCCCTATCACCGAGTCCCCCAGCAGCATGACCGGCGTCCGGTAGATATCGGCCAGGTCGAAGGCGTGCATGGTGAGGTCGTACATCTCCTGCACCGAATTGGGAGCCAGCACCGGGATGTGGTAGCCGCCGTGCCCTCCCCCCTTGACGGCCTGGAAATAATCGGACTGCGAGGCGTCGATCCCCCCCAGCCCCGGGCCGGAGCGGGAGATGTTGATGATGACGCCGGGAAGTTCGGCCCCGGCCATATAGGAGATCCCCTCCTGCTTCAGCGAGATCCCCGGGCTGGAAGAGGAGGTCATGGCGCGCACGCCGCAGGCGGAGGCCCCAAGGAGCATGTTTATGGCGGCCACCTCGCTCTCGGCCTGGATGAACTCCCCGGAGAGCTTGGGTAGTTCCCGCGAGAGGTACTCCGGTATGTCGCTTTGGGGGGTGATCGGATATCCGAAATAGTAGCGGCATCCGGCCTCGATGGCAGCCATGGCGGCAGCCTCGTTCCCCTTTACGAACAGGCGTTTTGACACTTGCCCCTCCCGAAAAAAATTATTCCTTAATCAATCGGCGCTTCGACAAGCTTTCAGGATTGCCATAGCGCCCGGCAGTCGGCACTCGATCTGGATGGACCACTTGACACTGCGCCTGGAGGAAACTATCTAAAAACAGTTATGGCAACATCAGGACAGATTTCGGCGCAGAGAGCACACCCGGTGCAATGCTCCTGACAGCGAGCCTCCGCCGGCGAGTAACCCTGGTTATTGAGCTTGTCGCACAGTGTAATCAGCTTCTTTGGGCAGGCGATGGTGCAGATACCGCACCCTTTGCATCTGTACTCATCTATGTCTATTCTTCCCATTCTCAAGAACCCTCTTAACACCGAAGCCATTTTTTAGGCCATGCAATCAGCGCTGAAAACTATCAGAAATCAGTCAAGGCAGTCAACTTTTTTATCTAGAATATTGATTTCCCGCTTGATTTTGAAACGTCCTGTAGTTTAATAGACATAATTAGTTTTTCCACGTTAAAAACTTCAAAGGAGGAGCGAAACGATGGCATCAACACTGCTTGAATTGACGGCCAACATAGTCTCTTCGCATGCGTCGGTTACAGAGATGTCGGGTGAGGATCTGCTTCTGGAACTGCAGAAGGTGCACGTCGCCTTGCAGAAATTAGACGTCGAGGCTGGCGGAGAGGGGGCGGAGAAGGCCGAGACAAAGGGGCCGGCCATCTCTCTAAAAAAGGCTTTTCAACCGGACCAGGTGAGTTGTATGCTGTGCGGCAAAAGCGGCATGAAAACGCTCGCCCGCCACCTAGCCCAGGTGCACGGTCTGAAACCGGGCGAGTACAGGAAACAATTCGGGATCCCGAGCAGCCAGGCGCTGACCGCCAAGAATTTTTCCGAGGCGCGTAGAAGGATGGCCCAGGAGAAAGGGCTTGCCGACAATCTCGCCAAGGCCAGGGCAGTGCGGGCGGCAAAGCTTGCCGCCAAGGGGGGGGGCGAAAAGAAGCCCGCCAAGGCGGCGCGGGTGCCCAAGCAAAAGAGAATGAGCGCCTGAGTCCGCCGTCGCCTTTCAGGCCATGGCGGACAAGGGCATGAGACAGCCAGGAACTTAAAAGCCGCTCCGGAATCCGGGCGGCTTTTTGGTCTTCCAAACAGTTCTCTTTAACAGAGTTCAGAAGTTCCCTGGCAACAAAGGGTGTCAGAAGTCCCCCTTTAACAAAGGGGATTTAGGGGGATTTGCTGTTAGCCGCCAGAACAACTCCGTGGCACCTTGGGTCAAATCCCCCCCGACCCCCCTTTTCCAAAGGGGGGAGAGTTTTCCAAAGGGGGGAGAGTTTTCCAAAGGGGGGAGAGTTTTCCAAAGGGGGGAGAGTTTTCCAAAGGGGGGAGAGTTGGAACCCGCTTGCAAAATGGGGGAGACTTAAGCTCCCTTCTTCAAAGGGAAGTGGGAGATCTACCTGCGCGTGGTCGACCCGCGCCTGGCGATCACCCCGGTCTTGCGCGGTCCCCGCCCGGAACTCGGCACCGTCTTTCTCCTGAGCTTCGCGACCTCCTCCGGCTCCAGGAACCTGAATTCGCCGGGCTTCATCTCGCCGATCTCCAGGAAGTCGTAGCGCGCCCGCTTCAGACGCACCACGTTCAGCCCCACCGCCTCGCACATGCGCCGCACCTGCCGGTAGCGCCCCTCGTGTATCGTGATGGAGATCCAGGTGTTCTGCTCGCTCTCGCTAAACGGGAGCACCTTGGCGGGCGCCGTCATGCCGTCTTCGAGTTTCACCCCTTCGGAGAGCTTCTTGATCTGGCTGGGCGACACCTGCCCGCTCACCCTGACCAGATACCCCTTGTCCACCTCGTGGCTCGGGTGCATCAGGATGTTGGCCAGCGCACCGTCGTTGGTGAGAAGCAGCAGCCCCTCCGTGTTGTAGTCCAGCCGGCCGATCGGGTAGACCCGCTCCTTGATCCCCTTCAGCAGGTCGGTCACGATGGGTCGCCCCTCGGGGTCCTTCATGGTGGTCATGTAGCCCACCGGCTTGTAAAGGAGTATGTAGACCCGCTTTTCGTCGATGGCGAGCGCTTTGCCGTCCACCGTTATGGTGTCGGTCTCCGGGTCCGCCTTGGTGCCCAGTTCGGTGACAACCACACCGTTTACCGTCACCCTCCCATCCTGGATAATGGTTTCCGACTCACGGCGCGATGCTATGCCGGCCTGTGAAAGGATCTTTTGCAAACGTTCCTGCATGCTATCTCCTAAATGGGGTTTGCCCCGTGCCTGCGTTTAATTAAAAGCTGCGACAGCCCTTTCACTCATACCATAGCGCAGGCGGGTATCGCAACCATTAACGGGAAAGCTCGGGCACCTTCATGTCCCCGGAAAACCTAGGCCTGCGGCAGGTAATCTTTACGGACCGGGGCGAACACTTCTATGGCGACCGCATCGGAGCAGATCTCGGCGCCATGGATGACATTGCCGGGAATGCACCAGCTGTCTCCCGGCTCCACCGTGAAGGTTTCCTCCCCGATGGTCAACATGATGGTACCCGACACCAGATAACCCGTCTGTTCCTGGTCATGGGCATGCAGCGGCAATACGTTACCGGCCTCCAGATGAAATTCGGTGCAGAGAGTATTTTCACCATGTACCAACGTCTTCATCGTCACACCCTTGGCGGCCTGCCGGTAATCGGCATGATCCTTCTTGTAGAACATCTCCCCCCCTGTACTACCTGAAATCGGTACGGTATCGGCCTTTAGAAACGGTACCATACACGAAAAATGCACCCCGTGCAGCAGATTCTGACGCTGAATGGTCCCCTCCGGGGGCACTGCCATTAAGTNNTTAATGGCAGTGCCCTCCGGGGGGGGAGGAGAGAGCAGGTGCCTGGCGAAGATGAGCTTTGTCTCCGACAAAGGTTGCGTCGCGGAGGGGGGGTGCTACTCGGATCAGGCAAAGCTTTATTGCCTTGTCAGCCACAACCTGCTAAAAAGGGAGGTTATTCTCCGGCGCCAGCACCAGTAGAGCCCTCAGCCCGCGTCGCACGGGTTTCACCCGAGTGACGGCGTGCTCCGCAGGTAACACGGCAAAGGGAATGACAGACAACGAAGCAAGGAGCAGATGATGGATGCAAGAGATGTCTCACTGAAAAGGAACAAGACCATAGCCGGCGGCTTGATGGTAGGCGCTGCCGTACTGTTCATCATTGCAAGCACTCAAGACGGCGGCAGCTGGGAATGGGTGGCCGCATTTGCAGAAGCAGCCATGGTCGGTGCACTTGCGGACTGGTTTGCCGTTGTGGCTCTTTTCAGGCATCCCTTGGGAGTTCCCATCCCCCACACAGCCATAATCGCCAACAAGAAGGATACCATCGCCGAAAATCTGGCCCAATTCATCCAGGACAAGTTCCTGGCTACCGAGGCAGTTGTCGCAAAGTTGAGGGAGCTGAATCCGGCAGGCTTTCTCAGCTCCTATCTGACATCAAGGCGAAACGCAGACGAATTGGCAAATGGATTGACTCGCGTCATCTCGGAATCGCTGGATTTCCTGGACGACGAGCGCGTCCGGAAGGTACTGCGTGCAGCGATGAACGACCGGATCGAGAAGTTCGATCTCTCGACTTCCGCAGCTCTGCTGCTGGACACGCTCAGAAGGGACAGCCGTCACCAGGTAGTCCTGGACGAAATGCTGAGACGTCTTGGAGCGTGGCTGTCGACGCCCGAATCGCAGGATAAGCTGGCCGGCGCCATCGACCACTGGTGCGATACCGAGTATCCGCTGCTGAGCAGGTTCATACCCAACCGTCCCCAGTTCGCAAAGGGAGCCGGGGAAAAGATAGTAAACAGAGTCAACCTGTTCCTGCAGGCAGTCAACGAAGATCCAAGCCACGAACTGAGACATGAATTTGACCGCGCAGTAAGTGACTTCACCGTGAAATTGAAGCATGACGCTGCAACAAGGGCCGAAATCGAAGGGATAAAGCTGGAAGCGATCAACAACGCCCAACTGTCGGAGTATGCCAACAGCATCCTGGGCGACATGAAAAGCTGGCTGATCGATGATCTGGATCGGCCGCATTCCAGGATCCGGAAATCGATATCGGATGCTGCCGTAGGTCTCGGGAATACCTTATCGAAAAGCAAGGAGCTGAGCGATTCGGTAAACGAGCATCTGGAAGCGGTGGTCAGACATTATGCCGACGATGTGCGAAGCGGAATTGCCAGGCATATTTCCGGAACCATGAAGGATTGGAAAAGCGAGGATTTTGTCAGAGAGATCGAGCTCAGCATCGGCTCCGACCTGCAGTTCATCAGGATGAACGGCACCCTGGTCGGCGGGGTGATCGGGCTGCTGCTCCATGCGGTCGCGCTGCTGCTCAGATAAGCCGATACAAACCAATCAGATCAAGTTAATTCTACTTTGTCACATTGCAGCACCACGCTTTCAGCCTCACCCCATCCCCCTCCTGACCTCCCCCTTGACTTGTCAGCCGTAGCCTTGGCGAAGGCTGAAGGGGAAGGAGCCCTTAATTCCCTCCCCTTCAAGGGGAGGGTTGGGGTGGGGATGGGGGGCCAATCCGGCACGAACCTTGCCCGCCAGAGTAAATCATACCGCCAAATGGCGTAGCAAGGCGGACAATCCAGCCAAAAGACAGGATCGCACCTTTCCCACCCCATCCTCCCTAGCACAAATCCACCTACTTACAACCTTTTTTGGCAACGGCACATCAATTGCTAATAATTAATTTTGCATAAGCATATCCGCTCCGGGCGAGTTCGTTCCGGATTCATGGCAGGTTCCACCCTCGCAAGGGAGATAGAGGGGGATCTGCTTTTAACGTAGCGGCATCCGACCGTTCCTCCGCCGCCCCCCTATTCAAAGGAATTTGGGAGTGCAAATGATCGCGCGGCTGAACCAACGACAGACAGCCAAAACTCCTCCCGCCCGGCTGCGGGAAAGTGAAAGGCTCGACATTTTGTGATACGGCGTTTGCGGATTTTCCGCGGCGCCGTTTTTTGCGTTCCGTACCCGATCCAGAAAAACCAGAAACCGGAACCAATGAAACCGGCAGGTTAAAGGGGGATAACAGATGAGAGGATGGGCAGGAAACGGGAAGATGAGTTGCTTTTCTTACTGCAAAGAATATGACGGCGGACCATGAGTAATGAACCTTAAAGGAGGGTACACGATGAAAGAAATGCCGGGAGAACGGGGTAGATTCTCTGTCGTTAGAAAACTGGCACGCAAAGCGGCCATCACGAGTCCGCTGCTACTGCTGTTCATCATTTGCATGTGGGCACTTTCCAGTTCGGGACTCTTTGCCTTCCTGCTTCCGGACACCGGCCAGACGATCTGTTACTCCGGGGCAACGTCCACTCCCGCACCTTGCGTCGGCACGGGACAGGACGCGGCCTACAGTTCCAGCTCCATGGACTACATCGACCACGGAAACGGCACCGTTACCGACAACGTCACCGGCTTGATGTGGCAAAAGAACGATGACGGCACCCAGAAGTCACTGGCCCAGGCCGTTGCCTATTGCGGCAGCCTCAACTTGGGTGGAGCTACCGGATGGAGGCTTCCGTCCAAGCAGGAACAGTTAAGCCTGGTGGATTACTCCCTCTCCTTTCCCGGCCCGATGCTCAATACCACCTATTTCCCGGGGGGGCATCCGAGCTTCGCCTCGTCCGACTTGAGCGTCACCAATCCAGGTGTCATGTGGGGGGTGAACTACTCCGATGGCCACGTCAACGGCTTCGGAGTCAACGGGGGCAGCTACGTCCGTTGCGTGAACGGACCGCAAAGCCAACCGAGTTTCGTCAACAACAATAACGGCACCGTATCCGACAACACAACCGGCCTGGCATGGCAACAGGCCACCGGCCCCAGTACGGACTGGAACTCGGCTCTTTCCTACTGCGAGTCTCTCAACCTGGGCGGCTCCTCCGACTGGCGCCTGCCGAACATCAAGGAGCTCGAATCCATCGTCGACGACACGACCTCCAGTCCGGCCGTTAACGCCGCCTTCTTCCCGAACACGGTGGCAAATTTTTACTGGTCCTCCACATCCTCCGGCAACAGCGCTCTCTATGCGTTTCACGGAAATTTCGACGGCGGCTTCCTCGACGAATCCCTGAAGACGAGCAATCAATATGTCCGCTGCGTAAGCAACATGGGCACCTCCCTGCCCCGCACCGGCCAGATGTCTTGCTACGACGCCTCAGGGGTCTGGATCCCCTGCCCCGGTACGCGCCAGGACGGCGAGATCCAGGCCGGCGTGCCCTGGCCCACTCCGAACCGGTTCAGCGCCGGCACCCAGACAGTCCTGGACACCCTCACCGGCCTGGAATGGACCAAGGACGCCGGCACACCGACCTTCGCAGCCTGTAGCGGCGGACCAAAGGACTGGCAATCCGCCTTGAACTACGTCGCGTGTCTCAACAGCAACCATTATCTCAACCATAACGACTGGAGATTGCCCAACATCAACGAACTCAAGAGCACCATCAATGTCGGACAGACAAATACGTCGCTATGGCTACTCCAGGGATTCATCGGTCCGCCTCTGCAGACGTCCAACTACTGGTCCTCGACCACCGCTGCCAACAATACGGGCTTTGCCTGGGGCGTTAGGTTCGACGACGTCATCGTCGACTACGACAGCAAGAACAACAGCTACTATGTCTGGCCGGTGCGTGGCGGACTGGCCGGGGCAGCGAACCCTGCCTATCCGGCAAACGTCCTGAGAACCGGGCAGACCATCAGCTATGACGCCAATAGCCCGAAAAGAGACGACGGTGCCCTGCGCATGGGTGTCGCCTGGCCTGCGCAGAGGTTTTCCATCAACGTGAACCAGACCATAAGCGACAACCTTACCGGGTTGACCTGGGCACCGGATGCCGGTGTACCCAACCCTGCCGTGGGCCAATGCACCGGCGGCCTCATGCATTGGGCGGGGTCCGGCGCGGTCCCGCTGCCGATCGATTACGTCGACTGCCTCAATGCCAATCAGTATCTCGGTCGCAGCGACTGGAGGGTCCCCAATATCAACGAGCTGTACTCCCTGGGAGACAGGTCGAGAGCCAACGATACTCTGCCTCTGGGCCATCCTTTCCAGGGAGTGCAGGCGACCCACTACTGGTCCTCAACCGCCCATACCGGCGTGGCAGGCGATGCCTGGAGCGTGGACATGAATGGTGGCGGGGTCTACTACGGCGACAGGAATCCCGGCAGCTACGTCTGGCCGGTGGCAGGCGGCGCCTTGTTCCCGCCCGTCAACGCACCCATGTCGTTCGTCATCGCCCCGCAGACCGGCATAGCCCCGGGCGCGACGGCAATTTCCAACTCCATAACGGTGAGCGGCCTTAACGCCCCGGTCTCCATCTTCGTCAGCGGCGGCCAGTATTCCATCAACGGCGGCGCCTTCACCTCGGAACCCGGGACCGTGGTCAACGGCAGCACCGTCCGGGTCAGCCTGACCTCAGTCGCCGATGTAGGACAGGTCAGCAGCGCCACCCTCACCATCGGGGACGTGAGCCGCACCTTTAGCGTTACCACAGGCACCAACTCGGGCGGCGGCACCCGCGTGCCGGTCATGGAAGGGTGGTGGCTCATGCCGGGGCTGCTGGCGGGGGTCGGCATCTTTGCCCGCAGGCGCAAGGAGTAAACCTTTGGCTAAAAAGAAGAGAAAAGTCACCTCAGCGCCGATCCAGGCAGAGCGGCCGACGCAGAAGGAAGCCGGGGCGAGCAGTCGCCCCGGCTCTTCCCTCGTCAAGACCTGCGTCCTCTTCGCCCTGTTCCTGGTGTCCCTGCACGCCTTCACCTGGCTCTTCGCGCTCAAAGGGTACATAAAGTGGGGCTACGGCACGGCGCAGGTGGTGTCCACGATCCTGAACGCGATGGGAATTGAGAACGTGGTCAGTCTCAATACAATACATCTGCGCAACGACACCTGGAAGGTCACCTCGGAATGCACCGCCGTCAACGCGGTCTTTCTTTTCATCTCCTTCATACTTGCCTATTCGTCGTCGTTCAGATCAAAGGCGCTCGGGCTTGTCAGCGGCATACCGCTCATCATCGCGGTCAATATCGTTCGGCTGGTCGCCCTCGGATGGGTGACGGAATACTGGCCCCTGAGAGCCCATCTGTTCCATGATTACGTCTGGGAAACCGTATTTCTCTTCTTCATCGTGGCGCTATGGTTCATATGGATAGATCTGGTGGTGAATCGTGAAAAGACTCCTGCTGTTCCTTGCTAGGCTGCTAGGCATCTCCCTGCTGTTCGTGCCGCTGCTGCCGTCGCTGCATCGATGCTACAAGTTCGTCCTGGCATTCATCACCACGGCAACCATGCCGACGGGCGAAATGATGGAGCAGCTCCCCTATGACGGTTCAAACAACCTTTACACCTTCCTGGTTCTCCTCCTGGCCATCCCCGGGATGGAGATGAGAAAGAGGCTTATTGGGATCGCGACAGGGATGGCCCTGTTCCTGTTCGGCGATTTCTTCATGACGGCGGTATGGATCCCCTATCTGAAGACGCCCAGACCGTCCCTGGCGAACATGGCCGTTTCCTATGGCTGGCTGGTGGTGGCCCATTACCTGCTGCCGTTCCTGCTCTGGATCGTGCTTTCTTACCGGCAGATCGAGGCGATGTGCAGAAGGCAGGTGCAAGGCTTACCGGTTAAGTAAGAGAAGCGCGCGGAGGATAGAAGTGTTGTTATCGGATGCCTGAGGCCTTTCCGTTTCCCGTTTCCGGGGGGGGCATTGGCGCACGTCTCACTGGCGTTGGCAAACATGGGTCTTCGGTTCACGCATCGGTGACAATCCTAAGCCTTATTCGGATCTGGACCTGGCGGTTCGCGGTGAGGCCTCCCTCCCGGCCGGGACTCTCTCCTCGCTCAAGGAAGCGTTCGAGGAGAGCGATCTTCCTTTTCAGGTGGACATCGTCGAGTGGGCTACCACCAGCGAGAGATTCCGACAGATAATGGCAGCAAACTATCTTGTGATCCAGACAGCACGCCGATAACGCCAGCCTATGCATGATCGACTGCACTGAACGTCGGGTTACGCACGTCGGGTTACGCCCTGCGGGCTAACCCGACCTACCGACTGCTCAGGTAGCGGCTTTCCCCCATCCCCCTCCCGACCTCCC
>DNRQ01000151.1 GCA_003499925.1 Geobacter sp.
CTTAACTTAATGGCAGTGCCTCCCGACCTCCCCCCTGCGGGGGGAGGAGCAAGTGGTGGACTGCTTGCGGAAGTAGTGGTTACTTTTTGATACAGGGCCGCCCCCCGGCGGCGTGGGCGGCTTCTGAGTAAGTTCACCCTTTATCCTCCACGTTCCCTCCCCTTCAGCCTTCGCCAAGGCTATGGCTGACAAGTCAAGGGGAGGGTCAGGGTGGGGATGGGGACAGTACGGCAATCTTGCTCCTCGACAAAGCGCCGCCGCAGGCGGGGTTGGTTGCTAAGTTAACTGCAATGAAGACAGCGAAAACCAATCGCTCAATACCAGGAGGTTTTAGATGAGAAAGAAGATGTTTTCAGCGGCACCGTTCATGAAAAGGGTGGCACCGGCGTTGCTGGTTTCAGCCTTTCTACTCCCCCTGCCGGCCCGCGCCGAGATAAAGGCGGGAAGCGTCGAGCTGAGCCCCTTCGCGGGTTACAGCTTCTTCCAGGACAGGCAGAACCTGGAAAACGGCCCGATACTCGGCGGGCGCATCGGCTACAACTTCACCGGGCATTTCGGAGTCGAGGTGACCGGCCAATACGTCAATAGCGGAGTCGACGACAAATCCCGCTCCTTCACCAGACAAGGGGAGTTCACCAGCCCCATCGACGACGTGGATATCGCCATGTACCACCTCGACCTGATCTACCACTTCATGCCCGAATCCAGGTTCAACCCGTACGTCACCGCGGGTTACGGGGCGGCGCACTACAGCCCCAAGATCAACAACAAGAACATGTCCATCATCGGCGCCGGCGTGGGTGCGAAATACTGGGTGGCGGAGAATGTCGCACTCAGGGTCGACGTCAGGGACAACATGACCACCGATGAACACATCCACAATGTGGAATCCAGCGTGGGTGTGGTGTTGCGGTTCGGCGGCAAGTCTAACGCCGTGGTTGCCCGGGCCGCCCAGCCGGTGGATAGCGACAGCGACGGAGACGGCGACGGCGTCAGCGATGCCCTCGACAGATGCCCGGGTACCCCTTCAGGCGTTGCCATCGGCAGCGATGGCTGCCCGATCGATAACGACCGCGACGGCGTAGCGGACTACCTGGATAAATGTCCCGCAACGCCCGCAGGCGCTGCAGTCGACCAGAACGGCTGCCCCCCCGCTGTAATCCTGGCGCCCGTGCCGAACGCGGTGCAGACGGCAGTTGTCGTGGCCGAGCCGCAGGTCATCGTGCTCTCTTTCGAGGACATACACTTCGATTTCGATCAGTCGACCCTGAAACCGGAGGCGAAAGCCATCCTGGACCGGAACATTCTGCTCCTGAAGGAAAACCCTAAGGCTCGAATCCGCATCGCGGGGTACACCTCGGCATCCGGCACCGAGGAGTACAACCAGAAGTTGAGCGAAAGAAGGGCGGATTCGGTCAGGAGCTACCTGGTGAGCGAAGGTGTCATCGGCTCTAACCGGCTGACGACCATAGGCTATGGCGAGACGCGTCCCATGGTCAACGAACCGAGGCCGACAGAGCTTCATTCCGAGGCAGCACAGGCGAACATACGGGTTCTTTTCGAAATAACCGTGCAATAGCAGCACCGGCTAGGCATTAAATCCAACAACCTGTCAAAAGGAGAATCACAATGAAAAAGCTCATCGCAGTAGCATGTCTCGCATCGACCGTCGCCCTGTGCGCAGGGACGGCAATGGCCGACAGCATCGGAGGGAGAGTCGGCGTTACCGGCAGAATCGGCTTCTTGATCCCGGCAGACAACAACTCGGATTTCCACAACAACGACACCGACGCGGGCCTGGTCGGGGGCGTCGGCCTCATCTACGGCCTCAATGACCACTTCGCCGCAGAGTTCGATGTCACCCGGACCGATTTCGGCTCCGATACCGGCGATTTCGCAGTCACCAACGTATCCCTGGGCGGACAGTACCGCTTCGCCCTCAGCGACCGGCAGCTGGTCCCTTATCTGGGAGCCGGATTGGACGTCCTGGTCAGCGACTATGATCCCAATGACGGCTCATGGCGCGACGTCGACACGACGCTAGGAGTCCACGCCAGCGCCGGCCTCGACTACTTCCTTCTCAAGCAGCTGGCTCTGACCGCAGAGGCAAAACTGGTCGTTGCGCCGGACGCCGACATAACCAACCGTTTTGGCGAGCGCCGGGGCGATTTCGATCCGTCGAGTTTCTCCAGCACGGTCGGTCTCAGATACTTCTTCAACTAACAGCAGGAACCCTCCTCTCCGATTAGCCCTGACCTTCAGCTAGTCGCGCGCCTTCTCTCCCTCTTGGACCCAGGGGGAGAGAAGGATTCCTCTAGCATCCCTTAGCGCGGTAAAAAACTATCCTGATTAGCGCTGATCTTCCGCTGTTCAGGTCCCTCCCTCTTCAAGGGGGAGGTCAGGAGGGGGATGGGGGTGTTTTTGGCGCCGGGGCTGCCCCATCCCCACCCCAACCCTCCCCTTGAAGGGGAGGGGGTTTTCCAGCGGGAGATCAGTGCAAATCAGGAAAATTATTGACTTTGATATCACCAAGAGATATTGTGCCGTAAAATTTTAGCAGCCTTGGATACACGACAATACTAAACCATC
>DNRQ01000139.1 GCA_003499925.1 Geobacter sp.
GTACCAGTTCGGCGCCTGCGGCCTGCGCCTTGGGACCGCCGGTATGCGGATAGATGGTGGTCTGCTCCAGGAAGCGCCCGGTCTCGCTGATCGCTGCCAGCTTGCAGCCGGTTCTAAGCCCCGGGTCGATGCCGAGCACGCGCCTGCCGCCAGCCGGCGGGAGGAGCAGCAGGTTCCTCAGGTTCTGGGCGAACACGGCAATCGCCGCCTCGTCCGCCCGGGTCTTCGCCTCCAGCCTCAGCTCCACCTCGATCGAGGGGGCGATCAGCCTCTTGTAGGCGTCCGCGGCCACCGCCTCCAGGATTTGTCTGAAGATGCTCTCCCGCTTGATGAGCCGGAGCTTGAGCCGCCCGAGTATCTCCTCCTCCGGGGCCGCCAGGAGGAGCCTCAGCACCGCCTCCTTCTCGCCGCGACGCATGGCGAGCATGCGGTGGGACGGCACCGATTTGAGCGGCTCCTGGTAGTCGTAGTACATCTTGAACTTACCCTCGCGGTCCACCCCCTCGCCGAGGAGCTTGGAGGCGAAGATCCCCTGTTCCCGGGTGAGGTCGCGCACCATGCCTCGCAGGTCGGCGTCTTCGCTCAGCTTTTCCGCCAGGATGTGGGCCGCCCCTTCCAGCGCCGCATCGGCGTCGGCAACGCCGAGTTCCAGGTTCACAAAGGGGGCGGCGATCTCGGCCGGCGAGCCCTGGGCCAGCTCCTGGAGGGCGATCAGCTCGGCCAGCGGCTCCAGCCCGCGCTCCCGCGCAATGGTCGCCTTGGTCCTGCGTTTTGGCTTGTAGGGGAGGTAGAGGTCCTCGAGCTCCGTCTTCCTGCGGCACCCCTCGATGCGTGCCGAGAGCTCCGGGGTCAGTTCCCCCTGTTCCTCGATGCTCTTCAGCACCGTCCCCTTTCGCTCGGCGAGCTCGCGGTGGTAGCCGAGCAGGTCCTCGATCTGCCGGATCTGCACCTCGTCGAGTTCCCCGGTCTGTTCCTTCCGGTAGCGCGCGATGAAAGGGACCGTCCCCCCCTCGTTCAAAAGCGCCACCGTCTGCGCCACGCCGGCGCGCGGCAGTCCGCTCTCCTCGATGATGATCGCAAGAATCTGCGGATGGTCTATGATGCTCATGTAGGTTCTCCTTGAAATAACTAAGCAGCACCAGGCAAATCCCCCCCACCCCCCCTTTTTCAAAGGGGGGAGAGTACGGGTGTCCTGGTCGGCGACGGTTCCCCGCCGGTCCGGAAAAACATTACTTCCTACACTCTTTGTCGGCATCGGGCAAGCATTTTCGAAGCCGCGACGCACGCCGCTTGACCGGGCCCGAGAAAACGGTTATCCTGACCGAATTTCACATGAGAGGACCTTTTATGGCGCGCCCCAGCTGGGATGAATATTTTATAGAGATCACCCGCCTGGTGGCGAACCGCTCCACCTGTCTCAGGCGTCAAGTGGGCGCGGTGCTCGTGAAGGACAAGAATATCCTCGCCACCGGGTATAACGGCGCGCCGTCGGGAACCTCCCACTGTCTGGACATCGGCTGCCTGAGGGAGAAGCTCGGCATACCGTCCGGGGAGCGGCACGAGCTCTGCCGCGGCCTGCATGCCGAGCAAAACGCCATCATCCAGGCGGCGAAGCACGGCACCTCCATCGAGGGGGCCACCCTCTACTGCAACACCATGCCATGCATCATCTGCTCGAAGATGGTGATCAACGCCGGGATCAAGCGGGTGGTTTATCTCTCCGGTTATCCGGACACCCTGGCCGAGGAGATGATCCGCGAGTCCGGCGTGATCGTCGAGAAGTTCGAGGAGAAACCGTCATGAAATGCCCTTTTTGCGGCTTCTCCGACAGCAAGGTAGTCGACTCGCGCCCCGACAAGGGAGGCTCGACCATCAAGCGCCGGCGCGAGTGCGAGTCGTGCGCCAAGCGCTTCACCACCCACGAGCGCGTCGAGGAGGTGCTTCCGCTGGTGACCAAGAGGGACGGCAGGCGCGAGCCGTTCGACCGGATGAAGCTGATCGCCGGGATCCAGAAGGCGTGCGAGAAGCGGCCGGTCTCCGTGGAGACCATCGAGAAGCTGGTGGACCGGCTGGAAACCCGGCTGCAGGAAAGCGGCGAGAAGGAGGTGCCGACCACCACGCTCGGCGAGTGGGTCATGTCGGAGCTGCACGGCATCGACCAGGTCGCCTACGTCCGCTTCGCCTCCGTGTACCGCTCCTTCAAGGATATCAGCGAATTCATGCTGGAGTTGCAGGACCTTCTGAAGAAGTAGCCGGGGCCGCATGTCCAATGTACAGCTGAAAATGATGCGGCAGGCGCTTGCCCTGGCCCGCCGCGGGGAGGGGAAGACCTCTCCCAACCCGGCGGTCGGCTGCGTGATCGTTCGGGACGGCAGCGTCGTCGGTCGCGGCTGGCACAAGAAGGCCGGCACCCCGCATGCGGAGGTACACGCGCTCAACGAGGCGGGAGAGCTTGCCGCGGGCGCCGATGTTTATGTGACCCTGGAGCCGTGCGCCCATTTCGGCAAGACCCCCCCCTGCGCCGAGGCGCTGATCGCGGCACGGGTGGCCCGGGTCTACGTCGCCATGGTCGATCCCAACCCGCTGGTCGCGGGAGCGGGGATCGAGATGCTCAGGGAGGCCGGGATAGAGGTCGAAGCCGGGCTCCTCGAGGAGCCGTGCCGCGAACTGAACCGCCCGTTCATCAAGTGGATCCAGACCGGGCTCCCTTACGTGGTGCTGAAGAGCGCGCTCACCCTGGACGGCATGAGCGCCACCGCAAGCGGCGATTCCCGCTGGGTCACAAGCGACCGGGCGCGGCGCGAGGTGCACCGGTTGCGCGGGAAGCTGGACGCCATCATGGTCGGCGTCGGCACCGTGCTGAAGGACGATCCGCTTCTCACCTGCCGGCTCCCGGGAGGGAAGGACCCGCTGCGGGTCGTGGTCGACTCCACCCTGAGGATACCGCTGCACGCGGCGCTTTTCAGCGTCCGGTCGGCCGCCGGGACCATAGTCGCCACCTGCTGCCAGGACCCTTCGAGGATCGACGCCGTCAGCTCCCGCGGCGCCCGGGTTTTGAGCTGCCGGGAGAGCGCAGGGCGCGTCGATCTCGCCGATCTGTTCCGGCGCCTGGGCGAACTCGGGGTGCAGTCGATCCTGCTCGAGGGAGGCAGTCACCTGGCGGGAGCGGCACTTCGGGCGGGGCTTATCGACAGCTGCATGATCTTTGTGGCGCCGAAGTTTGTCGGCGGCGCCGGGACGGCCCTTTTTGCAGGCGAGGGGGTCTCCCTGATGAAGGACGCCATCCGCCTGGAGGGGATGACGGTCAAGCGGGTAGGGGTGGATCTGCTGGTAGAGGGGACGCCGGTAAATTCAGGGGCTAGGTGACCCTAGCCCCTAGTCCCGCTTCACAAGGGGTTCACATGTTCACAGGTCTGATAGAAACGGTCGGCGAGCTGGTCTCCATCGAGAGAAGGGGAGCCTCGGGCACCCTGATGCTGAAGACGTCCCTCCCGATGGAGGAGATCGCCGTCGGCGCCTCGATCGCGGTGAACGGCGCCTGCCTTACCGTGGTCCGCAAGGGGGGCGGCACGATCAGCTTCGATATCTCCCCGGAGACCGTCGATCGCACCGCCTTCAAGAACCTGAAGGGGGGCTCGCCGCTCAACCTGGAGCGGGCCATGCGCCTCTCGGATCGCCTGGACGGACACCTGGTCTCCGGCCACGTCGACTGCGTCGCCACCGTCACCGAGCGGCGCGAGGTGGCGGGCAACATCGTCTTCTCCTTCCGGTTCCCCGCCCCCTTTGCCAAATACATCGCCGCCAAGGGCTCCGTGGCGATCGACGGCATCAGCCTGACGGTGAACTCGGTCGGGCCGGACAGCTTCAGCGTCAACGTGATACCGCACACCGCCGCGAGGACCACGCTGATGGGGAGAAGGGTGGGCGACGAGGTGAATGTCGAGACCGATCTCCTCTGCCGATATCTGGAGCGCTTGCTGGCCCGCAGGGAGGAGGTCAAAGAGGGGGGGCTCACACTGGAACTGCTGGCAAAAAGCGGCTTCATGTAAGGGCTTTTTTATTGCCACCTTGCACCATTTTTTGCTATGGTCTCCGATCTGGGTTCCTTGATTGCGCCTCCCCCCGGGGGAGGCGGGAACCTGTCCCGGACCTGGCATCGCGGCTGAACGACGATCTACCTGACGACATACCGTTTAACCAGGGCGTATGTTAATCGAAACGAGTGAGAGGGGTTAAAGTACATGTCTGTTGCAAGCATAGAGGAAGCCATCGAGGAGATCAGGGCCGGCAGGATGGTGATCCTGGTGGACGACGAGGACCGGGAAAACGAAGGGGACCTCACCATGGCGGCCCAGTGCGTGACGCCCGAGGCGATCAATTTCATGGCCCGTTTCGGCCGCGGCCTGATCTGCCTTACCATGACCGCCGAGCGCTGCGACAAGCTCGATCTGCCGCCCATGGTGCAGAGTAACACCTCCTCCTTCGGCACCGCGTTCACCGTCTCCATCGAGGCGAAGAAGGGGGTAACCACCGGCATCTCCGCGGCCGACCGCGCCCACACCATACTCACGGCAGTGGCCCCCGGGGCCGTCGCGTCCGATCTGGCCAGACCCGGCCACATCTTTCCGCTTCGCGCCAGAAACGGCGGCGTGCTGGTGCGTTCCGGACAGACCGAGGGGTCGGTGGATCTGGCGCGACTGGCGGGGCTCGAGCCCTCCGGCGTGATCTGCGAGATCATGAACGATGACGGCACCATGTCGCGCATGCCCGAGCTGAAGAAATTCGCCAAGCTGCACGGCATAAAGGTCTGCACCATAGCGGACCTGGTCGCCTACCGCCTGAAGCACGAAAGCCTGGTGCGCAGGTCCGTCGAGGTGGCGCTTCCCAGCCAGTTCGGCAACTTCAGGGCGGTCGCCTTCGAAAACGATATCGACAGGCTGGAGCACCTGGCCCTTGTCAAGGGGGACATCCGCGGCGACCAGCCGGTCCTGGTGCGGGTGCACTCCGAGTGCCTGACCGGCGACGTCTTCGGCAGCGTCAGATGCGACTGCGCCGATCAGCTGCACAGTGCCATGGAGATCATCGAGGCGGATGGGACAGGCGTAATCCTCTACATGCGCCAGGAAGGGCGCGGCATCGGCCTTACCAACAAGTTGAAGGCGTATGCGCTGCAGGACGAGGGGCACGACACCGTGGAAGCGAACCTGGCGCTCGGCTTCAAGGCCGATCTGAGGGATTACGGCATCGGGGCGCAGATCCTGGTGAACCTCGGGGTGAAGAAGATCCGGCTCATGACCAACAATCCGAAGAAGCTGGTCGGACTGCAGGGGTACGGGATCAACATCGTGGAGCGGGTGCCGATCGAGATCGCCCCGTCCAAGAGCAACGCCAAGTACCTGAGGACCAAGCGCGACAAGATGGGACACCTGCTGGAGAACATCTGAGACAGAAATCAAGTTCCAAATCCTGCACACGGATAACAGCAAGAAAATGGAGGAAGAAGCAGGATAAACCGATCCATTCTTTGGTTTAAATCTTCACCCCAAAGACTTTTAGTTTAACCTGTAGTTATCCGCCAGTTCCCGTTTTAATCCGTGTGCGACGCCTTTCTTATATGGAGTTATGACAATGCCAAAATTCATCGAGGGAAAATTGAACGCCGACGGGCTCAGGTTCGGCATCGTGGTCGGCCGTTTCAACAGCTTCATAGGAGAGCGGCTCCTTGAGGGTGCAGTCGACACCCTGGTCCGTCACGGCGCCGACGACGCGCAGATCACCGTGGTGCGGGTGCCGGGCGCCTTCGAGATCCCGCTCGCCACCCAGAAGATGGCCAAAAGCGGCAGCTACGACGCCCTGATCTGCCTGGGCGCGGTGATCCGCGGCTCCACCCCGCACTTCGACTACGTCGCCTCCGAGGTCTCCAAGGGGATCGCGCACGTCTCGCTCGACACCGGCGTCCCGATAGCCTTTGGCGTGCTCACCACCGACACCATCGAGCAGGCGATCGAGCGGGCAGGGACCAAGGCGGGAAACAAAGGATCCGATGCGGCGATGACCGCCATCGAGACCGCAAACCTGTTCAGGGAGATGGGTAATTGACGACACGCAGAGATGGCAGGGAATTGGCGCTGCAGGCGCTTTACTCGAAGGACCTGGTGCTGCAGGACGCGAACTTCGCGCTCAAGCGGATCATCGAGAGCTTTGGCGAGGGTGAGGAACCGACCCTTGAGGTGAACTCCAAGGCGTACTCCTTCGCCTCCGAGCTGGTGAACGGCGTCATCGCCCACCTCTCCGAGATCGACGGCAAGATCGGCGAGAAGTCGAAGCACTGGAGCATGGCGCGCATGGCGCGGGTGGATCTCAACATCCTGCGGCTTGCCGTGTTCGAGCTGCTCTACCGGCCGGACATACCGAAGAACGTCACCATGAACGAGGCGATCGAAGTGGCCAAGAAGTTCGGCGCAGAGGATTCCGCCTCCTTCGTGAACGGCATCCTGGACGAGATCGCCTCCGGCGTCACGGACAAGGAATAGGCAAGAGGCAAGAGGCAAAGAGCGTTTCACAGGGGTGAAGGGGAGGCATCCCCCTCATCCCTTTAAATTGCCTTTGATTTTCATATGATCACAAACGAGGGATTATGAAAGAGATAAAGATAGGCCTTCTCGGTTTCGGCACCATCGGCGCCGGTGTAGTCAAGCTCCTGAAAGAGAACTCCGGCCTCATCTCGGAGAAGACCGGCGCAAGGATCTCCCTGAAGGGGATAGCCGATCTCGATATAACCACGGACCGCGGCGTCAGCACCGAGGGGATCAACCTTACCCGCAACGCCGACGAAATCCTGACCGACCCCGAGATCTCGGTAGTGATCGAGCTGATCGGCGGCTACGAGCCCGCCCGCAGCTTCGCCCTCAAGGCGATTGCGCACGGCAAGCACCTGATCACCGCCAACAAGGCGCTGCTGGCTGTGCACGGCGAGGAGATCTACGCCGCTGCCCGGGCCAACGGTGTCGAGGTCCTGTTCGAGGCGGCGGTGGGGGGGGGCATACCGGTACTGTCGGCCATCAAGGGGAACATGGCGGCGAACCGCTTCTCCACCGTGCTCGGCATCGTGAACGGGACCTGCAACTACATCCTGACCCGGATGACCCAGGAGGGTGCCGACTTTGCCGACGTGCTGAAGAGCGCCCAGGAGCTCGGTTATGCCGAGGCGGATCCCACCTTCGACATCGAAGGGGTCGATACCGCGCACAAGCTCTGTCTGCTCCTCTCGCTTTGCTTCGGCACCAAGATCGACCTGAAGGACATCTACTCCGAAGGGATCACCTCGATCTCCTCGGAAGACGTCGACTTCGCCAAGTCCTTCGGCTACCGGATCAAGCTGCTCGCCATCGGCAAGATGGACGGCGGCCAGATCGAGGCGCGGGTGCATCCCACCATGATCCCGATCGATTACCCGCTTGCCGACGTGCACGGCGTCTTCAACGCCATCAGGCTCACCGGCGATTTCATCGGCCCCGTCATGTTCTACGGCAGGGGAGCCGGCATGGATGCGACGGCTAGTGCCGTGGTAGGCGACGTGGTCGATCTCTCCCGCAACATGGGTGCCGGTATCTCGCGCCGCTGTGCGCCGCTTGGCTACCTGGACGAGAAAGTGGCCACCCTGCCGATCAAGCCGATCGGCGAGATCGTCAGCAAGTACTATATCCGGTTTCAGGCGCTCGACAGGCCCGGCGTCCTGGCGCGGATCGCCGGCGCGCTCGGGGCGAGCGGCATCAGCATCGCTTCCATGGTGCAAAGCGCCAGGAGTGCCGACACCGTCCCCATCGTGATCATGACCCACGAGGCCCGCGAGGCCGATGTGCGCCGCGCCCTGGCCGAGATCGACGCCTTCGAAGTGATCCGCGGCAAGAGCAATTTCATCAGGATCGAGGACAACCTGGAATAATCCGATTACTCCCCTCCCTTGATAACCTCCCCCGAGGAAAGGAAGGAGTAATCGGATTACTCCTTCCTTTGATTAAACCTCCCCCCTTTGACAAAGGGGGGGCGGGGGGGATTTGCCTTTCTACGCAACAGCGTGATCGGGCGATGGACTGCAAATCCCCCTGAATCCCCCTTTGCCAAAGGGGGACTTGCTACTGAAAAAGGGCGGGGGAATATTCCCCCGCCCTTTTTGATACCATTACCCTTTGCCTGCCGCCTTCAGCTACCCTGCCGCCTTCGCCTCGTAACCTTCCACGATGGCCCGGTAGTGCGCCTCAAGCCCCGCTGCCGCCTTCTCCTCGGCCCTTTGGTACCCCGCAACGATGGCGTCCCGCTTCTCCTCGGGAATCACCCGCTCCGCCAGCGGATAGAGGATGTCGTCCTCCTTGGAGATATGCTCGCGCAGCAGTTCCAGATAGCCCCGGGCACTGGTTGCGATCGCCTGGTCCTGGCCCGCCTCCCCGTTCAGCGCCCGTTTGGCCGCCTCCTCCATGCCGCGCACGAAGGCGCGCCCCAGGTCGTGTTCCATCAGCATGGCGGCGACCGGGCTGTTTTCCCGCGGCATGCCGTTTTCGATGAGCGCCTCGAAGAGGATGTCCTCTTCCTTGGCGTGGTGGAACCGGTCGGCGTAGTTCCTGATGAAATCGACGCCGTCCAGGTAGAACCGGTAATCGTGAAAGGAGCCCTGCGCCGTCAGCGCCGCGTTTTTCTCCAGCAGCGCGAGCATCCTCAGTATCAGCTGGTGTTCGTCCTTGAGCCTCTGTGTGATATCGTGATTCATGCTAGCTCCTCCTCTCGCCGTTGACACCGATCACCGCCGTCTCCAGGGGGATGTCCTTGCCCGACAGGCCGAGCGCCTGCCTGACTATCACGTCGAGTCCGCGGCAGCAGGGGACCTCCATGATCGCCACCGTGATGCTCCTCACCTCGTTTTGCCGGAAGATCGCCGCCAGTTTCTCGACGTAAGGGGTGGTATCGTCCAGCTTCGGGCAGGCTATCGCCACGGCCTTTCCCTTCATCAGATCACTGTGGAAGCTCCCCATCGCGAAGGCGACGCAGTCCGCTGCGATAAGGATGTCGCTGTCGTTGAACCAGGGGGCGGTCGGCGGTACCAGGTGCAGTTGCACCGGCCACTGTCTCAGCTCGCTCGCCGCCTTTGCCGTCGTTGTCTGCTCCGTGCTCTCCGTTCTCTCGATAACTCTCGCCATGCTTCCCTGGCAACCGCATCCTGAATGTCCCATGTTCGTATCTCCTTTTTCGTGTAATCGGTTATTTTTCCGGTTGTGTAGTTGGTTATTTAAGTTATTGATCGTGACTGAAGGAACTGCCGGCAGTATGATGTCAGCTCTTCCGATCCAGATATTCATTGATCTCTTTTTCTATGGCCGCCTCGCTCTCCTTGGTGAGGCCGTGGATCGCCACCACGTCCTTCAGGAGACAGATGCCGACCTTGCAGGTGACGCAGCCGATCTCATAGCGGTTCAGGATTTCTCCTATTTCCGGGTAACCTGTCATCACATCCTGAATCGCCGAATCTCCCAAGCCGTTTTTGAATTCCATTTGCTTCCTCCTGTGCGCTTCGTTGAACTGAAGATAGCGCGGTCGAGCCGAATTGTTTATGACGTGGGTCAAAATTGTACGATTGTGGATAACGGATGAAAAACCGAGCTTCCGCAACGATCTATTGACCTTAGCGCCAATTTGGGTAAGACTGATGGCTGGAAGGGGGACGGTCACTGGAAGAAGTACTGCCGGAGGTGTTTTTCCATGGAACAGGATCTCAGGTCGCAGATATACAGGCTGGAGCAATCTTTGCCGCCGCTTTCACCGGATAAGGCGGAGCTTTTGCAGCGGGTTTCACTGGAGCTTTCCCTGTCTGGCATCACCGAACGGGTTGCCAAGGCCGGTGATCAGGCGCCGGATTTCACCCTGCCCAATGCCGTGGGAGTCCCGAAAACCCTGAGCGCCTCCCTTGAGAGCGGCCCCGCAGTGGTGACCTTCTATCGCGGCATCTGGTGTCCCTACTGCAGTTTGCAGCTGAAGGCGTACCAGAAGATCCTTCCCGAGATCCTGCGGCTCGGCGCCTCCCTGATGGCGATCTCCCCGCAGAGTCCGGACAAATCCCAGGCGACGCTTCTCAAGAACTTTCTGCAGTACGAAGTGCTGAGCGATCTGGGGAACGTGGTGGCGCGAAACTATGGTCTGGTATACCAGGTTCCCGAGTGGGTGCGTTCCCTCTACATCTCCTTTGGCACCGACCTGCCGGCCTTCAACGGCGATGATTCATGGGAGCTCCCGATTGCCGGCACCTTTGTCGTCGCGAAAAATCGGCGCATCGTGCTGGCCTATGCCGACACCGATGCGCGCAACCGGCTGGAGCCGAAGGCGATCCTTGAGGCGCTGGGAACCCTGACGGCCACAAGAGACGACCTGGTCGGGGAGCCGCTATAAAGCAGATCCTTGCCACGAAAAGGCGCAAAAAACACAAAAAAGGCTTTAAGCATCCTTGCCACGAAAAGGCGCAAAAGTCACAAAAAAAGGCTTGAAGCATCTGCCACGAAAGAGCGCAAAAGTCACAAAAAAAGGCTTGAAGCATCTGCCACGAAAGGGCGCAAGGGGCACAAAAAAGGCTTTTTATTTGTAGAATCGACTTCCCCCTTCAAGAATGGCTGCCAAGGTTTCAACACCTTATAGTTTTAGTCCTGGATTTTTTTTGTGACTTTTGTGCTTTTTTGTGGCTAAGGCTTGAAGCATCCTTGCCACGAAAAGGCGCAAAGGGCACAAAAAACGCTTTTTATTTGTAGAGCCGATTCCCCTTTCAACGAATGGCTGCCAAGGTTTCAACACCTTGTAGTTTTAGTCCTGGATTTTTTTTGTGACTTTTGTGCCTTTTTGTGGCTAAAACGTTTTAAGGTTCGGCCTTTTTTCCCGTGTTTTTTGTGTTTTTTTGTGGCGAATATCGAGGTGAAATGCAATGACCAAGCGGATAGCGATTCTTACCGGCGGCGGCGACTGCCCGGGCCTTAACGCGGTGATCAGGGGGGTGGTGAAGGCCGCGGTCATCGGCCGCGGCTGGGAGGTGATCGGCATCGAGGACGGCTTCGACGGCTTCCTGCACCCCGAGAAGTGCCGGGTCCTGGGCCTTGACGACGTGCGCGGCATCCTCCCCCGGGGCGGCACCATCCTCGGTACCACCAACAGGGGGAACCCCTTCTGCTTCCCGATCATGCGCGAGGGAAAGGTGGAACTGGTCGACGTCTCGGACGAGGTGATCTCAAGGATCGAGCGGCTCGGGCTCTCCGCCCTGGTCGTCGTGGGGGGGGACGGCTCCCTGAAGATCGCCCTCGAACTGATGCGCCGCGGGGTCCCCATCGTCGGGGTCCCCAAGACCATCGACAACGATCTCCTGGAGACCGACGTCACCTTCGGCTACAACACGGCGCTGGAGACCGCGACCGAGGCGCTCGATAAACTGCACTCCACCGCGGAGAGCCACCACCGGGTGATGGTGCTGGAGGTGATGGGACGCTACGCCGGCTGGATCGCGCTGGAATCGGGGATAGCCGGCGGGGCCGACGTGATCCTGATCCCGGAGATCCCCTACGACATCGACAAGGTCCGCGCCGCCATCGTCGAGCGCGGGCGGCGCGGCAGGCGCTTCAGCGTGATCGTCGCCGCGGAGGGGGCCTTCCCCAGGGGGGGCGACCGCGTGGTGCAGGAGCCTGCAGGTGGAAAATCGGTGGTCGAGCGGCTGGGAGGGGTGGGGGAGCAGCTCTCGCGGGAGCTGGGAGGGGTCCTGGAGATGGACATCCGCGTCACGGTGCTCGGGCACCTGCAGCGCGGCGGCTCCCCCTCGACCTTCGACCGCTGCCTGGGGAGCAGGTTCGGCGTGAAGGCGGTGGAACTGATCGAGATCGGCGCCTTCGGACAGATGGCCTGCCTGAAAGGAAGGCACATCACCTCGGTTCCCATCGAGGACGCGGTGCGCAGCCTGAACCTGATCGACCCCGCCGGGGAGATGGTGCGGCACGCCGAGGCGCTCGGCATAATGCTCGGGAGGTAGCGACGGCAAAGGATACAGTTGACTTTGGCTAATCTCTGCCTTAGACTGCAAAAAATTCCCCGAAGGGCGCTTCGTGGCGGCGCAAGGGGCGAAAAAGAGGTGGCTTAGTTATGAACAAAATTTACGCCGATGCCAACCGCAGCAGGCTCTACGCGCTCATCGGCTTATTCCTCGGCATATCGGCGCCGGTAGGGTGGACGGTGCTGCGCCTGCTGTTCTTCGCCGACCCCGCTCTCCCCTTTTCCGAGCAGATCTTCTCCGACATGACCCGAAACGGCCAGGCGATCGCGCTTTACCTCTACATGGGGGGGGGCACCGCCTGCGTGCTCGCCTTCTTCGGCTTCTTCATCGGCAAGGCGGTGGACGAGCTGCACAGAAAGGGGGCGGAACTGGACCAGCTGGTCCAGGAGGTCGACTCGCAAAAGAAGCTCTTCGAGAACCGCTACAAGGTTCTGGACAACAACATAAAGAACTTCCACAAGATAGGGAGCAAGATCCAGAGGTCGGTGCGAAAGGACGACGTGCTCGCGCTCTGCGTCGAGGGACTGCACGAGGTGCTGGGGTACGAGCGGGTCAACGTCCTGATGGCCGACCCCGAGAGAAAGCATCTCTTCTTCGCCGCCACCGCCGGCAACGAGACGCCGGTGGGCCCCGAAGTCACACTCCCCCTGGACCACCGCTCCGGCGTGATCTACAAGTCGTTCCGGGAGAAGCAGGTCTACTTCGTGGAGAACATCACCAAGTACCCCCCCGACTATCTGCTGCAGCCCCCCTTCGACATGATCGAGCCGCTGCGCTCCACCACCTTCATACTCTGCCCGATCGTGCTCAAAGGGGAGACCATCGGGGTGTTCGGCCTGGACAACAAGAGGAGCCACCGCGCCCTAAACGATACCGACGTCGACACCATCCGGCTCTTCGCCGACCAGGCGGCAGCGGCGCTCATGCGCATCAGCCTGCTGCAGTCGATCGACCGGCTCACCCTGGAGCTCGGCAAGACATTTTCCGAGCTCCTGGGAAACCGCGACCGCTATTCCGGCAATCTGTTCCGCCTGAAGAGCGCCGCCGACTCGCTTGCCAACGGCACCCTGAAGATCGATTCCGCCGCACACGGCGTGATGGAGTCGGTGGACGGGGCGAGCGTCTCCGCGGCCGAGATCTCCATCGCCACCGACCAGATCACCCGGAACATGGACGCGCTCTCCGATTCGGTGTACAAATCGGTCTCCGCCATGGAGGAGATCACCTCCTCGCTTCGGCAGGTGGAGAAGAATACCGTGCACTCCCACGGCCTCTCCAGCAAGGTGAAGGAGCATGCCGAGCAAAGCAGCGCCGTGGTGCGCGAGACGGTCGATTCGCTCGCCGAGATCCAGCGCTCGGTGGAGCTCTCCTACGAGGGGATCAAACGGCTGAGCGCCAACAGCAGCCGGATCGAGGGGTTCATAAGCGTCATCAACGACATCACCAAGAGGACCAACCTCCTGGCCCTGAACGCCTCGATCATCGCGGCACAGGCGGGGGAGTACGGCAAGAGCTTCGGGGTGGTGGCCGACGAGATCAGGAACCTCTCCCTGCAGACCGGCCTCTCCACCGGCGAGATCACCGGCATCATCGACGAGATCATGACCGAGTCCCGCACCGCCGCCGAGAACGTGACGGTGACCAAGGACCTGGTGAGAAAAGGGGTGAAGCTCGGCCACCAGACCGGCGCCTCGCTCGCCAGCATCCTGGAGAGCTCTCAAAACGCCCTGGAGATGACGCAGCAGATCAAGCTCGCCACCGAGGAGCAGTCGACCTCGGTGCAGATGGTGACCCAGTCGATCGAGGACGTGAGCTCGATGACCATGCAGATCTTCAAGGCTTCCAAGGAGCAGGCGCAGGCGACCAAGAGCGTGGCGCGCGCCCTGGAGGAAGTGAAGGGGATGAGCCACGACATGGCCGCATCGGCAGGGAGGCAGACCGTCGATGGCGCCGAGATCAAGGGTGCGGTCGAGTCGGTGACCAGGATGGCCGAAGCGATCTTCGACGGCATGGAGCTGCGCCAGGAGGAAAGCGGCGCGGTCGTGAAAGAGCTCGAACAGATGAGAGCGAGCGCCGAATAAAAAAAGGTGGACTTTGTCACCTCGATTGTGTTAGCTTTCTAACGGTGTTTGGCCCGCTACAGTGAAGTGGAGCCGTACAGGACACCAAAAAGCATACATACCGCCTGGATTCGTGAACGAACCGGTACGGGAAGCGATAGCTGATAAACGCCTGGGCCTTTTTGTGCGCGCGGCGTCTATTCGACAGCGTCTTCCTTACCGGAGACGTTTTTTTTTGTCCGAAAAGGGAGCGGCGCGGGACAAAGCGGGATCCGCACCGCCTGTTCAGCTCTTCCCCTCCCTTTACTTGTCAGCCGTAGCCTTGGCGAAGGCTGATGGGAGGGTGCGCGGGGGAGGGTAAGCTTTGACGAGCTTTCCACCCTCTTTGCCGGCACTTCGCCGTGACGGGGACGGGGGCATGTTCAACTGGCCCTCAAGCGTCGTTTTGTTTCGCGGTATACTGAAACGAGTTCAAAAGGCACCGGAGCATATATCATGCAGAAGCAGAAAACCGTACTCGATTTCCAGCGCATGAAGGCGGAGGGGGAACGGATCGCGGTACTTACCTGCTACGATTTTCCGACGGCGGGGATCATGGACCAATGCGGCATCGACATGATCCTGGTCGGTGATTCGGTCGGCGTAGTGGTAGCCGGGCACGACAACACCCTTCCCGTCACCATGGAGGATATGATCTATCACACCAAGGCGGTGCTGCGCGCCCGCCCGAAGGCGCTCGTGGTTTCCGATCTCCCCTTTCTTTCCTACCAGATCGGTCTGAAAAGCGCCCGGATGAATGCCGGGCTCCTGATCAAGGAGGGGGGGGCAGCCGCGGTGAAGCTCGAGGGAGGCGTGCATGTCGCCGACACCATCAAGGCGATCACCGACATGGA
Source organism: Geobacter sp. (assembly GCA_003499925.1). GTDB lineage: Bacteria > Desulfobacterota > Desulfuromonadia > Geobacterales > Geobacteraceae > Geomonas. The sequence goes on from DNRQ01000139.1 coordinate 15,021, forward strand.
CATCCCGGTGATGGCCCACATCGGACTCACCCCGCAGTCGCTGCACCGGATGGGGGGGTTCAAGGTGCAGGGAAAAAGCGAGGAGCAGGCGGAAAAACTTCTTGAGGACGCCCGTGCGGTCGAGCGCGCCGGCGCCTTCTCCGTGGTGCTGGAGGGGATCCCGATGGCGCTTGCCGGAAGGATCACGGCGGAGCTCTCCATACCGACCATCGGCATAGGCGCGGGTCCCCTGTGCGACGGGCAGGTGCTGGTGCTGCACGACATTCTGGGGCTTTGCAGCAAGTACTCCCCGAAGTTCGTCAAGCGCTACGCGGAGCTTGCCCCCGTCATAAGCGAGGCCGTCTCAAGCTACATCGCCGACGTCAAGGGCGGAGCATTTCCCGAAGAGAGGCACTCCTTCAAATGATACTGATAGAAACCGTCGCAGAGATGCAGCAGTTCGCACGCGACAGGCGCGGCGGGATCGCCCTGGTTCCCACCATGGGATATCTGCACGAGGGGCACGCCTCCCTCATGGTGGAGGCCCGCCGGCGCGCCGCAACCGTCGTGGTCAGCATCTTCGTGAACCCGACCCAGTTCGGCGTGAACGAGGATCTGGACAGCTACCCGCGCGATCTGGAGCGCGACCAGCGGGTGGCCCTGGAGGCGGGCGTGGACGTGATCTTCGCCCCGAAGGCGGCCGACATGTACCCGGAGGGTTATCAGAGCTACGTCACCGTCGAGGAGCTCACCACCCATCTGTGCGGCGCCAGCCGCCCCGGCCATTTCCGCGGCGTGACCACCGTCGTCGCCAAGCTCTTCAACATCGTGGCGCCGAAGGTCGCCATCTTCGGCAACAAGGACTTCCAGCAGCTGGCCGTGATCAGGCGCATGGTACGCGATCTCAACATGGAGCTGGAGATCGTGGGGATGCCGATCGTGCGGGAGGGGGACGGGCTCGCCATGAGCTCGCGCAACGCCAAGCTCGGCCCCGTCGAGCGCGAGAGCGCGCTCTGCCTGTCGCGCTCCATATGGGCGGTGCGCACGGCCTTCCGGGAGGGAGAGCGCAGCGTTGCCGCACTTCGCGAGACGGCGCTCGCCGTGCTCAACGCGGAGAGCGGAGCAGAGCTTGATTATCTGGAGTTCAGGGATCCCGACACCCTGGTCCCGCTGGAGAAAGCTGATGAAAGAACGCTGCTCGCACTGGCTGTGCGAATCGGCGCGGTACGACTAATAGACAACTGCATCCTAGGGGAGGAATAGGCGCTATGGACAGGAAGATGCTGAAGAGCAAGATTCACAGGGCGACGGTAACAGGTGCTGACCTGCATTACGAGGGGAGCATCACCATAGACAGGGATCTGATGGAGGCAGCCGACATCATACCCTACGAGGCTGTCTGCATCTGGGACGTGGACAACGGGAGCCGTTTCGAGACCTACGCCATCGAGGGGGAGCCCGGTTCCGGCGTCATCTGCATCAACGGCGCAGCCGCCAGGATGGTGGCCCCCCAGGACCTGGTGATCATTGCGAGCTTCGTCAGCATGGCCAACGCCGAGGCGCTGCTGCACGAGCCGAAACTTGTCTTTGTCGACGACAAGAACAGGATGCTCGACACCCGCAAGGAAGTAGCCGGGCAGGCGACGCTAAAAAGCGTGCACTGGACCAACTAGCAGGCGCGTCAGCCGGCAGAGGCAACATTATCAGGGATGGAGGGGGAACCCTTCATCCCTATATTTGTAGCTGATGGCCTGAATCTCCGGAATGCTGAATCAGGCGCACGGCTATAGGCAGAGCCATTTGAACCGGCGAGCGGTGATCTTCAGTATCAATGGTTGGCGCAGAAAGTCCCCCTTTGCAGAGGGGGATTTTAACTCTATCGCAACATGCGCGCGATGGCACCTGGACTAAATCCCCCCGCCCCCCTTTGCAAAGGGGGGAGATTGTTGGCCGACCCACTGCACTGAAGATATGTGCTGGTCAGGTTTGTTAATGTCATTTCCTTGCCATGGTGAGCTGTGAGTAGTTATACTAACGCAAGAGAAGGAATCATGTGCCCTGTGCCCGCAAACCGTAAACCATCCCTTGGGTGAAGCCATGCAGATCTACGCCGCATCATATGTGCTTCCGATCTCGTCTGCGCCGATAGCCGGTGGAGCCATCGCAGTCGAGAACGGTCAGATCACCGCCGTCGGCACCGTCGCAGAGCTGCGCGCCGCGAGCGGCGCGGCCGTCACCGATCTCCCCGGCTGCGTCATCATCCCCGGCCTGGTGAACGCCCACACCCACCTGGAGCTGACCCATTTCCCGGCCTGGAAGGTACGCAAGGAACTGGACTATCTTCCCAGGAACTACGTGCAATGGATCCAGCAGGTAGTGAAGATAAAGCGCGCACTCCACCCGGGAGAGCTGGAACTTTCACTCCGGGAAGGAGTGCGGATGAGTATCGAGTCCGGGACCACCGCGGTAGGCGACATACTCTCCGATTTTCACCTGGTCCCGCTCTACGGCGATTCCCCGCTCACGGGGAGGCTGTTTCTGGAAGCGATCGGGCACGACCCGATGCATTGCGACCTGCTGCTGCAAAAGATCGAGAAGACTGTTGGGGAGATGCAAGGCGGGCTTCTTCCCGGGACTTCCCCCCACACGCCCCACACCGTGTCGGCCCCGCTCTTCAAGGGACTGCATGAACTCTCCCGCAGGCTCGGGATTCCGAAGGCCGTGCACCTCTCCGAAACCGCAGAAGAAGCCGCCTTCATGCACGACACCACAGGAGCCATTGCAGAGCTGCTCTACCCGATGGCGCACTGGGAGCAATATCTTCCTCACCCGATGCGGACCACCTCCACCAGTTATCTGGACCAGCTCGGCGTGTTGGACGGCTCCACCCTGGCGATCCATGCCGTGCACGTCACTCCCGCCGACGTGGCGATACTGAAAGAGCGTGGCGTCAGCGTCGTCCTCTGTCCGCGCAGCAACCAGCGTCTTTTCGTTGGCTGTGCCCCCCATCATCTCTTGAAAGCAGCAGGGATTCCGCTTGCCCTTGGCACCGATTCCCTTGCCAGCAACGATTCCCTCTCCCTTTGGGACGAGATCCGCTACCTGCAGGAGACCGCATCCGACGCCTTCAGCGCCGAAGAACTTCTCGTCATGGCGACCCTCGGCGGTGCCCGGGCGCTCGGCATCGAGAAGCGCACCGGTTCCCTTGAGGCCGGCAAGAGAGGCGACTTCCTGGTCTTCTCCGGCTGTGCGCCGAGTGACGGCGGCTCTCCGTACCCGTCCCTGCTGGAAAAGGGTCGACTGGAGCAGGTTTTCATAGCCGGCGAGAGCTTTCCGAAGCCCCAGAGCCCGACCGCAGAGTCCAGACCCGACCGCAGAGTCCAGGCCTGACCGCAGAGTCCAGACCTGACCGCAGAGTCCAGACCTGACCGCAGAGTCCAGACCTGACCGCAGAGTCCGGACCAAGTCAAAACTCCCTCCCCTTCAAGGGGAGGGTTGGGGTGGGGATGGGGATGGGGGCAGGCTATGGCGGATAACCCGCCGTCGCTGAAGCTATGGCGGGTAAACCCGCGGGGGAGACTTGAGGTCTTGGCGGGTTTCTTTTCCCCCTGTCCTTTTGCGGGGTAATCTGTTAATATGTTTATCTATGGGCGAGAAGCTGATCTGCAATAACAAGAAAGCGTTCCATGACTATTTTATAGAGGAGCGTATTGAGGCAGGCATGGTGCTGCAGGGGACCGAAGTAAAGTCCCTGCGTTGCGGCAAGGCCAACCTGAACGACTCCTTTGCCATGGTCAAGAACGGCGAAGCCTTTCTGCACAACTTCCACATACTGCCGTATGATTTTGGTAACAGGGAGAATCACGATGCAGACAGGATGCGCAAGCTCCTTTTGCACAAAGCCGAGATTGTGAAGCTCTTTTCCAAGATCAGGGAGCAAGGGTACACCCTGATACCGCTCCGTATCTACTTCAAGGACGGCAAAGTGAAAGCCGAGTTGGGGCTGGCAAAAGGGAAGAACAATTACGACAAGCGTGAAACCCTGAAGCAGAAAGACATGCAGCGTGACCTGGTCGCCGGACTAAAAGAGAGAAGCCGCAGCAGAGAATAGAAACAGAACAGATTTTAAGGGGGTGTACAGGTTTCGACAGAGGATTAAAGGATTTAACAGCGAGCAGGGGTGGGCTGGCCCCTATATCAAGCCCAACGCAAATAAATGCAAACGACAAAATTGCAGGTTTCTTCGCCGCTGACAACTACACCTTCGCAGGTGCAGTAGCAGCGTAAAGTCATATCCCTCCCAACGGGGGGTTATGCGGGGTAGAGGGTAGAAAGCGATCTTGTAACCCTTCGCCCGTCAACAGAAGCAGACTAGAAAGGCCTCGTTTTACTGGTTAGAGAGTAATAAATTAACTAGAGTAGGAGAAGTGGAAAGGGTCTACCTGTCGCCACCATCCGAAGGAACAGGACAAGAAGACTACGCTCGTAGACGTTATTTTTGTAGATTCTTTGGACGCGGGTTCGATTCCCGCCACCTCCACCAATTGAAGGTCCAGCAAGGACCGGAGAAGTACGGAAGCCCCGATAAACTCGGGGCTTTTTCTTTTTCTATTGTCCAGGGGTGTTTGCTGATGTGCATGCTGAAATCCACGTTTTTTCGGGGTAGCTTTTGTGCCGCTCTACCCCGAAAAAAAACTTCATACCCCTAAGGCGAGGTAAGTGCGCCCAAAAGGATTGTGCAGCTTTCGGACCAGCAGATACGAAAAGCAAAGCCGCAGGTAAAGGAAACCAAGCTGTTCGATGGCAATGGGCTGTATGGCGGAGCCTGCAATCGGACAGCACATCTTGCCGAACGTCGGGAACGTCGGAAGATGATGCAGACGTGGGCGGATTATCTCGATGGCCTAGTGGTAGGGGCAAAGGTGATTCCACTGAAGCGGTCAGGTGGAGAATAGGGTACCCGTCATTTTTGTCGGTAAAGATATTGCCAGTAAACTGGTCAGGGTACATGCCGGATTCTTTTGTTTTCCGTGCTGATCTTGTAAGAAAGAGCGGTGAAGGTACAGCTGCCATTTGACCCGGCATCGGCGTTCAAGGCTACCCCATCTCGCGAAAATATGGTAAGAGCAAGAGGGAACTAAGGATTGAGGTGGGTCACGGTTCGGCGCCGATGGTGGGTCAATCTCCAAAGCCGGTCCACACTCACTATTTCTAAGGAGACGAAAAAATATGGTCTTCGGCAGAATCTGTGATGCGCTCTGGCTCAGGCAGATCCCCAAGCGTTTGATATAATCATAATACCTGCCGGCGCACCGGTCAGGCGGTAATACGGTTGCCATGTGTTGCCATATTAAAACCGAAACAGAGCGGAACTGTTGCAACATCTTAACAAAGGAGAATGCGCATGTTCAAGAGAGTAGTGCTTTTTCTTGTCACAAACCTGGCAATAGTTTTCGTGCTCGGCATTGTGCTGAACCTGTTGGGGGTCGGCCGCATCCTGGATGAACAGGGGCTGGGCCTCGACCTCACCAATCTGATCGTCTACGCCGCTGTCTTCGGCTTCGGCGGCTCATTGATATCGCTTGCTATATCCAAGTGGACCGCGAAACGGCTCACTGGCGCCCACGTCATAACAGAGCCATCGAGCGAGGTAGAGTCCTGGCTCGTGCAGACCGTAAGAAGGCAGGCGACAAGGGCAGGCATCGGCATGCCCGAGGTGGCGATCTACGAGGCGTCGGATGTCAATGCCTTCGCCACCGGCATGCGCCGTAACAGCGCCCTGGTGGCAGTGAGCACCGGCCTGCTACGCTCCCTGAACCGCGATGAGGCCGAGGCAGTGCTGGGCCACGAGGTAAGCCACATCGCAAACGGGGATATGGTCACTCTGGCGCTGATCCAGGGGGTGGTTAACACCTTCGTCATCGTTGCCTCGAGGGTGGTCGGGCATCTCGTGGACCGGGTGGTGTTTAAAACCGAACGAGGTCACGGCCCGGCCTTCTATATCACCTCAATTGCGGCCCAACTTGTCTTCGGCATACTGGCCAGCATCATCGTCTACTGGTTCAGCCGGCGGCGAGAGTTCCGCGCCGACGCCGGCGGGGCCTCCCTGGCAGGACGCGAGAAAATGGTGTCGGCCCTGGAAAAACTGCAAAGAAGTGTCGCGCAGCCACATCTGCCGGATCAGTTGGCGGCCTTCGGCATTTCCGGTCCTGTCGGTAGCGGCCTCAAGCGCCTCTTCATGACCCACCCGCCGCTGGAAGAGCGCATCGCCGCCCTCAAGCGCGGCATGTGATCTGAACCCGAACAACAGACGCGAGATAAGGCCTCGCCCCGGAGGAGGGAAGCATTGTCGAGGTCCTTGCCGAGCAAGGAAATAGTCCCTCTCCAGATGCCGAATGCCATCCTTCACATGCACCACGGAGGTTTCCGCGCATATGGACCTATCCTTGTTGAAAACACTTTTGGCATACAGTGTCACCATGCTGTTCATGTACCTGCTCTTCGCCATCCTCGCCCCATTTTTCGCGTTACTGGTGTGGGCTGGCGCACTAGGCATCATCACCTACCCGCTTTATGAAAGGATACTCGATCGCTGCCGTGGGCATGAGATTGCAGCCGCAGCACTGATGACGACAGCTGTTGTCCTGGCACTGATTGTTCCCCTGCTAGGTTTGATATTCTCACTGTCGCGGGAAGCCGCGCAGGCGTACCAATACCTTGAACATGCGTCCAGCGGGGCATCCGTCATGGCCTTGGGGGACATGATGAACCATCCGATGGTAGACCGCTGGCTCGAAATGATCACGCCGCTGACCGGCCCGCTCGATCTCACTGAAATGGTTCTGCCCGCCATTAAAAAAGGGGTCGCCTCCATTCTCAACTATTCCACCGGCATCTTGAAAAATTTCCTGGGATTTCTGTTCAAGCTGGTTCTCATGTTGATCACCCTCTTCTTCATCTATAAAGACGGCAGGCATTTTCTGCGGCGTTTTTGGCTGATTGTTCCCATCGGCGGGCAACTCAAGGCAACGATAAATACAACCCTGATCAGGGTGCTCGGTGCGGTGATGTACGGGATCATCCTGACCTGTCTGGTCCAGGGGACGCTCGGCGGCCTCGGGTTCTGGGTTGCCGGACTTCCCTCGCCGTTTCTGTTCGGCGCTCTGATGGCTGTTTGTGCAGCGATCCCATTCGTGGGGACCGCCCTGGTCTGGCTCCCCGGTGCGATCTACCTGCTGATGCAGGAGCAAATACTGCACGGGCTGCTCTTGATAGCCTGGGGGATGCTCGTGGTCAGCACCATCGACAATATCATTCGACCGTTGTTCATCTGCGGCAGGGCAAAACTTCCCTTCCTGCTTATTGTCTTCGGCGTGTTTGGCGGGATATTGGCGTTCGGGTTGTCCGGCGTGGTGGCAGGTCCCGCTATTTTGGCTGTCATCATGGTATTCTCTGATGCCTGCCGGGAGGCAACGGTTCTGGCCGACCAGAACCTTCAGTGATCGGGTACTGGTGTTTAAGGGTGACGAAGCGGCTTTTTATGAATTGACAATGCTGCCCGAAAGCCTTTATATTGTCAGGTCCATTCGGGGAACCACAAGGCATGAATCACCTAAAATATAGAATTGTTTTTGCGCTTATCATTCCGGTGCTTTTCTTCAATCTGTCCACCCATGGCCTGTTTGGTGTGGCACATGCCTTGGAAAAGTCAGAAAATTCCAATCCCCTCAAGATCAGTATCGTCAATGTCGTTACCGACGATCCCTACCCGGTATGCCCAGACGATCATCAGCAGAACACCGAACAGAGCCAGTCCGGTTGCGAGTCCCCTTCTGTCCTATATTTCGGTCGTCAACCTCTGCTTATTTCGTACAATCCCAATATCACCACGCATTTCGTAACCGAGCCTTTCAAAGCTATGCCCGAAGTGTATCTGGATAAATTCATCCCCCCGCAAAACCTCGCCTAAGCGGCTGATTCAGATGGTTCACGGATGCTCACCGGGTAACTTTTACGTGTCCCGCTGTCCGTTATTCATCAGTGCCAGACAATTCATCTCACTCGAACTGTGGCGTCCGATCGACCGTATCTGCTAATTGCGTCATGCCTTGTTTTATAGGGAGAAGCGCGCGCCTCACTGATGCTCTTCACTGCCTGGATTCCGGTCCGATCAAGAGGAGGTTGGGAGCAGGTGCCCTGTAAACAAAGGTCTGAGCGTAGAGGTTTTTTAGATGCTCTATCAGGAAGAGAGGGGGAAGCTTGAAGAGAATGGAGTCTAGTATTCGTAACCGCTCGCAAGTTGATGAAGATCAGCGGGCTCTTTTTACCCCGCCGTTGAAGACCCCGCCTTGCCGCCTCTGCTTGCTGCGCCTATCCGCCGTGGGCGACGTCAGCCACATGCTGCCGGTGCTGCGCACGCTACAGGCCGAGTGGCCCGAGACAGCGATCACCTGGGTCATCGGCAATCTGGAACACGCCCTGGTGGGCGACATTCCGGGGGTCGAATTTATCATCTTCGACAAGCAGCGGCGCTGGCGTGCCTACCGTGATCTGCAACGCATCCTGGCGGGCCGCCGCTTCGACGTATTGCTCCACATGCAGGTTTCCCTGCGGGCGAGTCTAGCCAGCCTGCTGATCCGCGCTGACCTGAAGATCGGTTTCGACGCCACCCGTGCCAAGGACCTGCAGTGGCTCTTCACCAATATACGCATCGCCTCGCCGCCTCGCCAGCATGTGGTGGATAGCTTCTTTGCATTTGCCGAGACGCTGGGAATCAGGCAGCGGGTGCTGCGCTGGGATATCCCGATCACGCCGACGGCCGCACAGTTTGCCGCGGAGGTCCTGCCTTACCACGAACCCGCGCTGGTGATCAGCCCCTGTTCCAGCAAGAGCTACCGCAACTGGAATGTGCAGGGATATGCGCAGGTGGCCGACTACGCCATCGAACGCCATGGCATGCGCGTCGTGCTCACGGGCGGGCCGAGCGCCATCGAACGGCGATACGGCGAGGAGATCACCGCGGCTATGAAGCATCCCGCACTCAATCTCATCGGCCACACCGATCTGAAACAGCTCCTGGCCATACTCGCCCGCGCACGGGCGGTGGTCGCTCCCGACTCCGGTCCGGCGCACCTTGCCACATCGGTCGGCGTGCCGGTGGTCGGTCTCTATGCCGCCACCAATCCCGATCGGGCGCGGCCCTATCTCAGCGCCGACTACGTGGTGAACCGTTACCCCGAAGCGGTCCGCGACAAATATGGCAAGATGCCGGCCGACTTGCCCTGGGGGATCCGCGTGCGCGACTCGGGCGCCATGGACCGCATTACCGTGAACGACGTCACAACGGTCCTAGATCGGCTTCTCTCCGGGCGCACCGCAGGAATGACTCCATGAGCCCTAAGAATAAGGGGGCCGATCCGGACGGCAGGCACGATCACGTCCACACCCACGAACCGATAAGGCACGCCCACCGGCACTGTCCCGACATTCGCCGTTGCCACATCCATAAATAGGAGTTTTCCTCTTGGAATCGATTCTTTTTGAAATCACGATCATTTTTCTGCTTATCCTCGCCAACGGTTTTTTCTCCGGCTCGGAACTCGCCATCATATCGGCCCGCAAAAGTACCGTCGCCAGACTGGTCGCTGAGGGAAACTCGAAGGCTATGGTCGTCGAAAAGCTCCAGAAGGACCCTCACCGCTTCCTGGCCACGGTGCAGATCGGCGTGACGGTGGTAGGGTCGCTGGCATCGGCGGTCGGCGGGGCGACGGCCGTAGAGTACTTAAAGCCGTGGCTAGATACGGCTCCCTATGCTGTGGTGCGCGAGGCCGCCGAGCCTATTTCCATAGGAATCGTGGTCGCCATGGTTTCCTACTTCTCCCTGATCCTGGGTGAACTCGCCCCCAAGACCATCGGTCTTCAATATGCGGACCGGATGTCGCTTCTGGTCGCCAAACCGATAGATGCGCTTGCGAAGGTAGGCGGGGTTGCGGTGAAGTTCCTCACCCTGTCCAACCGGGCGGTGCTGGCATTGTTTGGCGTCAAGGCGGCCAGCGGCCAGGATTTCATCACCCGTGAAGAACTGATTCACTCCCTCTCCGAGGGGGGCGAAACCGGCGCCCTGACGGAGCACGAACACAAGGTAATAGAGAACATGCTGGACTTCAGCCATACGGTTGTCAGCGAAGTAATGGTGCCTCGGCTCAGAGTGGTCGCCCTGGACATAAACACGTCGAGAGACGTTCTCATGCAGACTGTCAGGGAGCACATGTACACCCGCTATCCGGTTTACCGCGGCGACCTGGAAGATGTCGTCGGGTTTGTCCACAGCAAGGACCTGTTTTTACATCCTCTGCTGGACTCTCCGGAATTCGATATCGGCAAGATTGTGAGGCCGCTTTTGTACGTTCCGGAAAGCAAGCGGGCCAGCGATCTTCTGCGGGAGATGCAGCGCAAGAAGATGCAAATGGCGCTGGTGGTGGATGAATACGGCAGCATCTGCGGCCTGGTCACCATTGAAGATCTGCTGGAGGAACTGGTAGGGGAGATCGATGACGAACACGACGTGGGCGAGTTGCCCCGTGCGGTGCAACTCCCGGACGGCAGTTTTATTGTGGATGGGCTTATTTCGCGGAACGATCTTGAGGAACTGCTCGACATAAAGTTCGAAGAAGGGTTGCCCTATGATACGCTGGCAGGCCTGATACTCGATGAGTTGGGCAGATTCCCTCAAAAAGGGGAAAAACTCATCTGGAGGAACTTCGCACTGGTCTGCGAAGAGGTTACGCCGACATCCATCGTCAAAGTAAGACTGGCTGCCGAGGAGAGGAAATGACCCGCCTTTCCCGTCAGGCTGTGATGAACGTTTTGCTCACGAATCTGAACTATCTATAATTATGCGGATTTTCTCTGCGAGAATTTTCTCCGCGCCGTCCAGATTCTCTTCAATCAACGAAGGAACGAATGTACACGCTGGACGGAAACGGCAGGGCCGCCGTTAGGGTTGCTGATGAACCTGGCACTGCTCCAGGAAGGCTATCCGGTGACCATTATCCCGCCGGTGCTTCGAAGTGAGTACCTTGCGGCAGTCAACCTTGCTCCTTTCGTGAACCTGTTTTCCAGCATGGTCTGGGAGAGCCAACACGATTACCTGCGGCTGCTGCAGAGCCTGGAGAGGAAGTAACAGGACCGACAACTGAAACTCCCCCAAAGCCATGCAGCCGATATTCGATATCTTGCCGGGATCATCGACGAGTTCTGCATTGGTGACTGAGTCAGGCTGCCAGGCTCGTTCGGCCGAGACCTGCTATATTGTTGATTATGACCGATATTAATGTATACTGGCGGCGGAATTACCCCTACTAGAAACAGGTAGATCTTCCATTAGAGGCACAATCAATGGTTTCAGTCATGGACGCTCTTCTCAAGGACGTAGCTGATAAAATCGTTGCTGCCGTGCACCCAAGGATGATCATTCTCTTCGGCTCTCATGCACGCGGTACAGCTCGGGCCGATTCAGATCTCGACTTCATCGTCGTAGAGGATGGTCCCTTTGGTCCGGAACGAAGCCGTCGAGCTGAGACGGTAAAGTTATGGCGGCTTCTGCGGGATGTCCGGGTTGCCAAAGACTTTCTTGTGTTCACTCCTGAAGAAATCGAAAAATGGCGCGATGCTCCTAGCCACGTCGTGTCCCATGCTCTGCGGGAAGGTCGGGTAATGTATGAGCGCCACTGAAAATGCACGCATGCTGCTGGTTATGGCAGGCAAGGATATCCGTGCTATGGTGGCATTGGTCGACCCAGAATCAGTGGATGACGAGATTTTCGGTTTTCATGCTCAGCAAGCGGTGGAGAAATCGCTAAAGGCCTGGATTGCTGCTATCGGCGGTGCGTTTGGCAGGATTCACGACTTGAGCCAGCTTTTTGCACTATTGGCGGATCTCGGCTGTGACGTTTGCCGTTTCGAAGACTTGGACATGTTGAATCCGTTTGCTGTTGAATTGAGGTATGAGGCGTTGGAGACCGAGGAGCCAAAGCTTGACCGTATCACCTCTTTGATTGATCCCTTTCATCCCTGGACCGACGCATCGCTTTTATGGGACGGCGTCAGGGTCATAATCCGCCGGCTTCCAGCGGCTTTTTTTACGCCTAAACAGCGGCGATTATGTGGCGCTGCGAAAATGGCTGGTGGATGCAACCGGGCTCTGGGCGGTGGTCTCGCTTCCATCCCACGTCTTCCATCCCTACTCCGGCGTCAAGACTTCCATCCTCTTTATCGACCGGAAGATTGCGCGGGGGGGGGATGAAATTATTCTGCTCAGGTGGAGCATGACGGTTATTCCCTCAATACCAATCGGGCGCCGATAGCCAAGAACGACCTCCCCGAGGCGTTGAATCTGTTGACTATCGGAAAGAAGAGTCTGGTCGAACTTCAGGAGTATCTGCAGCAGAATAGCGGCAAGCCAAATATGCCGAAGGTGTTGATCAAACCGCGCAAAGAGTTTGCCCGACTGGATCCCTATAAAGCGCAGACAGCAGCCTTCAGCCTGATTCGCAAGCAGCACGAAAAGTGTCAGACTTTAGAAAAACGAGATTAAAAAACTTCCTCCCGCTAAGGGTGAGGTAGATAAGAAGCTCACCCGCCTCCAGTCCGCTTTCAACAAGCAGACTGCCGAGTTTTTTAATATCGCTGGGGTTAAGTATGAAAAGCTCTCAGCACCGCTACAGACCTTCTTCGATGCCAGCCTGAAAGCGGCCGTCATTGCCTACGGCGCCGACAGAGAGCATACGGGTAATCTTCAGGTGCGGCTGCGCGAGCATCTGGAAGGCGAGCGGGAGTATAATCTGAGTTTTGATAAGTATGCCGAAGGAAACAATCCGGTTGTGAATGCGCAATATGAAATGGTTAAGCTTGGCGAAGTGTGTGCTTTTGAATATGGCAAGCCGTTGAAGGAAGAAAACCGTGTCAGCGGAGATTATCCGGTTTACGGCTCAAACGGCATCGTTGGCTATCACAATAATTTTCTTGTTGAAGCACCATTTATTGTCGTCGGCAGAAAAGGCAGCGCCGGTTCGGTCCATTTCTCCAAGAAGAACGGTTTTCCTATCGATACAACCTTTTTCATCAAACTGAAAAATGAAGACAGAGTTCTTTTAAAGTACCTTTCCCATTTTTTCTGTCCCTCTCCCTCCTCTCGAAATCCAGCAAAGAATCGTCGCCGAACTGGAAGAAGACCTGGCCGCCGTGGCTGGAGCCAAGCGTCTGAAGGCGAAGATGGTATCCAACATCCGCGCCACCATCGACCGGGTATGGGGGAAGGTCTGATTAACATTGCTTCAACCATCGTTTACTGTTATATCGTGAACAAGTTACAACTGATAACCCCGCAGGAGGGTATGGCATGCTGGTAGAAGAAATGTCGCTCGAAAATATCCGTTGTTTTGAAAAGATAAACATAAAATTTCAGAACTATCGATGGATTACCCTGTTAAGCCAGAACGGAAGCGGCAAGAGCACGATTCTGCAGGCATTGGCCTTGCTGCTAGCAGGACCGGAAGGCGCGCTGAAATTAGCCCCCAGACCTGTTGGTTGGCTCCGCGATGAAGAGCAGGCAGGTAAAATTTCTATTCGTGTTCATCAATCGGATAACGACCCCGGAAAATTCGGTTCAGAAAGAATCACCAAGTCATTTGGATACTCGTATTTCATAACCGGCGGGAAACGACTTACCGTACGGAGCAAAACATACACTGAACCCGGGGTTCATGAACATGTCGAAAAGCGTCTGACCTGGTTACGTCAGAATGCCTATGTATCAAAAGGAACGGGCTGGTTTGCCGTTGGCTATGGCGCTTTCCGCCGTCTAACCAGGTCCAATCAGATAATAGTTCCTTCCTTGGAACCTCAAGCACGTTTTACCAATTTCATCACTCAATTCAACGAAGAAGAACCACTGTCCGCTTTTGAGCGATGGATGGTTTATCTTGACTATCGAATTGCCAAGGAAAAAGACAAAGAATCTACCCGTCAAAAAGAGTTGGGCATTGCTGCAATCAACAAACTACTGCCCGAGTCCGTAAAGTACGATAGTGTAACAGCCGAAGGACGAATCTTGTTTGATGTCGATGGCATGAAGGTGCCGACAATCTCCCTGAGCGACGGTTATCGAAGCGTTCTAGCCTTAGCCGGCGACTTGGTGTGGCGCCTGATCCAGGCTTTTCCGGAAAGCAAGGACCCATTAACAGAGGAGGGTATTGTCTTAATTGATGAGTTGGACATTCACCTCCATCCGATGTGGCAGAGGGATATTGCCGGCTGGCTGCGTCAGCAGTTCCCCAATATTCAGTTCATTGTCGCAACGCATAGTCCGCTTATTGCTGCCGGCGCCGGTGATCAGGCGCTGACGCTACGGTTTGCACTGAAAGATGGCAAATCGGTTGTAGAACCTGTTAAGAATATCTCCACAATGAACGTTGACCGGATACTTCAAAGCGAGGCATTCGGGCTGGTTTCACCCTACTCTCCGCAGACACAACAGAAAATAGATCGTTACGATGATCTTATCAGAAGAGGAGCCGGCGCTACGAAGAAAGAACGTGCTGAGTTAGAACAGCTCTCTCTTTTCATGGAAGAAGCTCGACCGATAGGCGGCCCACCAAAGCCCGGTTCCATTGAGGCAAAGATGGAGGCGTACCTGGAGAAAAAACTGAAATGATAAAGATCCAGCGTTCTCCAAAGCCGGCTGTACTTGTAAAAAATACAGCAGAATGGACCCGTAAACTCCTCGCAGCAACGACTAAAGAGGAAAAAAACAAGGCGGAAGGCAAGTACCGTCACGAAAAGATAAAAGATGCCCTGGTGAATATGTTTCATGGCAAATGCGCTTTTTGCGAGAGCAAAATAATTCATATTGATTACGGACATATAGAACACTTCAAGCCAAAATCGCTCCCTGCATTTCGAGCACTTACTTTTGAATGGACAAACCTGCTGCTTGCCTGTGCTGTCTGTAACGGATCCGAGCATAAGGGTACCAAATTCCCATTGGCAGCGAATGGCGGTCCGTTTGTCAACCCGTGTGACGACGAACCTAATGACCATTTTGATTTCGTTTATGACCAGACCGCTAAGTTGGCTTCAGTTGTCGGCAAAACGCCGAGAGGGACAACCACCGAGAAGCTTATTGGACTGAATCGTTACGATTTGCGGGAACATAGAACAAAGCAGGTACAAAAGCTTCTTTTCATAAAAAGCCATGCGCAAACCGACCCGGAGGCTGCTGAAATTTTGCGGCAAACTAAATTAGATGACGCTGAATATGCTGCGTTTGCCAGAAGCCTATGAGGTACGAGTTATGAGAATGGGCGCCCGATATCGATGAATGGCCTGACTGCTGGATGGGAGTTGACGAAGACTTGGAGTACGGGAAAAAGCTGCTTCCCTACATGGAGGAATTCCTGGAAGATTTGCTCAACCAGGGAATGTCTCGAAAGACCTTCCTGATTAGCAATGATCTTCCGCTGTACGTCCCTCCCCCTTCAAGGGGGAGGACAGGAGGGGGATGGGGGTGTGCTCTGACGCAGACTCTACCCCATCCCCACCCCGACCCTCCCCTTGAAGGAGAGGGAGAGTTGTTGGTAGCGGAAGATTGTTGCTAATCAGGAAGACCTTTGTCCAGTATCGTAATAATGCCTGGGATTTGGGCGGAACAATCATCAAACAGGTTTCTTGGGACGAAGAATACGGTGCCGATCCATTGAAAAAGCTTATGGAGTCGGTAGTAGCCGACGGAGTGTTGTCGGATGATTTCGATCAGATGAGCGAGGATGACTTACGTTCCTTTGAAAGAATGTGCCGCAGATTCGAAAAGTTCCTGCTTCAGAGGTACGGCAGAAGTAGTGCGTTTTCTGCGTGAGGTGCTTCATCACTGAGGCCATCGTCATGTTGAGGCCTCGACTATCTTCTGCGGTTGCTGCAGAGTCTGAAAAGGAAGTAACATGACCGACAAACAGAAAGTGCCCAAAGCCATGCAACCGATATTCGATGCCGTTGCCGTGATCATCGACGAGTTTTGCCAAAAGCATCTGAACGAGGGGTACTCCCAGGTCTCACAAGAACTGGCGGCGGCCCTCTGCCGCAAGCGCCCCTCGCCACTGGCGAAAGGGAAACCTGAACAGTGGGCCTGCGCCTGTGTCTACGTAATCGGTAGCACCAACTTTCTGCACGACAAGACCCAGACCCCCCATTTGCCGTTGGGCAAGCTGTGCGAGCTGTTCGGCATCGGCAAGAGCACTGCGACCACAAAGGCGCGCAGTATCGAACAGATGATGGGTATTAGCTATCTCGATCCCCGGTGGACTTTGCCGAGTAGGTTGGCGGACAACCCGCTGGTCTGGATGCTCACTGTGAACGGATTTGCCGTGGATATCCGCACCGCGCCGTTGGAGCTTCAGGAACAGGCCTTTCAGCGGGGACTGATTCCCTTTGTGCCGGGGAGAAAGGTGTAAAAATACGCTGAGAAGGGGAGACAGCATGTTAAATCGAGGACTTGTAATAGTATCACCGAAGGAGCCGTTCAGGCAATGGCTGCTGTCCCTTCCCGAACCTATCGATGTGTCGCTTGAGGAAATCAACGAGGACCGCAGCGCCTATCTGATCACGGAGTTTGAAGATGACAAACATCGTGACAGAGTCCTCACGAAATCCTTCAAAATGATCTTCGAGGATCAACTTGTCAACTGGTGGACCAGGAATGAAGACTGGCCAAAAAAGCGGGATCTGCCGACCTTCAAAAAGTGGTTCGACCTTCAGTTCCACTCAATAGTCGAAGACCTGGTGAACGATGACCTCGTTGATGAGTGACATCTGTTATCGTCGGGACCGCGACAAGTTGCACGGGTTGCTGCTGCGGGGCAGGGTATGAAATATTAGGTATTTGACTGCCGTACGTGTGGTGTGCTATAGATACACCACCTCCACAAAAGAGGGGAACCACCAATTTATGGTGGTGTTTTTGATGATAACGCTGAAAAAGCAGATTTATAAAAACATGATATGTCACCGCGTTACGGTATCAGTATGATAGACGCCACCCCACCATTTCGCCAAGGCTTCGGCTGGCACGCCAGTGTCAGTCGGAGCCTTGTTTTTATGGCTAACGCTGCCGGGCCGTAGCAGCCTGCGATAGCTGGCCTATACCAATGCGGATCTTTTCCAGGGCACCGGGCATGCCAGTGCAAGTCGAGGCCTTGTTTGCACCCGTGATCATGGAGGGAAACCAAGAGCCTATGGTAGAACTAGGTCCGATCATCCAAGCTGTCCTGAATCATCATCCCATCATACAGGCAATCTATATTTATGGCTTATACGGTACCGAAGATGAACGGCCGGACAGTGATGCGGACATTGCGCTGCTGTTTTCGCCAAGCGATTCCAAAATAATCCGCTCGCCTCTAGCAAGCCAACTGCACCTCGAACTCGAATATCTGCTCAACAAAAACATTGATCTCATCAACCTGCGTGCATGTCCACTGGCATCGCCCGAAGCCCGTGGAGGCCCCTGAGGAAAGTTTCAACCAAGCGCCAACTGCCAGCTACCTTTTCCGTTCTCCGGCAAAAGACATCTTTTAGGTATACCCTGCCCCTGGTCTTCGGCCAACTCTTCCTGCCTCGGTCTGCCCGGGTCCCGCGCCGGTTCGCAAAAAACATGCATCCGCCTCCTTGCCAACCTTTTGAATTGTATTAAAGTCCCCTAACGTCTAAAACTAAAGGGTTAGGGAGGCATGATGAGCCAAGATATTCTGGACACCAACTTTAGCGGACTTAGCACCGGCGACTTTATTCTCCTGATGCACATCTTTGCGGATAAAATCGCCGTACACCCTTCGTTTACAGGCCCGTGCCCGGAGTATGTATCCGGATCAGAAAAGCTCATGCATTTGGCAGAGCAGTTGTTTGTGCTTGACCGGGCAGCGGCAGGCCATGATAAGGACAAAATGGCCGAGAAGAAAGCCCTTCGTGCAGAGTCGGAGCAGCGCCTGACCTTTAACGCCAACCATCTGGTTATGCTCTCCCAGCACAGAAAGGAGCCGGAACTGTTGCTCAATGCCGGCTACGAATTGAAGCACAAAAGCTACAGCAGAAGCACAAGCATCCCTCTGCCGGGCGTGCCTACCAAGTTCACCGTCAAGAACGGATCAGTTCCCGGTACGGTGATAGCCACGGTAAACCGGCCGCAAAATTTTAGAAGCGTAGAACTGCAATACACCGAAGCAGATCCCTTGGCCGAGGCGTCCTGGAGATCGATGGAGATTTTTTATCAGTGCCGTATGGAGAGGAAAGGCCTGGATTCGGTGAAAAAATATCATTTCAGGGCCAGGTATCAGAACGCAGCAGGCACAGGCCCATGGTCCGCGATCGTGACACTCGTGGTCGTCTAGTCAAACATCTGCAATCGAATCAGGAAGTTATTCATCAACCACAAAGAACGACGCGGCTAAATCACACGATCTAGCCGCGTTTTGCTATTGGTACTCTGTAAATTCCTCCTCTAGGATCCAGGGGGGGTCGTTTAAGAAATTTCACATGCCTCCAAAATCGAATCTTCCGCCGAAATATTTTACACCCTTCCTGCGAATCAAATTTAATCTCGGATAATTGGCTCGCCTCCGCGAATCGGAGTTTCTAGCCAAGATAACATAGCTGACATCGGCGAATAGAAGATCGGCTCGGATGAAATATTCGTTTCGTCAGCGAATGGAAGATCGGCGCGGAGGAAATATTCGTTTGGCAGACGAATAGAAGATCTGCGAGGAGGAAATATTCGTTTGGCCGGCGAATAGAAGATCTGCGCGGATGAAATATTCGTTTGGCCGGCGAATAGAAGATCTGCGCGGAGGAAATATTCGTATGGTCGGCGAATAAAAGATCGGCGCGGAGGAAATATTCGTTTGGTCGGCGAATGGAATATCGGCGCCGGGATAAAATTGGTGGTGTCGGTGACTTTTACCGAATGAAGTTGTGCAGGTAAGTTCGCTATACGCCGAGAACTCTTAGTCTTCCGAGAAACTTTATGATGACGGCAGTACTGATACGAGCCTTTGACCCAGGACCCTGTTCCCCTCGCTTTATTTAATTTTTAGCAAATGGTATCTTACCGCTCTTCCTTGCCCCACTCTCTGCAAAACACCTATTTCGGACAGTTGGTCCAGTTCACGATATGCCGTCGCCCTGCTGCAGTGGGTCATCGAGGCATATTTCTGCGTTGTCATTCCACCTTCGAATCCCTCAGGGCCGGCATCGAGCAGGCGGTTGACCACCTTTTTCTGGCGGTCCGACAGTTTGGATTCATCGTAATTTCGCCAGAAATAGGCTTTCGACCAGGCTCCGTTCATGATCCCTTCCGAACGCTCCATCGACCTGGAGAAACAGTTCAGGAACCACACCAGCCAGCCGGTTACCTCGCATGACCCCTGCTGGGTCTGCTCCAGTATGTCGTAGTAGCTCTCCCGGTCCGCCATGATCTGGCTGGAGAGGCTGTAGTACCTCGCCTGCTGGCTGTCGTCCTGCGCCATGGCCATGTCCGTGATGGCCCGGGCAAGTCTGCCGTTTCCATCGTCAAACGGATGAATGGTGACAAACCATAGGTGGGCAAGTCCCGCGCGAACAATCCCCTCAAGATTTCCCCTGCTATCGGCAAACCACTTCAGGAATTTTTCCATTTCCGGGTTCAGGGCGGCTGAAGGCGGGGCCTCGTAGTGGATCTTCTCCCTGCCTATCGGACCGGATACGACCCGCATCGGCTCCGTGGTATCTCGCCAGCCGCCGACCTTGATCTTGTGCATCCCCGAATACCCGGACGGGAAAAGGGCGGCCTGCCAGCCCCAGAGACGATCCCGAGTCAGCGCCTGGTCGTAATTGTGCGTTGCATCCAAAAGGACCGACACCAGGTCGTCTATCCTGCGGTCAAACGGTAATCCTGCGAATGGAAGACCCAGTCTGCGTGCCACGGAGGAGCGCACCGAACGGACATCAAGCTGTTCGTTCTCGATGGCGGCGGTTTTTATCGTCTCCTCCACCAGAACGTCGGCCTGGGCCTCTCGGTCGAGCTTCAGGCCCATCGTCTCAAGCTTGCTCAGGAGTTTGCCCTGCCGCAGGCGGCACTCACCCAAGGGGGAGAGGAGCGCATCGCTGTCCCAGGTGAAGTGTGGCCATTCTTCTTGCTGCCAGATGTATTGTTTCATGGTTCGCTTCCCTAAGCGCTTCATTTGTGTATGCGATTCCTTGTACCATAACCACGCGTCGATAGCAATTACCTCCTTACTTACCGCTCCACTGCACCTTTTTGCGAAGCATTGTCGGGTACTGGCTCAAGCGGCATTCACCGAACTTACCAATCTTTTTGTCGCAGGAGTTGATGAGTTATGATAAGGCGGTAAGGGAGTTGCCGTATTTGGGGTTTATGTTTGAAAGGCCGATTTTGGTGGCAGGGGTAGGGGTGAGAGGGTAGAGGGTATATTTCAATACAATCTCTTGATGTAGTTAGTCGGTTGTCGTTGATATTTTTGTCTATAGGCCGATCGAGCAGATGTGCGATATTTCCTTGCCTATTACGCCAAAATGGCATAATCACCAAGAGCAGCGGCAAACTATGCCGGTCAATTGTCACTACCTTTTCCGAAGTGAAGGAACCAAACATGAAAATCGGCAGAAACGATCCCTGCCCGTGCGGCAGCGGGATCAAGTACAAGAAATGCTGTGCCGGCAAGGAGGAGGCTGGCGAAAAATCGACCGGCACGGGCGGGATACTGGACGAGCTTAAGGAAATGCTCAAGGGACAGAGTTTCGGCTCGCTGGAGGATGCGAAGGTTTTCGCGGGGCAGTTTATGCAGCAGCGCAATCTGGCTGCCATGGACGACTTCCACGGAGTGTCATCCGAGCAGATGCACCGCTTCCTCTACTTCCCGCTCGAAACGCCGCAGCTGGTCAGCTTCCCGTCCCGGCTCGACATCGCCCCGGAAGCACCGATCGTGACCGTCTTCAACCTGCTGGCCGACGGCATCGGGGAGCAGGGGCTCAAGGCGACCGCCACCGGCAATCTCCCCCGCAACTTCTGCCGTGAATCGGCGCGGGCCTACCTGGGAGATGAGGAGTACCGGCAGTGGTCGCGCCTGGGCGAGCTGAGGTCCGAACCGGAATTCGAGGAGATGCATGTCACCAGGCTGGTCGCCGAGATGGCCGGGTTGATCAGGAATTACAAGGGGAAATTCATCCTCAGCAAGGAATGCCGGAAGCTTTTGGCAGAACAGGGGCAACCGGGCATCTATCCCCTGCTGTTCCAGGCCTTTGTCAGGGAGTACAATTGGTCCTATACGGATCGCTATGGAGAGCTCCCATTCATCCAGCAGTCGTTTCTGTTCAGCCTCTATCTGCTGACCAGGTACGGCAACGACTGGAAGAGCAACATCTTCTACCAGGACTGTTTCCTGCGGGCCTTCCCGGCTCTCATCTCACAGGCGCCGCCGGTCGGGAGCTACATGTCGCCGGAAAAGGTGTTGCGGAGCAGCTATTCGTTACGCTCCCTGGAGCGCTTTGCCCGGTTCATGGGACTTGCGGAAATCGAACGCGCCGGTAAGGATCGCTACTCGGATGAGTTCAAGGTGAGAAAGCTGCCGCTCCTGGATCACGTCGTCCAGTTCCATCTGTGACACCATCAGCCCCATCCCCACCCCGACCCTCCCCTTGAAGGGGAGGGAGGCCTGGGAAAAAGCCACTGGTCGAGAAACCATGCCGAGATAGCGAGTTGTTATGCCACTCATAAAGTCGTTGATCCCATGCCCTCAAGACCAGGCCCCGTTCGGATTCCCGATGGGGCTTTTCTTTTTGTTGGAGCAACAGCAGCAGTGCCGAAGGAAGGTTATGCTCTTTTCAACATAGCCGTGATGCTGATAGCTGCGGCGGAAACAGCTCCAGGGTAGCGACTCCTGCGACAGTTAATAATCTTGCGTGGTTGACAGCACTCAGGACCGATGTTAGCATCGCCTAATCAGGTCTCATTGCGGGCGCGTATATCTTTGGCAGCAGGATGGTTCTGTCCACAGGAGCCTCACCCCTTTCGGGAAGGGGGTGATAGTCGTCGCAGCACTGATAGGGGAGATCGCGGGTAAAATGACTGCCAAAACGTTATTCGCAAGGAAAAGGTGGGAACTCTCGGCAGCCGTCCTGGCCTTCTGGCTCATTGTCCTGATCGGGGCAACCTGTATGGGGGCAAGCGAGGGGGCGTCGTCCCGACCGGCTGCGACAGGCGCCCAGGCACAAACGGCTTCCGACGGAAATTCCTCCACCGGCAAGCTGACAGTGGAGCTGGTACAGCCAACCCCGGAACTGCCGCCAAACGGGCAGGCCACGGCCCTGCTGGTCGTGCGCAATACGGGCGCCGGAACGCTGCGCAGCATCCGTGTCACGGCGGTGATCAACGCTGCTGTAGCCCTGGAGAGCAACCCTCCCTTTGATAAAGCCCTGGATCTGGTTGCCAAAGGAGAATTTGCCTGGGCGCTCACGGTTTCCAACAAGGGGGACGACCAGGCATCGGGGAACGTCATTCTCCGGATAGATTACAGCCAGGGGGAGGACGCCGCCAAACCGGTGCCACAGGTAGCGCACGCCATTATTCAGGTCACAAGCCATGACTCCGCCGCTGTTGCGGAAGTCAAGATGGAAAGCACCCTGGAATCTCTCGATGAGCAGCATCCGGGTAAGGTATACCTTCTTGTCACCAACAAGTCGGACCGTTCCCTCACGGTCAGCAGGGACAAGATCATCTGGCACAAGCCGAGCTTCATCAAAATAACCCCGGACGTACCTGACGGAACTGAGGGAGATCGGCCAGAAAAAACAGCGCCGGCTGACGCTCTCCTAAAGTTGTCACCTAACCAGATGCAGGTCATACCGTTCGATGTCGGCACACTGAGCAAGGTACAAAGCGGGAAACACCTTCTTGTTGCCATTGTCCCACTGGAACTGGGAGGCGTAAGCCCGGGGCGGATCAGAAATATCACCGTAACAAAAGAAGTACAGGTTGGAGTGATTGCCGAATCTACGGTACTCAAACTCCTCGGAATACCATCCTTTCTCTTCATCCCGGGCTTCATCGCCTTGATTATCTGGAGATTGCTGTGGAAGGGGGGACTTTTCAGGTCGAAGCGGGATACCGGCAGTTTCCCCATCGAAATTGCTGAAAACGTGCTCACTGCTCAATTTCTGGTGGCGGCCATAACGATATCCATTCCGGTGATCTGGCTTTACATTTTGATCGTGAACCGGGATTTTCTGGGGAATTACGGGCTGTCGGATCTCGTCAATATCTGGATGGCCTCGGTGCTTCTCCTCGGGATAGGTGGATACTGCCTGATAATAGGCGGACACAGGCTGCAGATGGGAAGAATCACTCCGTCGGAAAAGGATGAAGCGATCGACATGCTCTGGAAACTGGAGCGCCAAGGGCTTGGTGTCTGCCTGGATCAGGTGGAGTTTCCGGCGCCGGAGAAAGGAGATCAGAGGATCGGCAGCGCGTTCCTGCTGCAAAAGAAAAGCCCGGAGCGCGACACCGTCTGGGTCGGCCCGGCGATCGAGGTAAGATGGGAGAAAGGTGCCGACCAGAAGCTCAAGGACGAGGTCGACATTCAGCGCGCCCTGGGAGGCAACCCTGGCAAGCTGGCGCAATGCCTGGGAAAAGCGGGGAAGACCGTGCATGTCGGCTGGAAGATCCCTGAGCCGGATTCAACAGGGATAGCCGGGCCCAGGGAAATTCCGACAGCCGGCATGAAGGATATAGGAGTTGACTGCATAGTGGAGGTGTCGTAGGGAGAAAACAGTGAGGCAGCCTTTCTTGGGCTGCCTCTGAATGATCAGGTGTCGTTAGCTCCCGACTGGGACGGCACACGCCTCGTCCGGTGTGAAAGTAAATCACTCGAACATGCACAGATCTGTAGTCGATTATTATTCTAAACCAACGGAGAGGAAAAGCAAATGCCGAAAGTACTGGAAATAAATCAGATGCGGCTCTCCTTCATATGGTCTGAAACCAACCTGGGCCTGATGGGGGATCCGAAGGGGCCAGCTGTCCCCCTGGGCTTTTTGGGGAGCCGGGACAGTTATGCGGAGATGTTCGGGAAGGTCATCAGAAAAGAGCCGGTGCCGGTGCAACTGAATGCTCCCTGGGACAAGGCGGGGCAGCATTTTTGGCAATACTACCTGGAAAGTAAACAGAAGCTGGCGGAGATGCCGGGTGAGAAGGCCTGGAAGTTCCTGGTACCTTTCCGGGGAGCGATCGCCGCGAAGGTGACGGCCCCGTCACTGAATGAACAATCCGGGAAGTTCCAACTGGAAAGCTTCTTTTATCCGTACGGCTTCGGCCTGGTAATCACGGTTACCGTCAAGGGGGGGCTGAATGTCGCAGACGCGGCAAAGGTGCTGTTCGAGGTGAGAAAGGACAGCAAGCTGGACGTCGAATGGGACTCCGGGACCAAGGAGCAACTGTACCTGAATCAGCTTGCCGAGAAGTGCCTGGACCAGGTTCGTCGCCAGGCTTTCGGCACAACCGGGGGCACTGGCGCCATTCCAGTCGAGCCCTTCACCGTGTTCACCGTCCTGAAAGGAGCGGGAACGGGGCTGGATGAGCCGCTTGTTCAGGGCGAAGAGGTCCACGCCTTGCTTGAGGCGGTGACGAACTGGCCTGCGATATGGAACAAGAGCAATCTGCCCAGCCTGGACGCGAAGGTCATCCTCCCGCTGGCTAGTTCGGCCAGCGGCGGGGCGGCCGTTTATGCGCGTGATCGAGGCAGAGCGGTGTGGTTTCCCGCCTTGTTCACGGATGTGAGCACGGTGCGCAGTTCGTTGTCCTGCTACCACAGAAACCTCGTCTTCGCCTCGCTGCAGACCGAGACACTCAGCCGTTTCCTGATGGAGACTGCGCATCAGATCACAGCTGTGCCCTGGCCTTCGTTGCGTGTAATGCATCGCGATTGCGCGAAGTTGGCGGCCGGCATAGTTGGCCGGATCTACGGAGGAAACAAGGAAACAACCTTCCGCTCGATGAGCCCGAGGTACCAGATTCAGCAAAACGATTACGAAAAGGAGATCAACACGATCAGAAGCAGATCCGGCATGCTGCCGCTTTCCTGAAGGGGGATCTGCGGGGTCAGCGAGAGCGGGCGTCGACCAGCACTGCCTGGCAGCGACCATGGAACGATGCGTGCCGGCCGAAATGGTAAAAAGCATGGCCGAGCATCGGCAGGAATGGCGGTCGTAAAGCGCGCAGTGTCCGAAGACACTTCGCACTCCTGAGAGGGCGGCTATGCTCCGAACAGCAGAAACTTTGACACCGGAATGCACTGGACTTTGGCCATTCCGGTATCTATTACATCCTCATAGTCATTGGTCACCAGAATGGTCTCCGCCCCTTGATACCCTACAAGTGTCTTCCTGAAACACGCCAGTTCACGTTCAGGTATGGTGGTTTCTGAGAGATCTTCATACCATACCTGAATCTGCCTGGTGATCTTCATCCCTTCCTTCACGATAAAATCGGTTTCGGTGCTGTTCGAGTCGTAGTAGACTTCCTCGTGCTGCCGCTTCAGGTGACACATGACCACGTTCTCTACCAGCCACCCCATATCTTCGGAAAAGGCAAAAGCAATCCGGTTTCTCAGCCCTGTGTCTATCGCATACGGCTTAAAGCCGGCTCGCATGGTACTTTTAAGCGAATAGGAAAACTTTAGCAGCTGAAACAGCAGATAGCTTTCCATGATAGCTGAAACATAGTTCTCGGTCTTATCCTGCGAAATGGTGAAGTTGTTCTTAAGCTTGTTGGTACTTGTCTGCTTCGCCACATTGGTCAGCAGATACACAGCAAGATTGCGCAGGTTTGCCACATCCCGTATCTCGTAGCGGGATACGATGTCGCGGTAGAGCAGATCCTCGAAATAGCTTTTCAGCAAGAGCTCTTTGTCCTCGGTTGATTCCTTCAGAACAACCTCGGGGAATCCTCCGTACTTCAAGTAGTCATTGAACAAATTGCGGACCGTTGCTTTCTTGGTCATGTAGTCGAGCTCTGTATCGATCTCCAGATTATTGAACCTGAGAAACTCTGAAAACGAGAGAGGGAAGACTTCAAATGAGATGTTTCTCCCTGTCAGTTTAGTGCCGATCCCTCTGGACAACATCTGCGACGACGAACCGGTGACAAATATTTTGATGTCTTCCGTTTCACTACGCCCCCGTACCCAACTCTCCCATCCCGGCACGTTCTGAACCTCGTCCATAAAGAGCCAACATTTCCCTTCAGGCTGTACCCGTTCCCGATAGGCCCGATAAATCTGCTCCAGGAGCTCAATGGAATATTCTGCCGAGAAGAGAGGTTCTTCCAGATTGACCCGCAGGATGGCGGCAGGTTTCACGCCTCGGGTGAGCAATGCCCTGATAACCTGTGCCATCAGGGTTGATTTACCGCAGCGTCGTACTCCCTTGAACACAATAATTTCTCTAGAGTCAAGCTGCCGGAGGCAGGCTGGAAGAATGTCCCGGTCTATGCCTGCCTCAATACTGCCGGTGCTCCAAAAGCGGTTGTACGAGGAAAGAATCTCGTATAGCTTTGTTATTTGCATATCACCACCGGTACACCCTTTAATTTTATCTACAATATAACCGATATACCGGTAGGTCAAGCCCCGGTTGCATAAAACGACCTGATGAGCGCTGATCTTGCGCCGGAACTACCCCATCCCCACCCCCACCCTCCCCTTGAAGGNNGGTAACTTAATGGCAGTGGGGCGGAGGGGAGGATTCCGGATCTTTACAAGTTGCGGGGCCAAGGTAGACTTTCGGACATTGTTGCTGTGCAAAGGCTGGACCAAGGGGTAGGTATGGATCAGGAAAAGGGTACGCCTCTACAATACGAGGAGAAGAAGGCGCGCCTGGTGGCCGACTTCAAAGAGGCGCTTGCTCGCGGCGCTACCGTTGGCTTGGGCAAGAAAACCTCCAACCTGTTCCGGAGCCGCAAACAGGCCAAGGAACTGATCGATGTTTCTGATTTCAACTCTGTCATTTCCATAGACGAGCAAAACTTGCGTGCTGAAGTGGAGGGGATGCTTACCTTCGATGATTTCACCAAGGAGACACTCAGGCACGGCCTGCTGCCGGCCGTGGTTCCTGAGCTGAAGTCGATTACTGTCGGCGGCGCGATGGCCGGCGTCGCGATCGAGTCTTCCTCGTTCAGGTACGGTCTGGTCCACGAAACTGTCACGGCGATGGAGGTGCTTACCGGCCACGGCGATGTCGTTTCATGCCTGCCAGGCAATGAGCACGCGGAGCTCTTCTTCGGTTTTCCCAACAGCTACGGGACGCTCGGCTATGCCTTGAAGTTGACGGTGAAACTGGTACGGACCAAAAAGTATGTCGAGCTGAAGCATGAGAAATTCACCGATGCAAAGGAATATTTCCAGGCTGTCAAGAAGGCGTGCGAGAGAGAGGATCTTGATTTCGTCGATGGTACCGTGTTCGATGAGCACGCCTTGTACTTGACTACGGCCCGCTTTGTCGACAGCGCTCCTTTTGTTTCCAAATATACCTACATGCAGATCTACTACAGATCCATTCCGAAGATGCGGGTGGATTACCTGACGGCCTACGATTACATCTGGCGCTGGGATACCGACTGGTTCTGGTGCAGTAAGAACTTCGGGGTACAGAACCGGTGCTTGCGTGCCATTGCCCGCCCCTGGCTGCGCTCGACTGCCTATTGGCAGATCATGCGCTGGAATCGCAAGCATCAATTCGTCGAGAGGCTTGCCAAATTCAGAGGGATCGATCGCGAGGATGAATCGGTGATCCAGGACGTGCAGATACCCGTGGAACGCGCGCACGAATTCCTTGAGTTCTTCCATGACCGCATCGGCATCAAGCCGGTCTGGATCTGCCCGACCAGGCCCGCTTCGCCTGATCGCTATCCGAGCTATGATATGGCCCTGGGTCAACTGTACCTGAACTTCGGTTTCTGGGATGTGCTCCCTTTGCCTGCAGGCCAGAAGGAAGGCTTCTTCAACCGCCAGGTGGAGCAATGGGTCGACAAGTTGAACGGCCGCAAGGGACTGTACTCGACCGTGTTCTACGACGAGAAAACGTTCTGGCAGCACTACAACGGCAGGAATTACCAGATGTTGAAGCAGAAGTACGATCCGCAGGGAAAACTGAAGGATCTGTATGACAAGGCTGTACGACGTCAGTGATGCGGAGAGCCGCTCGCGGCGGCTCCCTACCGCCCAAGGCGTGATGTTCGCAGAGTTGCCAGCGTAGCCGTACGGGCACGCCCATTTATTATACCTGCCGCGTCCGACCCCATCCCCCGCCATCAAGTTACCCGATTAGCGTCAATCT
>DNRQ01000184.1 GCA_003499925.1 Geobacter sp.
CTTCTACGAGGCATCCACCAGGACCCGCACCTCCTTCGAAATCGCAGCGAAAAGGCTCTCGGCGGACACGGTGAACATCACTGCGTCCACGAGTTCCGTGACCAAGGGGGAGACCCTCTCGGATACCGCCCAGAATATCCTCGCCATGAAGCCCGACATCATCGTGATGCGCCACGCGGTTTCCGGCGCGCACGAGTACCTCTCCAAAAGGGTGACCTGCTCGGTGATCAACGCCGGCGACGGCGCCCACGAGCACCCGTCGCAGGGGCTTTTGGACATGCTCACCATGCGCCAGAGGTTCGGGACGCTGGCCGGGTTGAAGGTGGCGATCGTCGGCGACATCACCCACAGCAGGGTGGCCCGCTCCAATATTTACGGGCTCACCACCATGGGGTCCCAGGTCTTTCTCGCCGGTCCTCCCACCATGATGCCGATAGGGATCGAGCGGCTGGGCAACGTCACGGTCTGCAAGGACATGCGCGAGGCGGTGGATCAGGCGGACGTGGTGATGATGCTCAGGATCCAGCTGGAGCGCCAGGGGAAGACCCTGCTTCCGAGCATGCGCGAGTACTCCCGCTACTTCGGATTGAATCCGGACATGCTCGCGCTTGCCAAGAAGGACGCCATGGTCATGCATCCCGGTCCCATCAACCGCGGTGTCGAGCTTTCTTCCGCAGTCGCCGACGGGTCGCAGTCGTACATACTGAAGCAGGTGGAAAACGGTGTCGCTATCAGGATGGCGATGCTCTATCACGTTTGCGGCGGCGAGCCGGCGGAAGGATAAAAGCGGTTCAAAGTTCTACGTTCTAAGTTCTAAGTTCTAAGTTCAAAATTCTTTGTTTTTGATATTAACCTTGAACCTTGAACATAGAACCTTGAACAGGTTTTGCCTTGACCTTAACCTTAACCTTAATCTGTCTTTAAGAGGTGCTTGATATGAATCTGTTGATAGTAGGCGGGCGCTTGATAGATCCCTCGCAGGGGATTGACGAGACTATGGACATCTTGATCGCCGACGGCGTGGTTCTGGAATTGGGCCATGGCCTGACGGCGCCGGAAGGGACGCAGAGCATCGATGCGGCAGGTCTCATCGTTACCCCGGGACTGATCGACATGCACGTGCATTTGCGCGACCCGGGACTTGAGTACAAGGAAGACATCGCCACCGGCAGCCGCGCTGCCGCAGCGGGGGGATTCACCTCGGTCGCCTGCATGCCCAATACCTCTCCGGTGATCGACAACAAGGCGGTCACCTCATACATCCTTAACAAGGCGAGAAACGAGGCGGTGGTCAACGTGTTCCCGATCGGGGCCATCACCAAGGGGAGCAAGGGCGAGAGCCTGGCCGAGATGGGTGAGCTCAAGGAGGCGGGGTGCGTCGCGGTTTCGGACGACGGCAAGCCGGTGGCAAGCGCCGAGCTGATGCGCCGCGCGCTCGAGTACGCCAAGGGAGTAGGGATCACCGTGATCTCCCATTCAGAGGAGATCTCCCTGGTGGGCGAGGGAGTCATGAACGAGGGATTCACCTCTACCGAACTCGGCCTCAAGGGGATTCCCTGGGCTGCCGAGGACGTCGCGGTCGCCCGCGAGGTTTATCTGGCGGAGTTCACCGGCGCCCCGGTGCATATCGCGCACATCTCCACTGTCGGCTCGGCGCGCATCATCCGCAATGCCAAGGCCAGGGGGGTGCAGGTCACCTGCGAGACGGCGCCGCACTACTTCACCCTTACCGATGAGGCCGTGCTGGGCTACAACACCAACGCCAAGATGAACCCCCCCTTGAGAACGTCCGGCGACGTCGCCGCCATGAAGGCCGGGCTTGCCGACGGCACCATCGACGCGATCGCCACGGACCACGCGCCGCATCATCCGGACGAGAAGGATGTCGAGTTCAACGTCGCGTTAAACGGCATCGTCGGCCTGGAGACCTCGCTGCCCCTCTCCCTCAAGCTGGTCGAGGAGGGGTGCCTGGACCTTAAGGCGCTGGTGTCGCTTATGTCATGCAACCCGGCGAAAATCCTCGGTCTTGAGCGCGGCACGCTGAAGCCGGGTGCCGTTGCCGACGTCACCATCATCGACCCGCTCAAGCAGTGGCAGGTGAGCGCCGAGAAGATGGAGTCGAAGTCGAAGAACAGCCCGTTTCTGGGGTGGCAGATGAAAGGTGCCGCCGTCTACACCATCGTGAAGGGGCAGGTGGTGCACAAGGCGTAGGGTTAAGGTCGACCCTCCCCCAGCCCCTCCCATAAAGGGAGGGGGGTATGGTCCCATCTACTTTGGTGGGTGATGGAGGGGGCTCCCTAACCCTCTCCCCTCGTGGGAGAGGGTTAGGGAGAGGGGCGAATTCAGCAAGTCACCCTGACTCGCATTTTTTTAAACCATACTGTTTATCAATTCGCGTCACTGCGCGACACAGCATTAAAACGGATTCGGGAGAAGAAACATGAAAGCAGTACTGGCTCTGGCGGACGGCCGGATCTTCACTGGCAAGGCCTTCGGCGCATCGGGCGAAACATCTGGCGAGGTTGTCTTCAACACCGCCATGTCGGGATATCAGGAGGTGCTGACCGACCCTTCCTACAAGGGGCAGATGGTCACCATGACCTACACCCAGATCGGCAACACCGGGATCAACCCCGAGGACGTGGAAAGCGGCCAGCTCTACCTGTCGGGTTTCATCGTCAGGGAATACATGGACTGCTACTCCAACTGGCGCGCGACCATGAGCCTCGACGCCTACCTGAAGGAGCACGGCATCATCGGCATCCAGGGGATCGACACGCGCGCGCTGACCCGGCACCTGCGCGACAAGGGGGCGCAAAACGGCATCATCTCCACCATCGACTTCGACCCGGAGAGCCTGGTCAGGAAGGCGCGCGGCATCCCCTCCATGAGCGGGCTCGACCTCGCCTCGGGTGTGAGCTGCACGGCCCCCTACCACTGGACCGAGGGGCTCTGGGACCTGGAGAGCGGCTACCCGCAGGTCGACCGGAAGGATCTCAAGTACAAGGTGGTAGCCTACGACTTCGGGATCAAGCTGAACATCCTGCGCTGCCTGGTCTCGGCCGGCTGCGACGTGACCGTGGTGCCGGCAACCTTCCCGGCCGAGTCCGCGCTCGCCATGAACCCCGACGGCATCTTCCTTTCCAACGGCCCGGGCGACCCGGAGCCGATGAAGGCGGTCATCGAGAACATCAAGGCGTTCGTGGGGAAGAAGCCGATCTTCGGCATCTGCCTGGGGCACCAGCTCCTTGGGCTTGCCCTGGGCGGGCGCACCCTGAAGCTCAAGTTCGGAAACCACGGCTCCAACCTCCCCGTCATGGATATGGAAACCGGCAAGGTTGAGATAACCGCTCAGAACCACGGCTTTTCCGTGGACATCCTGTCGCTTGCCCACGCAAGCGAGTTGGCGCACGAGAACCTGAACGACCAGACCGTGGAGGGGATGCGGCACAAGAATCTCCCGATCTTCTCGGTTCAGCACCACCCCGAGGCCTCTCCGGGCCCGCACGACTCGCACTATCTGTTCGACAGGTTCGTGGAAATGATGGAGAAGGAAAAACAAAGGTAAAGGTACAGGTAGAGGTAAAGGTAGAGGTAGAGGTCCCCCATCCCCACCCCGACCCTCCCCTTGAAGGGGAGGGGGAAGGCTGCTAACGGGGGAAGGCTGCTAACGGGGCGACAGGGATAGCAGTTAATCTTTACCTTAACCTTAACCTTTACCTTAACCTTAACCTTAACCTTAACCTTAACCTTAACCTTAACCTGCTTTTTACCTTAACCTGCTTATTTATGCGATACATCGATCTTTACCATAGCGGAGAGCTGATCCGGCGCATCAGGGCCGGCTATGCCCGTCTCGCTTCCTGCGACCTCTGCCCACACGCCTGCGGTGTGAACCGCCTGGCGGGAGAGGTCGGTCTTTGCGGCGGCGGCAGGACGCCTCGCATCGCCTCAGCCAGCATCCACAGGGGCGAGGAGCCGCCCATCTCGGGAAGCAGGGGGTCGGGCACGATCTTCCTGTCCGGTTGCACGCTCAACTGCCGGTTCTGTCAGAACTTTCCGATCAGCCAGCTGCGTAACGGCACGGATCTCTCCACCGGACAGCTGGCAGAAAAGATGCTCGGGCTGCAGCTTAAGGGCGCCCACAACATAAACTTCGTCACGCCGAGCCACTTCACGCCGCAGATCCTGGCCTCCCTATACCTGGCTATTCGCAAAGGGTTCAAACTGCCGATCGTGTGGAACACGAGTGGGTACGAGCGGCTCGACACGCTTAGCCTTCTGGACGGTGTGGTCGACATCTACCTGCCGGACATGAAGTACGCCTCGGAGGAAGAGGCGCTCTGGATCTCCTCTGCGCCGGGGTATCCCGGGATAAACCGCCCTGCGGTGGGCGAGATGCTGCGCCAGGTGGGGCATCTGGAGTGCGATGAGGATGGCATCGGCAGAAAAGGGCTGATCATCCGGCACCTGGTCCTTCCGGAGGGGAGGGCGGGGAGCGCAGAAACCCTTGCCTGGATCGCCGAGCATCTCGGCACCGAGACCCACATAGCGCTGATGAGCCAGTACTTCCCGGCGCACGTTGCCGGAGAGACCACGGGAATCGAGAGAAGGATCACGCCCGAGGAGTACGGCGCAGCGGTCGAGGCTTTGGAAGAGTGCGATCTGGAGAACGGCTGGGTGCAGGACGAGCCGGGGTAGTTTCAAGGTCCGCCTTGCTTTGAAGTCCCCCTTTGACAAAGGGGGATTTAGGGGGATTTGATTTTGACTGTCGAGGCAAGCTTGGGAGCAGAGGCAAATCCCCCCCGACCCCCCTTTTTCAAAGGGGGGAGAGTTGGGATGATAACGGCAACCATAAATTACTGCTTAAATAAATAGTATTTAACTGCTTAATACTGAGAGTATAACTGAGAATAAACGGAGTGATTTACCATGCCTAAACGTACAGACATCAAGAAGATCCTCATCATCGGCGCGGGACCGATCGTCATCGGACAGGCGTGCGAGTTCGACTACTCGGGAACCCAGGCCTGCAAGGCGCTCAAGGAAGAGGGCTACGAGGTGGTGCTCCTGAACAGCAACCCGGCGACCATCATGACCGACCCGGACTTCGCCGACTTCACCTATATCGAACCGGTCACTCCCGAGATCCTCGCCGCCATCATCGAGAAGGAGCGCCCCGACGCGGTGCTCCCGACGCTGGGCGGACAGACCGCTCTCAACACGGCGGTTGCCGTGGCCGAGAACGGCACCCTGGAGAAGTTCGGGGTGGAACTGATCGGCGCGAAGCTTCCCGCCATCAAGATGGCCGAGGACCGCACCCTGTTCAAGGAGGCGATGCAGCGCATCAATCTCGCCGTCCCGAGATCGGGTCTGGCCCACAACTACTCGGAGTCGATGGAGGTCATAAAGAAGGTCGGCTTCCCCGCCATCATCCGCCCCTCCTTCACCCTGGGGGGCACCGGCGGCGGCATCGCCTACAACATGGAAGAGTACGAGCGCATGTCGATGGCCGGCATCGAGGCGTCTCCCACCGACGAGATCCTGGTAGAGGAGTCGCTCATCGGCTGGAAGGAGTACGAGCTGGAGGTGATGAGGGACACCGCGGACAACGTGGTGATCATCTGCTCCATCGAGAACTTCGACGCCATGGGTGTCCACACCGGCGACTCCATCACGGTCGCACCGGCCCAGACGCTCACGGACAAGGAATACCAGATCCTGCGCGACGCCTCCCTGAAGATCATCCGCGAGATCGGGGTGGATACCGGCGGCTCCAACATCCAGTTCGGCATCAATCCCAAGAACGGCAGGCTCATCGTCATCGAGATGAACCCGCGCGTCTCGCGCTCCTCGGCGCTCGCCTCCAAAGCGACCGGCTTCCCCATCGCCAAGATCGCGGCGAAGCTCGCCGTCGGCTACACCCTGGACGAGATCACCAACGACATCACCAAGGAGACCCCGGCCTGCTTCGAGCCGACCATCGACTACGTGGTGACCAAGATCCCGCGCTTCACCTTCGAGAAGTTCCCGGCGGCGGACGCGACCCTCACCACCCAGATGAAGTCGGTGGGCGAGGTCATGTCGATCGGCAGGACCTTCAAGGAGTCGTTCCAGAAGGCGCTGCGCTCCCTTGAGATCGGCTCCTGCGGCCTCGAATCGCGCTTTTTCGGAGTGGCCGGCGATTGCCGCCGCGCCCTGACCGAGAAGGAGCGCGCGCAGCTGCTGGACAAGCTGAGAACGCCCAACTGCGACCGGCCCTGGTACGTGGGCGACGCCTTCCGCTGCGGCATGACCGTGGATGAGATCTACGCCCTCACCGCCATCGATCCCTGGTTCCTGCACAACATCCGCCAGATCATCGAGATGGAGGAGGAACTCAAGCAGGTAAACCCCGAGACGGAGGACAAGGCGAAACTCAAGGATATTCTCCTGGAGGCCAAGCGTTACGGTTTCGCCGACAAGTACCTCGGCATGCTCTGGAATATCCCGGAGAACGACGTGCGCGCCCTGCGTCTCTCGGTGGGGGTCAAGCCGGTGTTCAAGCGGGTCGATACCTGCGCCGCCGAATTCGTGGCCCACACCCCGTACCTCTACTCGACCTACGAGGAGGAGTGCGAGGCGGAGCCGACCGACCGGAAGAAGATCATCATCCTGGGGGGCGGACCGAACCGGATCGGGCAGGGGATCGAGTTCGANNCGACTACTGCTGCGTGCACGGCGTTTTCGCCCTTGCCGAGGACGGCTACGAGACCATCATGGTGAACTGCAACCCGGAGACGGTCTCGACCGACTACGACACATCGGACCGCCTCTACTTCGAGCCGCTCACCCTGGAGGACGTGCTGAACATCGTCGACGTCGAGAAGCCGTACGGCGTCATCGTGCAGTTCGGCGGACAGACCCCGCTGAAACTCGCCGTCGCCCTGGAAAAGGCCGGGGTGCCGATCATCGGGACCTCTCCCGACGCCATCGACCGCGCCGAGGACCGGGAGCGCTTCCAGGAGATGCTGCAAAAACTCTCGCTGCGCCAGCCGGAAAACGGCACCGCCCGCTCCTTCGAGGAGGCGGAGATCGTCGCCGAGCGGATCAGCTACCCCGTGGTGGTGCGTCCCTCTTACGTCCTTGGCGGTCGCGCCATGGAGATCGTCTACGACGTCGAGAACCTGCGCCGCTACATGCACACCGCGGTACAGGCATCGCCCGAGCACCCGATCCTGATCGACAAGTTCCTGGACGAGGCGATCGAGATCGACGTCGATGCCCTTTGCGACGGCGAAATTGCCGTGATCGGCGGCATCATGGAGCATATCGAGGAGGCCGGCATTCATTCCGGCGACTCCGCCTGCTCGCTCCCCCCGTACTCGATCTCGAAGGAGATCGCCGACGAGATCAGGCGTCAGACCAAGGTGATGGCACTGGAGCTGAACGTGAAGGGGCTCATGAACGTGCAGTTCGCCGTCAAGGGGGACGACATCTACATCATCGAGGTCAACCCGCGCGCCTCGCGCACCTCGCCCTTCGTCTCCAAGGCGACCGGCAGGCCGCTCGCCAAGATCGCCGCCAGGGTCATGGCGGGCAAGACGCTCACCGAACTCGGCATAACGGAGGAGATCATCCCGACCCACATCTCCGTCAAGGAATCGGTGTTCCCCTTTGCCAAGTTCCCCGGCGTCGACACCATCCTGGGACCCGAGATGAAGTCGACCGGCGAGGTCATGGGGATCGGAGAAACCTTCGCCCAGGCCTTCGCCAAGGCGCAGCTCGGAGCCAACGTCAAGCTTCCGGCAAGCGGCAAAGTGTTCATAAGCGTCAAGGATGCTGACAAAAAACATATTGTCAGCTCCGCAAAAAGGCTGTATGATCAGGGCTTCGAATTGGTCGCCACGCGCGGCACGGCGAGTTATCTGCAGGAGAAGGGGATACCCGTGCAGGTGGTGAACAAGGTGCTTGAAGGTCGGCCGCACATCGTCGACGCGATCAAGAACAACGAGATCTGTATGGTAATCAACACCACTCACGGTGCACAGGCCGTCGCGGACTCCTTCTCGATTCGCAGGAATACCCTGATCAACAACGTGGCGTATTACACGACCGCCTCCGGCGC
>DNRQ01000095.1:0-49375 GCA_003499925.1 Geobacter sp.
CGTAGAACGTAGAATGTAGAACGTCCAAGCGAGGTGGTATGCGTACCAGAATCCTGGTGGTTGATGATGAACTGAGCATGCGGGAGTTTCTCGCCATCCTCCTGGAGGGCGAGGGGTACCGGGTCGACCAGGCGGAGAGCGCCGAGGACGCCCTGCGCCTCATGGACGGGGAACGCTTCGAGATGGTGATCTCGGACGTCAGCATGCCGGGACTGGGGGGGATCGAACTGCTGGCCCGGATCAAGGCGCAGGCGCCCGAGACCGCGGTGCTGATGATCACGGCCTTCACCACGGCGGAACAGGCGGTCGAGGCGATGAAGCTCGGCGCCTACGACTACATCGCCAAACCGTTCAAGGTGGAAGAGGTCAAGGTGCTGGTGCGCAAGGCCCTCGAGAAGCGAAGCCTGGTCGAGGAGAACAGGCGGCTCAAGGCCGAGGTGATGGAACGCTTCAGCTTCAGCGGCCTGATCGGCAAGAGCAAACAGATGCGAGAGGTGTACGACCTGATCGGCAAGGTCGCAGAAAGCATGGCGAACGTGCTGATCATGGGCGAGAGCGGCACCGGCAAGGAGCTGGCCGCCAAGGCGATCCACTACAACAGCCCGCGCCGGGGCGCCCCCTTCCTGGCGGTCAACTGCGGCGCCATCCCCGATACCCTGATGGAAAGCGAGCTGTTCGGCCACAGCAAAGGCTCCTTCACCGGCGCCTTTTCCGATCGCCCCGGCATCTTCGAACAAGCCGAGGGTGGTACCCTGTTCCTGGACGAGATCGGCGAGGTCCCGCTGCAACTGCAGGCGAAGCTTCTGAGGGTGCTCCAGGAGCGCGAGTTCCGCCGGGTGGGTGGGGGTTCCTCCCTGAAGGCGGACGTGCGCATCGTCGCCGCCTCCAACCGCAACCTCGAGGAGCAGGTCCGGGAGGGGAGCTTCCGCGAAGACCTCTTCTACCGGCTCAACGTGGTCCAGGTCCGGATGCCGTCGCTCAAGGAGAGGGTGGAGGACATACCTGCGCTGGTCGAGCATTTCTACAAGAAATACTCCATCTGGACCGGCTCCGGCGACATCGTCACGCCGGACGCCCTGAAGGCCCTGTTCAATTACCCGTTCCCCGGCAACGTGAGGGAGCTGGAAAACGTCGTCGAGCGCTGCGTGGTGCTGGGAAGCCGGGTCATCGCGCTCGACTGCCTTCCCGCCAGCGTGCGCGACTACCGGGTCCCGTCGGCGCCGGCAGGCGAGGTCGACATCCCCGAGAACGGCCTCGATCTGCAGGCGTACCTGGATACGCTGGAACACAGGCTCCTGGTGCAGGCCCTGGAAAAGAGCGGCGGCGTCAAGAAGCGGGCCGCGGCCCTGCTCGGCATGACCTTCCGCTCCTTCCGCTACCGGCTGGCGAAGTTCGGCCTGGACGACGAGTAGGTGACAAAAAACGTCACCTAAGTGGCCTGAATTTGTCGCTTTTTCCCGGCGCAGCCGACGCCTCGCCGCGCCGTTCCTGGCATTGTTCTGATATTTCAACTATTTAGGCTTCTCGGTGTTTTTGGTGCGCAACTTGCTACGATGGTGCTGTCTTGCTAAAAGGGTTAGGATCGAACATCAATCTTTAGAGTCGGCAAAAACACCAACGAAAGGAGAAACAGATGTTAAACAAACTGAGAAGCAACAAAGGCTTCACCCTCATCGAGCTCTTGATCGTCGTCGCGATCATCGGCATCCTGGCCGCCATCGCCATTCCGCAGTTCTCGGCCTACCGTGCCAAGGCGTACAACTCCGCCGCTAACAGCGACCTCAAGAACACGAAGACCGGCATGGAAGCCTACATGGCTGACCGTCAGTACTACCCGGCTTCGCTCGACCAACGCTAGTTCCTACCTAAATCTTGAAAAGGAGAAGCATATGAAAAAGATTCTTACGATTACCTCTTGTGTCGTGCTCCTCAGCAGCGGCATCGCAGTAGCTGCTGAAATTGCCCCGGCTGGCGGCCTCTCCGCAGCGACGGCGACAATCTACGGCGGTATCAACGCCACCGACAGCGCCAGCGCCAACGCGACCCTGATCGGCAAACTCTCTAAAGGGGTAAAGCTCGGCGCCAAGTATAGCAGCGCTGGCTACGCCATCGACACCAAGCACGACAGTGGCAACACCTTTTACGGCGTCACCCATGACGCTACCGCCATCTATAAGAAGGAAGTCGGCACCACCGCCCTCACGGCACCGTCTGCCGCCGACGTCTCCGCCTTCTCAGACTGGACTGCGATGTAATAGCTCCTCTTGTCTAGGCAATAAAAAGCGAGATGTCTCGGCATCTCGTTTTTTTTTATTGACCGGCGTCTCTTGGATTCATATGGAATGTCTGCAACAACAGTGGCCGCTTTTTAGGAGTATCGGGAACAGCTAGCTGGTGAGGAAGAATTTATGCTGAACATCATGAAGATTACCCTCAAGGGGATCTTCCGCGATCGCGTCTTCCAGGGGATCATGGCCCTGGCCGTCCTTTTTCTGTTCATCCCTTCCGCAGCCTCGCTCTCGATGCGCCAGGTGACCGAGCTCTCCATCACGCTCTCGCTTTCCCTGATCTCCTTCATCCTGCTGCTTTTAGCCGTGTTCCTCGGCGCCACCTCGGTTTGGAAGGACATCGAGCGGCGCTATACTTACGGCGTGCTCAGCCTGCCGATCAGCCGCAGCAGCTACCTGTTGGGCCGATTCCTCGGGCTGGCGCTCTTTCTCGTACTGACCTCCGTCGTTTTGGGGGGGGCGGCCTGCCTCGCCATCAAAGCCTCCTCCGTCATCTACCCTTCGGATCGCCCCATCGTCTGGAGTTGGCTGCTGCTGGCGCTTTTCTTCGGGACCCTCAAGTACATACTGCTGGTCGCGGTGGCGCTTCTGCTCTCCACGGT
Source organism: Geobacter sp. (assembly GCA_003499925.1). Lineage (GTDB taxonomy): Bacteria > Desulfobacterota > Desulfuromonadia > Geobacterales > Geobacteraceae > Geomonas. The sequence continues at coordinate 2,891 of DNRQ01000095.1, forward strand.
CAGCACCTCTTTCTTTCTCCCGGTCTTCGGCACCATCTGCACCTTTCTCGCCAGCGGAATAACGCAACAGGTCTACGAGTACGTACATTCGCCTGCAGCGGCGCAGACCGTCCCTGCGCAGCTCAAACCTGTGGTTACCGCTGTCTATTACCTGCTCCCCAACCTGTCCGGCTTCGACCTGAAGGTGAACGCGATCTACAGCATCGCCCCCGACTTCGCCGGCCTCGCGCTGACCGCCGCCTACTTCGTGGCCTATAGCGCCATCCTCTTGGGGGGTGCCGCCCTCCTCTTCAACCGGAGGGAGATGAAGTGAGCAAGCGTCTCCCGGTACTGCTGCTTCTGCTCGGCCTTGTCTCCTACTCCCTCCTGATCGGCCCCTTCACCTCCTATATGCGCAACAAGCCAATGGAGGAGAAACTGGGTTATGTTCCGAGCATCATGCTTTTGAAGCCCCTGAGCGCGGACCAGAAGGAGATGGTGGGAGCATCGCTGGTCATGAAGGTGCTGATGTATTACGGCGGCGTGGTGGGGGGCGCCCGGGAGGGGGTGCTCAGCGCGCCGACCGACCTGCAGGGAATGTCCCGTCTGCTTCATGGAGCGGTGCAGCTCGATCCCTACAACATGGACGCCTACTACTTCGCCCAGGGCATCCTGACCTGGGACGCGCGTCAGTTCAAGGTGGCCAACGATCTTCTCATGTACGGCATGAAGTACCGGAATTGGGACTGGTACCTCCCGTTTTTCGCAGGCTTCAACTACGCCTACTTCCTGAAGGATTACGAGCAGGCGGCGCACTACTACAACCTGGCCGGGGACCTGAGCGGCGAGCCGCTCTACAAAAGCCTTGCCGGGCGCTACCTGCAGGAGGCCGGAGAGACCGGGCTCGCCATCGCCTACCTGGAGGGTATGGTTAGGAGCGCCAAGAGCCAGGCCATCAGGCAGAGCTTCGAGGTGCGGCTCAAGGCGTTCCAGGAGGTGCGGCGCATCGAGCTTGCGCGCGACCGCTTTGCCGCCGAAAGGCGGCATAGTCCCGTATCGGTCGGGCAACTGCTGCAGCTGGAGTATCTCAAGCCGGCTCCGGTGGATCCCTACGGCGGCCGCTTTTACCTGGAGCCGTCGGGCAAGGTCGCCACGACCAGCAAATTTGCCTTTGCCATCAAGAACAAGTGAGGAACCTCGCGATGTACGCCTTGGAGATCCGCGGCCTGGGAAAGAAGTACCACGCCAAGAAGATGCAGACTGTGGAAGCCCTCAAGGGGCTGAACCTTGCCGTGGAGCAGGGAGAGGTGCTGGGCTTTCTGGGCCCCAACGGAGCGGGAAAAAGCACCGCGATTAAATGCCTGATGGGGCTGATCCGTCCCAGCGCGGGGAGCGCCTCCATCCTGGGGCACGACATCGCCTCCCCCGAGTCCCGCAGGCAGGTCGGCTATCTCCCCGAGAACCCCGCCTTCTACGACTACCTTTCAGCGGAGGAGTACCTGAAATTCGTGGGGCAGACCTTCCGGATGCCCGCGGACCTGCTGGCCCGGCGCAGCGAGGAGATGCTGAAGCTTCTGGAGCTGTGGGACGCGCGCAAGCGCCTGATCCGCAGCTACAGCAAGGGGATGGTGCAGCGCGTGGGGCTCGCGCAGGTGCTGATCCACGATCCGCAGATCTATCTCCTCGACGAGCCGATGAGCGGGCTCGACCCGATCGGGCGCGCCCTGGTGAAGGAGATCATCCTGGACCTGAAGAAACGTGGAAAGTCCGTCTTTTTCAGCACCCACATCACCGACGACGTGGAGAAGGTCTGCGACCGGGTGGCGGTGATCCACAAGGGCGAGTTGCAGGTGGTGGACAGCGTGGAGAGCATCCTGCAGAGGGGAACCGAGGGGTATACGGTGGCTCTTTCCGCCCCCGACGGCAGCAAGGAGGAGCTCCTGGTCCCCAAGGACGACCTGCAGTCTTTCATCCAGCGGACCGTGCAAAACGGCAAGACCATCGAGAAGATAGAGCCGCGCCGCAAGGATATGGAGGCGTTTTTCCTTGAGATCGTGGCTCGATAACCCACAGTTGCGCCATCCGCTGTACCTCCCGCTGTTGCTGGTCGCCCTGATCCTGGCGCTTTACTACCCGGCCGTGGGAAGCGGCATCCATCCCATCGACGACCCCGGCATCGTGACGCTGTACGGCTCATCTCCCTCGCTGCTCCAGGTACTTCTCCCCGGCGACGGCTATTATTACCGGCCCCTGCTGCAGCTCTCCTTCTGGCTGGACAACCGCCTCTGGGCCATGGCATCGGCTCCCATGCACCTGGAGAACATCCTGCTGCACTGCGCCAACACCCTGCTGGTGTTCTGTCTGGCCCGCAGGGTGACCGCCGCCCTGTCGTCCTCGGCCCCGTCGTCAATGGTTAATTCTCAATCGTCAATCGTTCCCCCCCTGCTGGCTGCGCTTCTCTTCGGCCTTCATCCGGTGAACGTGGAGGCGGTGAACTGGATCGCCGGGCGCTCGGACCCGCTCCTGGCGTTTTTCGTGCTGGGCGCCACGCTGTTCTGGCTGCGCTGGCTCGACGCGCCCCGGTGGCATGATTTCGGCGGCGCGTTGCTTCTCTTCGGCGCCGCCCTGATGACGAAGGAGACGGCTCTTGCGGCCGCCGCAGTCGCCTTTCTGCTCGCCCTGGCCTGGCCGGGAAAGGCCACGCCCCGTCAGCGGGCCGCGGCTGTAGGGGTAGTGCTCTCGCCGGCCCTGCTGCTTGTTCTCTTCGCGCTTTTTTTCTGGCGAGGGGTACATAGCCTGAGAAGGTTCCTCTCGATGACGGATCTCGATCTGCTGCAGGGGGCGATGGATGCGCTGACCGCCTTCGGGTTCTACGCCAGAAAGCTCGTGGTCCCGGTTCCGCTCAACTTCGCCATCACCGAGGTGCACCCGCTCCATGGCCTTCTGGGGGTGGCACTTTTGCCGGTCCTCTGCCTATTGCTGCTGCGCCGTCGTCTGCCGGGGGTCTTGCTCATCTCTGCCGCCTTTCTGGTGCTGCCGGCGGTTCTGGTGGCCGTGCAGCAGGTTGCCTGGACCCCGTATGCCGAACGCTACCTGTACCTTCCCTCGGCCTTCTTCGTCCTGGGGCTCTGTGCCTTCTTCAGCCCCGCAAGGAGCCCGGGACCGGCGGCGCTTCTGCTCGCGCTCCTCGTCGTTACCGCTTTCGCCGGCTTAACCCTCAAACGGACCATGCTTTGGACCGACAAGCTCGCCTTCCTGGAAAAGACCATCGCCAGCTCGCCGCGGCTCGGTTCCCTGTACAGCCAGTTGGGTGACGTCCTGCTGCAGCGAAACGAGTTGGATCGGGCCGCCGAGGCGTTTGCCACGGCCGACAGGTTGAACCAGCGCGAATCGGTGCGCCTGGTGATCAAGGCTAACCTCATGGGGGTGCAGTTGGCGAAGGGTAACTACGCGGCCGTCCGGTCGCAGTTCTTCGGCATCTTCGCCCGGAAGCAGGACGCCCCGCCCGAATTCCTGGAAATCCTCTACAAGGCGGACGGCAGGAGAATGCATGGGCTCTCCGGGAAGGAGAAGGCCGAACTGGCAGAAGACCTGCTGGAAACGCTGGATTTGCTGCACCAGAAACGGTATGATCCTTTCTGGCTTTACCGCAGCGGGCTGTTGTCCCTCGAACTGGGCGATCGAGCCCGGGCCCGCGACTTCTTCCAGCGCTCGTATACTGCGGCGCCGGTCGATGCCCACTACAAGAAGGCAGCGGAGATCTTCCTGCATAAAATGGAACGTAGCAAGTGAGCGCAAGTTACCTGACCATGCTTCGCCCGACACAGTGGCTGAAGAACCTCATGCTGTTCTTCCCCCCGTTTCTGTCCGGACACATGCTGGCGCCGGGGTTGCCGGGTCGCGGGCTGCCGCTTTTCGCCGCCTTCTGCCTGGCTTCCAGTGCCGGGTACATCCTGAACGACCTCATGGACCGGGAGCGGGACGCCTTTCACCCGAAGAAGAGGCTCAGACCGATCCCCTCGGGGGCGGTCCCGGTCCGCAACGCCTCGATCCTGGCCGCACTGCTGCTTTGTTCCGGACTCCTGATCGGCTTGACCTTCCCCCCGGCCGTGCTTCAGCTTCTGGGCGCATACGTCCTGGTCTCCTTGCTGTACTCGCTGGCGCTCAAATCGGTGCCGCTAGTCGACCTGTTCTGCATCTCGGCGGGGTTCCTGATCCGGCTCCAGGCCGGCGGTGAGATGTTCGAGATACCGATCTCCCCCTGGCTTTTCCTGACCGTGTTCCTGCTGGCCATCTTCCTGAGCATCGGCAAGCGCCTAAGCGAGACCCGCTCCCTGGGGGATAACGCCATCGACCACCGTTCCAGTCTCGCCCGCTATCCCGCCGGGTTCCTCCCCGGCACCATGTACATGACCGGGAGCGCCGTCCTGGTCACCTACGCCATGTACGTGGTACTCAAGCCGCAGTTGATCTTCACCGTCCCGCTTTGCCTGTTCGGGCTTTTGCGCTACATCCTGCGGGTGAGCTCGGGGCAAAACGGCGACCCGACCGAGTCCCTCCTGAAGGACTGGACGCTCCTCCTGGTGAGTTCGGTTTGGCTCTTCATGGTCATCTGGAGCATCTACCGGTGAGCCGGGCCTGCGTCATCCTGGTGAACTGGAACGGCTGGCGCGACACGCTCGAGTGCCTGGAGAGCCTGCTCGACCTGGATCACCCCGACTTCCGGGTGGTGGTCTGCGATAACGGTTCCGCTGACGACTCGCTGCGGCAGATAAGCGGGTGGGCCAAGAGCCGCCGGCCGGGCTTTTCGGAGTACCGGCGCGGCGAGGCGGAAGCAGGGGGCGATCCCTGCTGCGATCACTGGCTTACCCTGATCGACACCGGGGAAAACCTGGGGTTTGCCGGCGGCAACAACGTGGGGCTGCGCTACGCGCTTGCCCGCGGCGGCTTCGGGTATTTTTGGCTCCTCAACAACGACACCGCGGTGGAGCCGGACGCGCTTACGCACCTGGTGGAGCGCATGCGGCAAGCCCCCGCGATCGGCATCTGCGGATCGACGGTGAAGCTCTACCATGACCGCCAAAGAACCCAGGCCTTGGGCGGTGGCTATTATTGCCGCTGGATCGGTCTCCCCTGGCATTACGGTCGCTTTACCCGGTGGGAGGGGGCGATAGACCCCAAGGGGCGGGCCGAGTCCCGGATGAATTACGTTGAGGGGGCGTCGATGCTGGTGTCGCGGCGCTTTCTGGAGGAGATAGGCCTCTTGAACGAGGAGTACTTTCTCTACTTCGAAGAGCCCGATTGGGCCGCCCGGGCCAAGGGGCGCTTCGAACTCGGCTATGCACCGAAGAGCGTGGTGTATCACAAGGTCGGAGGGAGCATCGGCACCAGGAGCAACCCCGCGAAGAAGAGCCTGATCTGCGATTTCTACAACATCCGCAACCGGATACTCTTCGCCAGAAAATGCCACCCGGCGACCCTTCCCACCATCTACCTTGCACTTGTGCCGGAGATCCTGCTCCGTCTGCTCTGCGGCAGGTGGAGCCGCGTCGGAATGATCCTCGGGCTGATGCTGCATGGCGGAGAACGCCGACCTCCCGGACCGGGAGCCCTTCGGACGCGCCAGGCACCTTCGATGTCGGAGAATACCTTGCACACCATGACCCATGAGCGGATGCCGGCCGAACAACCAAGGTGGAGACGCTACGTCACCTCCCTGCTCGCAGCGGAGCTCTCTACCCTTACCCGTTACTACGACCGGGTCATCCAATGGCTCCCTACTGCTGAGGACTCGGGACTGGTTCTTGAGCAGCTCGATGCCCGGCACAAGGAAGTGGTCCGACACGGAGAGCCGTTTCCGGATCTCTCCACTGAAGCTGCGGCACGCACGGCTGTGCTCCTGAACGGGACCATCAACTTCCACCTGGACATCCAGGGGCTGTTGATGGAGCTTAAGCCGCGGCTTTCCAGGAGTTCCCGGCTGCTGCTCATCGCCTACAATCCCTATCTCAGTTGGCTGTACCGTCTGGCCAAACGTCTGGGGATTCGCAAGGGGGAGCTTCCCTCGACCTTCATCACCAAAGTCGACCTGGAGAACCTCGCCAAGCTGGCCGGCTACCAAATCGTCAGGAGCCGCACGGCGGCCTACTTCCCCTGGCGGCTCCTGGGGGTGGGCGAGGTGATAAACAAGGTGGCCGCGCTTCTCCCCGGGGTGCGCTGGAGCGGCCTCGCCTACTGCGCGGTGCTGCGTCCAATCGTCAGCGTGCCTGCAGTAAGGCCTTCACTTTCCTGCATCATTCCGGCGCGCAACGAGCGGGGCAACATCGAGAGCGCGCTGCAGCGCATGCCGGACCTTGGGTGCGAGCTGGAGTTCATCTTCGTGGAAGGGCACTCCACCGACGGGACCTGGGAAGAAATCGAGCGCGTGCGCGACAGTTACGCCGACAGATTCAGCATCACGGCGTACCGGCAGGCCGGGGTAGGGAAGAGCGACGCGGTGCGCCTGGGGTTTTCCAAGGCGAAAGGGGAGCTGCTGACCATACTCGACGCCGATCTGACCATGCCTCCCGAGCTTTTGGGGCGCTTCTACGAGGCGTACTGTGAAGGGCACGCCGATTTCATCAACGGCTCCCGCCTGGTCTATCCCATGGAGGGAAGCGCCATGCGTTTCCTGAACATCCTGGGAAACGTCTTCTTTGCCAAGACGCTCAGCTGGGTGCTCGACGTGCGCCTCGGCGATACCCTGTGCGGGACCAAGCTCCTCTCCCGGAGCGACTACCAGCGAATGACCCGCTGGCGGGAGGATTTCGGCGATTTCGATCCCTTCGGGGATTTCGAGCTCCTCTTCCCGGCCGCCATCCTGGGGCTAGGGATGGTGGACGTGCCGATTCGCTACAGGGACCGTACCTACGGCAGCACCAACATCAGCCGGTTCCGGCACGGACTGCTGCTGCTGCGCATGACGCTGATCGCCTTCTTCCGTATCAAGGTGGGAGCCGGCCGTGCTCTCTCTTGACGATCCGGGCCGGGTGGCGGAACTGCGCTGGCTGATCGGGCGCAAGTCGTCGCTGCGGCGCTTCTACCGGCGCGCCTACCGGGGCTACGCGGCCTCCCTTGCCCGCTGTCCCGGGGAGGGGGGCGCCTTGGAGCTCGGCTCGGGTGCCGGCTTCGCCAAGGAGGTCGTCGCCGGGCTGGTTACCTCGGAAATCCAGCCGTGCCCGGGGGTGGACCGGGTGGTGGATGCCAGGTCCCTTCCCTTTCCGGACCAAAGCCTGCGGTTTATCTGCATGACCGACGTCCTGCACCACATCCCCGATGTGGAGGCCTTCTTTCACGAGGCGGAGCGCTGCCTGGCACCGGGAGGACGCGTTTTCATCGTGGATCAGCACCCCGGGTGGATCAGCACCCCCATCTTGAGATGGGTGCACCACGAGCCTTTCGATCCCTGCGCCACTACCTGGCGTTTCGAAAGCGGCGGTCCCCTCTCGGGGGCGAACGGGGCGCTCCCGTGGCTTGTGTTCGTTCGCGACCGCGAGCGCTTCGAAGCGCTTTTCCCACGGCTTAAGGTGGTGCGTTACGAGCCCCACACCCCGCTAGGGTATTGGCTCTCTGGAGGCTTGAAACGGTGGAACCTGCTCCCCTGCGGCGGGGGCGCGGTCGAAGCGCTGGATCGCTGCCTGACCCGCCTTGCGCCGGCCCTGGGGAGCTTCGTCGATATTGAACTGTTGAGGGTGGATTGAGCTTGCGGGAGGAGTTGCTTTTGCATAGGAGCGGTGAAAAAAGCATACCGGTCGTCCCGGCCCTCTGCGTCCTTCCCCTTGCCCTGCTGCTGCTGGGTCTGGTGCTGCGCGCCGGCATCGGTCCGTATTTTCTGGGCGCAAACCAGGACCCGGCCTACCCCTATCTGCTGAACTCCCTCAATATCCTCTCCGGACGCGCTCCCAGCCACATCGACCACCCCGGCACGCCGTTGCAGGTGCTGGGCGCCGTGGTGCTGTGGGTGAGGTGGCGGCTGGGCGGGGGTGGGGCGTCGGAGCCGCTGGACCACTCCGTGCTGGGGGACCCGGAAGGTTACCTGCACGCCATCAGCACCGCTTTGATGCTGTTCGTCTGCCTGGCGCACTTTCTGGCCGGCGCCTGGGTCTATCGGGTGAGCCGCAGGCTTGCCCCGGCCCTGTTCCTGCAACTCGGGGTGTTTTGTTTCCCGCAGCTGGTTTTCGCCATGGTGAACGTCTCTCCTGAACCGTTGCTGCTGGCTGCGGGGCTGCTGCTGGTGCCGGCGCTGGTCGCCGGCGCGACCGGGCGGGAGGAGTGGCGGGGGTGCCTGGTGGGAGCGGCGTTGGGCTTCGGCGTGGCCAGCAAGGTGACCTTCATTCCCCTGGTTCCGCTGCTCTTTTTGTTCCGGTCGCTGAAGGCGCGCGCCGCAGCTCTTCTGAGCTGCCTGATCGCTTTTCTGTTCTGTACCATCCCCATCCAGGGGAGCTACCCGCGGCTTTACGAGTGGTTGAAGGCCCTGCTCCTTCACAAGGGGCGCTACGGAGAGGGTGAGCCGGGGGTGGCGGATCTCCCGGTGCTGCTGCATAACCTGGCCGAGTTGTCAGCGGGGGAGCCTTTTCTATCCGCCACCCTCGCCGGCTACTTGATGCTGTTGCTGTTTCTTTGCCTGTCCCGACAGAGAGGGGAGGGATCGCCGTTCCGGCTCCTGCTCGTGGTAGCGCTGGTCATCGCGGCGCAGCTGGTGGTGACCGCAAAGCATCCCTCGGCTCACTACCTGCTCCCCAGCATGGCGCTTGGCGTCCTGGGCAACGCGGCCCTCTTCCTTTGGGCCCAGACGACAGGCAGGCGCCGACTCTGCCGGGGCATGGCTCTTTTCCTCGTGTTGGGCCTTGTCCTTAGCCTGGGGCCGGTACGCAGCCGGTTTCAAGGGGCACAGTCGATGGCAGCTGCAGAGCGAGAGCTCGCCCGGTACCTGACGGGGAACCCGGGGGCTCGCGTAGTGCCGTACTACCGCTCGAACAGTGAGCAGTACGCGCTTTCCTTCGGTAACATCTTCGCCGGCGGTTTTTTCGCCGAGGAGCTGGACCGGCGTTTTCCCGAGGCCCTGTTTTACGACATGTGGAAAGCCCGGTTCTACTCCTTCAAAGGTGCGGTTCCGGATGCCAGCGTGCAGCAGCTGGTGCAATCTGGCGCCGGCGTCGTTTTGACCGGTGCGCCGTTGCCGTACACGCGTCCGGGAGCCCAACTGACCCTGAGGCCGGTTTCAACCGGGGGAGGGGTCGCCCTGTACCGGCTGGGGGCGACTGAATGAGTTTGGCAAAACCTGACACCATCTCTGTGATAACCGTCTGCTACAACGGCGCTTCGTACCTCGAAACCTCGCTCAGGAGTGTCTTGAGCCAGGAGTACCCCGCCCTTGACCATGTGGTCGTCGATGGAGGCTCCACTGACGGCTCGCTGGAGATCATCAAGAGGTACGCCGCTCTGGATGCCCGCCTGCGCTGGATATCGGAGCCGGACCGGGGGATCTCCGATGCCATGAACAAGGGGCTCTCGCTGGCAACGGGGGAGGTCGCGGCCTTTCTCCATGCCGACGACTTCTATCCCGACAGCGGGGTGCTGAGCCTGGTTGCGGCGCAGTTCGCGGCCCAACCGGAGTTGGAGTGGCTGACGGGGGGCATCAGCTATGTCGACCCTGCCGGCGCCATCGTGAAGAGCTATTCGCCCCGGCGCTGGTCCTACCGCAGGCTCTTGCGCGGCAACATCATCTTCCATCCGGCGACCTTCGTCAGGCGCCGGGTGCTGGAAGAGGTGGGGGGATTCGACACCTCGCTGCGCTACACCATGGACTACGACCTCTGGCTCAGGCTGGGGCGGCGCTCGGCTCCCGTACTGCTCGATCATCCCCTGGCCTGCTTCCGGTTGCACCCCGGAAGCACCTCGGTGCAGCAGGTCGACGCCGCCTTCAGGGAGGAGTTGCAGGTGCGCTATCGCCAGCTGCAAGGCAAGCCGTTACAAAAGGCGCTGCATGGGCTGTACTACTGGTTGAAATTGGTGCCGAACCGGATGACGGTAAAGGGTTGAGATGAAGTTCCCGGCTTGCGCAGGGACAACTGCTGCACATGCTGACACTGGATTCGATATGACGCCGACTGAAAAAATCCCCGTTGTGACTGTAGTCGTGCCGTGCTACAACCTGGGAGCGTTTATCCGTGAGAGTGTGGAGTCGGTCCTGAACCAGTCGTTGCGGGATGTCGAGATCGTCATCGTCGACGACGGGTCCGACGACCCCAAAACCGGGACCATCCTCGACCAACTCGAGGCGGGGGGGCTCACGGTGCTGCGCACCGCCAACTGCGGGGTGGCTGCCGCCCGCAACCGCGGTATCGAGGCGGCGCGCGGCCGCTACATCCTGCCGCTGGATGCCGACGACCTTATCGAGCCGAGCTTCCTGGAAAAGGCGGTCCTTATTTTGGAGGCGAACCCCGAGGTGGGGATCGTCGGTTGCGACGCCGAGCTGTTCCAAGCGGCGTCGGGGGTGCGGCGGCTTCCCGGATTTTCCCGCGAGCGCCTGCTCAGCGAGAACCTCATCTTCGCCTCGGCGCTGTTTCGCAAGAGCCAGTGGCAGGAGGCGGGGGGGTACTGCACCTCCTTCAGGTTTGGTTGGGAGGACTGGGATTTCTGGATCTCCATGACCCGGGGGGGGTGCCAGGTGGTGCGCATCCCGGAGCCGCTCTTGAAATACCGGATCCGCCCCGACTCCCGCGACCGGTCCATGGCGCCGTGGCAGAAGGGAGCCATGTTACTTTTGATCGTCGCCAGGCACTTTTACAGTTACCTTGGATCCCCGGCGAATTTGTTCACGCTTTTTGCCAACGCCGCGGCAAAGAAACGCTGAACCGTCACCGTCCTTGGTAGAGGCCCGCGCAGGTGGAGTTCTAACGTAATCAAAACGGGAAGGTACCTTGAGCAAGGAAGAAACCGCACAACCCGAAATCGTCATCGAGCCCCAGCGTCCCGTGCTCCATTACTGGCGCGACGTCTGGCGTTACCGCGAGCTGTTCTTGTTCCTCGTCTGGCGGGACATCCTCGTGCGCTACAAACAGACCGTCATCGGCGTTGCCTGGAGCGTCCTGCGCCCGCTGGTCGCCATGTTAACCTTCACCGTCGTCTTCGGTCTGTTGGCAAAGCTGCCGTCCGAAGGAGTGCCGTACCCGCTGCTGGTTTTTGCCGCCATGATACCTTGGAACTTCTTTGCCAATGCGCTCTCCGAGAGTTCCGGGTCTCTGGTGGCGAGCGGGAACCTGCTGACCAAGGTTTATTTCCCGCGTATCATCATTCCGGCGGGGAGCATCGTGGTGAGCCTCGTGGATCTAGCCATCTCCCTGGCGATCATGGCGGTCCTCATGCTCTGGTTCGGCTACCTGCCGGACTGGAGGATCGTGACCTTGCCCCTGTTTCTTTTCTTGGCTGCTCTTCCGGTGGCTGGGGCGGGGCTTTGGTTCGCGGCCCTGAACGTGAGGTACCGCGATTTCAGGTTCGTGATCCCTTTTCTACTGCAGTTCGGCCTGTACGTTTCCCCTGTCGGGTTCGCAAGTACCGTCGTTCCGGAAAAATGGCGCCTGCTCTATGCACTGAACCCGATGGTGGCGGTGATCGACGGATTCAGGTGGGCCTTGCTGCGCGGGGCAGCCGGCATCTACCTGCCGGGACTGCTCCTCTCCACGGTACTCTCCCTCGCGCTCCTTTTTTCGGGGATCTGGTATTTCCGAAAAAGTGAAAGAATCCTGGCGGATGTGATATGATGCCGCAGAAATTTATCCGGCGACGCCGCGATGAGGCACTGATGGTTTTACAGAGAAAGCAAAACGGTAAAGGGCGGGGCTGATAGATGTCCACCGTCGTCACCGTCCACAACCTGGGCAAGAAGTACACGCTCTCTCACCGCCAGGGCGGGGACCACGCTTCCCTGCGCGATATGCTCACCGACGGCATCTCCGGGCTCGGGAGTAGGTTACTGCACCCCTTCAACCCCTCAGACTCCGGAACCACTGCAGCCGAGGATTTCTGGGCACTTAACCAGGTCTCCTTCAATGTCAGGCAAGGGGAGCGGATCGGCATCATCGGCAAGAACGGCGCCGGCAAGTCGACCCTGCTGAAGATACTTTCCCGCATCACCGAGCCGACCACCGGCAGCGTCAGGATCAGGGGGAGGGTGGCCAGCCTGCTGGAGGTCGGCACCGGGTTCCATCCGGAGCTTACCGGGCGGGAGAACATCTACCTAAACGGCGCCATCCTCGGGATGAGCCGGGCGGAAATCAGGAAGAACTTCGACCGCATCGTCGATTTCTCAGAAATCGAGAAGTTCCTGGACACCCCGGTGAAGCGCTACTCCTCGGGGATGTACGTGCGCCTTGCCTTCGCCGTGGCGGCGCACCTCGAGCCGGAGATCCTGATCGTGGACGAGGTGCTGGCCGTGGGCGACGCGGCCTTCCAGAAGAAGTGCCTGAGTAAGATGGAGGAGGTGGGGAGCGAGGGGAGGACGGTGCTTTTCGTGAGTCACAACACGGGGGCGATCCTGCAACTCTGTTCCCGGGCCCTGATCCTGGAGCAGGGGATGCTGACCGCAGACGGCGATGCCTCTGTGGTGGCCAACGAGTACCTGGCCCGCGTCACTGCCGTCCCCACGGAGCAGTTTCTTTGCGACGTTGCGCCCAATACACGCGTCTGGATCCGCTCCGCGTCGCTCAGGACTCCCGAGGGCGCGATAGCGGGCACGGTCCCCATGTCGCAGGAGATGCGGCTGGTCTGCCGATTGACCCTTGCGGTTCCTGCGAACATCACGCTCAGCGTTCAGATCAAGGAACTAAACGGCACCCCCGTTTACCATTTCCCCAACGCCGATTCCGGGACGACGCTCCCCAACCAGCCCGGGAACTACCAGGTCGAGGTGGCCATTCCCCCGCTCTGGCTGTACCCGGGCAAGTACGCCGTGCAGCTCACGCTCAACGAGGTGGCGGGCCAGCTCTACGAGATGCGGCAGATCGTCGACACCCTGGGTTTTGTGAGCGGCCAGGATTTCGCAGCCTGTCCCCGGACCCTCGGGCGCCATGCCGGCCTGGTCTTCGCCCAGGTCAACTGGCAGTGGGGGCGGGTGGCATGAGCATGACCGACGGCATCCGCAAACGGCTGGGGGCTTTCCTGCGGAGGCGCGGGGGGCAAAATGCCCCGGAGCACCCGCGGGCGACCCTCACCGCGCCGGAAGGGGCCCTCGACCCGGCCCAGGGAAAGGCGACCTGCGTCATCGTCGTGGGCCCTTCCTTCAACCAGGCTGTGCCGACCGCGATGATGACCTTCCGTCAGGGTTATGCCGATGCCTTCGAGTCGCTGGAAATCCCCTACCTTTTCCTGGACCAGCATGACCTGTGCGACGTTCTCCCCGGGTTGCCCAACCCGTTTTGCATGGTGAACGGCTCGGACTTCGTCTACATGGACCAGCCAGCCCTGCGCATGCTGCGCCGCCATTCCCATTGCGTCTGGGTCGATCCATGGTTTGGCGACAGCGACCGTTTCTTCGCGTCCCACGGACTTAACGCCGCCATCTGGCACTGGTCGCCGGAGCACCGCAAGAGGATCCTCGACAGCGGGCCCGCTTTCGTGCACACTGCCACGGTCCCCGGCGGTCTCGGGTTTTTCGCCGAATGGGAGCGGCACGGCATGAAGGTGGTCTCGCTGCCGCTTGCCTGCGATCTTTCGCTTTACGCCCGTGACGAGGCGGAAGAGCCGACGTTCCAGGGGGTGAAGCTCGCCTTCGTCGGCGGGTACTGGGAGAGCAAGGGAAAGCAGTTGGACGACTACCTTAGACCCTACGAGGACGACCTGGCCATTTACGGCTATTCCCCCTGGCCCTACCGGGGCTATCGCGGGATGCTGGACCGCGCGGCGGAGCCGGTGCTTTACCGCCAGGCGCTCCTGTCGCCGGTCATAAACGAGCCTTCGGTGGCCATCCTCAAGGGGCAGATCAACGAGCGGATCTTCAAGGTGCTCGGGGCGGGCGGGGTGCCGCTAGTGGATGCCGTTCCCGCCTACCGGGAGCTCTTCTCCCCGGACGAACTGCTGATCCCGGCAGACGTCGGGGAGTTCCACGAGCTGGTGAGAAAGCACCTGTCCGGTGACGACACCCTGGTGCGCTTGGGCAGGAAAGGGCGGGAGGCCGTCCTCTCCCGTCATACCTACCGTCATCGCGCGGAGCAACTGCTTGCAGCCCTGGGGCTGCAAGGTGAAATGACCTGCAGCAAGGAGAACCCGCATGGGACTGCGTGACATGATCAGCCGGACCTTCGCCGCCAAACCCGAGCACGCTCCGCCGGTTGCGGAGCCCGTTGACGAGCTGGCCTCCGCCTGCTCCCTTTTCAGCAAGCTCAGCGCAACGGGGGATATCGGGTGCATTACCTTCAGCGCCGGGGCCGCCCAGATCGAACTGAAGGACGGCCGGCGCTACCACTTCGACGCCGGCGACAGGTCGGCCCGCATGTACACCGTTCCGCTCACCGGGACCTTCGAGAGCAAGGAGACCGAACTGCTGCGCCGGCTGATCCAGCCCGGGCAGGTCTGCGTCGATGTCGGGGCCAGTTTCGGATGGTACACCGTGCTCTTGAGCCGGCTGGTGGGGGCGTCCGGCAGGGTCTGCGCCTTCGAGCCGATCCCCCACACCTTCTCCGTGCTCAGCCGCAACATCTCCTTGAACGGCTGCGACAACGTCACCCTGGAAACCTGTGCGCTTGCCGACGCGGCAGGGGAGCGCGACCTGTACCTGCCGGACTGCGGCGTTTCCGGTTCCCTGGAGCTCCATCCCTACGACAGTAGCTACGAGTCGATACGGTGCCGGATTGAAACGCTGGACTGGTATTGCAAAGAGACGGGTGTCGAGCGGGTCGACTTCATCAAGGCCGATATCGAGGGGGCCGAATGGCTTCTGCTCAAGGGGGGAGAGGAGGCGATCCGGCGCTGGCAGCCTCTGCTGCTTTTGGAGGTCCAGGCCCACTCCGCCACCCTGTTCGGCTACAGCACCGCCGCCATCTTCAACTGGCTCAAAGAGCGGGGCTACTCGGCTTATTTCGTCTCGGCGGAGGGGGAGCTCGTCGCGGTTGCCGCAGACACGGAGCCGTTGCCGGACTATAACTTCCTCTTCGTGCCGGACGGGAAAAAGCTGCCGGGGAGGGTTCCCCGGCCATGACCAACAGCTACTCCTTTCACGGCATGGTCGGCATCACGGTCGACCAGGGGCGACTCCAACTCGGTAGTTACTACGACCACTACATGCGGCTGTTGCGGCAGGAGGGACCGCTTCCCAGAGTGCAGTACCAGGTAAAGGAGTACGACGCTTTCGTCCTCCCCCCCTCCTTCAGGAACGTAAGCGGCCTCTATTTAGGGACGGCTGACGGGGTCTGCCTGCCGCAGGAGCGCTATGCCGTCACCTGCCGGGACGGGGTGCTGACCGAGTACACCGACGCCCCCAACCGCGCCACGAACATGTGGCTGCAGTGGCTGCTCCTGGAGCGGGAGGTCACCCTGGTGCACGGCGCCGGATGCTCGCTCAACGGCAAGGGGTTCGCCTTTCCCGCTTTCGGGGGCGCGGGGAAGACCATGCTGATCGGTGCCCTCCGCAGGGACGCCGACTTCAGGTTCTTCGGCGACGATTTCGTGGCGCTGGACTCCGCGGGGACCATGTACGCCTATCCCAGCGACTTCTCCATCTACGAGCAGCACCTGGAGCTTTTCCCCGAGCTTGGGGGGACGGTCTACGGGGATTACTTCTACCAAAGGGAGCGACGCCGCTGGGTGCAGGAGGAGTGGTACCGCCTGCCGGGAAACCCGCTGCTGAGGCAGATCGCCTTGCGGTTGACCCGCGGTACCGATCCTGGCACCCTCGGGCCCGCATTCCCGCCGCTACCCGGCTGGGACCAGGACTACGTGAAGGTCCCGGTCACGGAGGTGCTGCCGCTTCAAAGCATAGGCACCTCCGTGCCGCTGAAAGCCTCCTTGATGCTCAGCCGCTATGACGGCACCGCGTTCCGGATCGAGAAACTTGCCCCGCAGGAGCTGGTGCGCAGGGTAGGGGGGATACTGGAGGTCGAGTTCCGCTACGGCCGGATCTATCGGGACCTCTTCTCGGCTTTTGGCCTTGTGGACGGTGCCAGGCTCGCCCGGCTGCAGCACGAGGTTTGTGCCGCAGCTTTCAGCCGGGCCGAGCTCTATGAAGTCCTCGTCCCGTCCTCGTTCACTCCAGAAGCGTACACGGAGCAGATGATCGGCGTGCTGCAGGAGATGGCCCGATGATGCGCGACCCTGCTGCAGCCCCAGGGGAGGCGCCGGCGATCACCGTGCTGATGCCGGTATACAACGGGGCGGCCTTCCTAGGGCCTGCGGTGGCAAGCGTGCTCTCCCAGAGCTGCACCGACTTCGAGCTCTTGGCGATAGATGACGGATCCAGCGATGGCAGCGGCGAGATTATAGCCGGCTACGGCGACGGGCGCGTCAGGATTCATAAGAACCCGGAGAACTTAGGCCTCATCGCCTCGCTCAACACCGGGATCGACCTCGCGCGCGGCAGGTACATAGCCCGGATGGACGCCGACGACATCTCCGCTCCCATCCGGCTGGCGCGCCAGCTGGAGTACCTGGAGCAGCACCCCGGAGTCGGCGTCTGTTCGACCTGGGCCACCTTCATCGACGAGCAGGGGAGCGAATTGGCCGTACTGAAGACCCCGGTGGGGCGCGAGCTGCGCCCCCTGTTCTGGCGCCCTTCGCCCCTAGTCCACGCGGCGGCCATGGTGCGGACCTCGATCCTGAGGGAGCACCGCTACTCGCCCGATTTCGCCCACGCCGAGGATTACGAGCTCTGGCTCAGGTTGTACGATGTCACCTCCTTTCACAACCTTGCCGAACCGCTTTATGCGATCAGGAGGCATCCGGGAAGTGTGTCGAGCTGCAAAAGGGAAACCCAGTTGCGCAACAGCCACCGGGCGCTCTGCCGGTTCCTTGGAGGAGAAGCTGTCAGCTATGAGGAGTTCGAATCGCTTTTGCACGTCGATCTCGCCGTCAACCCGCTTAAGCGCAGTTTCGCCTATATCCGGGCTGCCCGTCGCACGGGGTTCGATGCGGGTTACCTGCTGCGGGACGGCTGGCAGTATGCCCGGGAGTGGCTGAAGCATGCGCGTTCTCTTCGTTAGCACCTACGATGCACACGGCGGTGCGGCCCGGGCGGCGTACCGGCTGTACCAGGGGATAAGCCGGATCGATACGGCGCGCCTGGTGGTGAAGCATAGCACCAGCGAAAACCCGGACATCGTCACCGCAGGGGGGAAGCAGCTCTCCCCGTGGGAGAGAAGGCGCCTCCGGCTGGCTTCCCTGCTGGGACGTCAGGTGCGCCCCGTGCTCCCTCCCCAGTTGTCGGCCCCGCCGCAGGAGGCGGAGTCCGGAGACCTGGCCCGGGAGATCACGGCGTTTGCCCCTGATGTCGTCCACCTGCACTGGATCTGCAACGACTTCCTGTCCCTCGAGGAGCTGGCCCGGTTGCGGCAGCCTGTTCTCTGGACGCTCCACGATTCCTGGCCCTTCACCGGGGGGTGCCACGTGCCGCTTGACTGTCTTCGTTTTCAGGATGCCTGCGGGTCCTGTCCGCTCCTGGGAAGCTGCGCCGAGCACGACTGGAGCCGGCAGCTCCACGGCAAAAAACGCGACTGCTATGCCGCCCTTTCCCTGACCGTGGTGGCGCCTAGCCGCTGGCTGGCGGCTAGGGCACGTTCCAGCTCCCTGCTCGGCTCAGCCAGGATCGAGGTGATCCCCAACGGGCTCGACGTCTCCCGGTTCCGGCCGCTGGACAAGCTCATGGCCCGCGAGATCCTGGGGCTTCCCAAGGACCGGAAGCTGATGCTGTTCGGCGGCATGAGCAGTACCACCGACCCCAACAAGGGGTTCGATCTGCTGCTGCAGGCCCTTTCAGGGATGCCGGAACGAGGGGGTGATGCCGGGCTG
Source organism: Geobacter sp. (assembly GCA_003499925.1). GTDB lineage: Bacteria > Desulfobacterota > Desulfuromonadia > Geobacterales > Geobacteraceae > Geomonas. The sequence goes on from DNRQ01000095.1 coordinate 20,903, forward strand.
GTGGTGTTCGGTGCCTCCGGGGGGGAGCTCCCTGCCGATTTCCCCGTGCCTGTGCATTTCCTCGGGACCCTGCACGACGATGCCACCCTGGCCCTGGCCTATTCGGCTGCCGACGTCATGGTGGTGCCGTCGAGACAGGAAGCTTTCTGCCAGACCGCTTCGGAGGCGCTGGCTTGCGGCGTTCCGGTGGTATGTTTCGGCAGCTCGGGGCTTTTCGATGTGGTGCACCATGGCGTGGACGGTTATGCCGCGCAACCGTTCGAACCGGCGGATCTGCTGCGGGGCATCCTCTGGGCCCTGGACCCGGCACGCTCCGGCGAGCTATCCCGCAATGCCCGGGCCAAGGCTGTCGGCAAGTTTTCCCTCGAGGTCGTCGCAGCGCAGTACCACGAGCTTTACGAGCAGATCATGACCAATAGACAAGGGTAGGATGACGATAATGACGGCTCATCTGTCTGTAGTTCTCGGTTCCTACAACCGCCTCCGCTATCTCAAGCTCACCATCGAGAGCATCCGGCGGGAACTGGAGCAGTGTCCCTTTCCACAAGAGGTCATCGTCGTGGATGGCGGCTCCGATGACGGCACCCTTAACTGGCTGTTGAAGCAAAAGGACATCCTCACCATCGTCCAGCACAACCGGGGCGAGTGGCGGGGAGAACGGATAGAGCGCCGCTCCTGGGGCTATTTCATGAACCTCGGGTTCCGCTGCGCTCAAGGAAAGTACATCTGCATGCTGAGCGACGACTGCCTGGTGGTGCCGGGGGCGGTCCGAAACGGCGTGGAACTGTTCGACGCGAGGAGCGCCGCCGGCGGGAAGGTCGGAGCAGTCGCCTTTTACTGGCGCAACTGGCCGGAACAGGAGAACTACTGGGTCGGTTACACCTTCGGCGACAGGATGTTCGTGAACCACGGCCTCTACCTGCGCGAGGTGCTGGAAGAGGTGGGCTATGCGGACGAGGAAAACTACTCCTTCTACCATGCCGACGGCGACCTCTGCCTGCGCATGATGGAGCGGCAGTACGACTGCATCGACGCGCCGCAATCGTTCATCGAACACCACAGCCATGCCAACGCTGCCGTCAAGGAACAGAACAACGAAAGACAGCAGGCAGACTGGGCGCATTACGTGTCGCGCTGGGGGCACCTGGGGCAGCCGGAGCGTGACTGGCGCGAGCTCTCCTTTGACGACCCCGCGAAGACCGCGGAGCTCTTCCAGAAGCGGTGGTTCCGGTCATGAAACTCCACCTGGGCTGCGGCCAGCGCTACCTCGACGGCTACCTCAACATCGATTTTCCCCCGTCCTCCCACACGGTGCAGACGGAGGATGTCGCCGACCTGCATGCCGACATCACCGCGTTGCGCTACCCTGCGCAGAGCGTGGACGAGGTGCGCCTGCACCACGTTTTCGAGCACTTCCCCCGTCCCGTCGCCTGCGGCCTCATGGCCTGCTGGCACTCGTGGCTCCGGCCGGGAGGGGTGCTCCATATCGAGGTCCCGGACTTCGCCCGGACCGCCCGCGTCATGCTGAACCCGCTGGCCTCCTTCAAGAACCGGGCGGTAGCGGAGCGGCACCTCTTCGGTTCCCATGAAGCCCCCTGGGCGGTGCACTGCGAGGGGTACACGCCGGCGATGCTCAAAACGATGATCGCCCACTTCGGTTTCGGAAGCGCCAAGCTGACCAGGAATTCCTGGCGCGGCACCTTCAACGTGGAACTGGTCTGCTCCAAGGGGACGGCTTCCTTGCACAAGGAAGAGCTGGTTCCGGCCGCCGACCGTTACTTGAAAGATTTCCTGGTCGATATGGAGGCGTCCGAGATGCGGGTACACGCGGTCTGGATGGCGTCCTTCAAGGAGCAGTTGGAGAAGGGATGGGCTTCGTGAGCACGGTTTCGGTGATCATCCCCACCTGGAACCGCTCCGCAGCGCTTAAGCGTGCCGTGCGCAGCGCGCTGTCGCAGAGCCACCCCCCCTTGGAGGTGCTGGTTTGCGATGACGGGTCCACCGACGACACCGGGCAGGTGCTGCGCTCCATCGGCGACAGCCGCGTGGTCTGGCTTCCCGGTGAGAGGGGGGGGCGGCCGGCCATCCCGAGGAACCGCGGCCTTAGCCACAGCCGGGGGGAGTGGCTCGCCTTTCTCGACGACGATGACGTCTGGCTCCCGGAAAAGCTGGAGATGCAGTTGCTGGCAGCGCAGAGCCGCTCCTGCCAGGCGGTCTGCTCCGATGCCTGGCGGGTGACCCCGGACGCGCCCGGCAAAGAGCCGTTGGTCGGGGGAGAGAGCAGGGTCCTTAGCTTCGCGGAGATGCTGACGGCAAACCGGGTCGTTTGCAGCTCGATGCTGGTGAGAAAAGACGTTGTTTCGGCTGCCGCAGGGTTTCCCGAAGCTAAGGACCTTGCCGCAATCGAAGATTACGCGCTGTGGCTGAGAGTAGCCGATCTCGCCGCTATCGCCTATCTTGCCTCTCCCCTGGTCGACTACAACGACGATCCCAAGGCCAGCATCCGCAATAACCGGGTCACCGTTTTCGAGCAGCGCCAGATCGTCATGAACAACTTCATCGACTGGAAGGGCGCCAACGGTTGCCGCTGCTCCCTGCGTTACTGGCGGGTTAAAGCCCGTTTGCTTCTTGAGCAACTTTCGCAACGTTTCCAAAGCTAGCATCTCAACTGGTCAACGGACGTCTATATATGGATGGCTTTACAAAGGTAGCGGCTCACCTGTCGAAAAATACCCGGTATGCCTGGGTCGGACTTGCTTGCCTCTGGGCCCTGGTCTTCGTACCGCACCTGCTTCATAGCGGGTTCATCTCCGATGACTGGAGTGTGGTCAGGAGCGGCCTGACGACGCCGGGTTTCTGGGACCGGTTCGCCTCCTGGTTCCCTCTCTTTGCCAACCGTCCCGCGGCCCCTTTGGTCCTGTCCTTTTTTTCCGGGCTGTTCGGCGGCTGGACCCACGCCTACATCGCCATGAACGTGACCATGTGGCTGGCGAGCCTCATCTTGTTGGCCAGGGTGCTCTTAAGATTCCTGTCGCTGCGGTTTCTGGTCGTTTTCCTTGCCTTGGCGAGCTTCCCGTCCATGGCGTCAACGGTGATGTTCTCGCTGGTAATGCAGCAGGTTGCCCTGGTCAGCATCTTGTTCTGGGTTGTTTCGCTGTACCTGCTGGACCGTCACCTCGGCAAATACTCCCCGGCCTGTCTTTTCGCCTCCTATGGCTTCGTTCTCTTGAGCCTCGTGATCTACGAGATCACCCTCCCGTTCCTGGTCCTTAACCTGCTGTACCCGCTCTTGTTCGACCATGAGCGCCACTCCCCGCTCCGAAGGTATGCCGCCAGGTATCTGATGCCGGTCTTTCTGGTCCTTGCGGGCATATTCATCTTCCAGAAGCTGGTGATGCCCTCTTTCATGCCCGTGTACTCCAGGCTCTCCCCCGGCTCCTTCGGCATCTGGGTGGCTAGCTTCTGCACCTGGTTCTGGAGCCTTTTGGTGGATTTCCCCTTGCTGCTGCTGGACGCCTGCCAAAGGATCTTCGTCACCAACGCGAACGAGGTTAATCTGCAGTTAGCCTCTTTCGCCGTTGCCGGGCTGTTCGCCGTGCTGCTTTTCGGCATCAGCTACTCGGCGCCGCTTCAATCTCCGGCAGCTGAAACGCCCGAGGGGAAGAAGTACGGGCTGCTGTGCATTGCCGCGACTGCCTTGCTCTCCGCCTCCCTTCTCTTCGTGTTGTCGGGAAGCGGTGCGCAGATCGGCGGCTACCTGAACCGGGCCATGACCTCCACCTGGCTTCTTCTTGCCCTGGTTGTCGCCATCACCTGCGACATCTACTGGCGCGGCATGCAGAAGTTCCTGGTTTTTGCCCTGCTGGTGCTCAACGCCTGTTCTTTCATGCTGCAGAGAGAGAACTACGCAATTTCCTGGAAGCTGCAGGATGAGATCACCCGCTCGGTGATAAAAAGCTTCCAGGATGCCGATGCCCCGCCGAGGGGAACTACCGTTTTGGCGCATGTCCCCCGGGTTGTTCCCTCCCCTTACAACGATGAGGAGGTCTTTCAGAACTACTGGGACATCAGTATGGCCGTCTGGTTTGCCGATCACCGTTTCGACATAAATGCCATGCCGGTAAGCCAGTCCGGGGCCCGGAAACTGGTCATCGGCCCGGAGCTGGTGAAGCTGCATTACTGGGAATCCGACTTTTCCAACCTCTGGTTCTACGAGTACAATGCCCGCTTCGGCAACTCGAGGTTCTTCAAGGTTGCCAATGCCGCCGAGCTCAAAGCCGTTGCCGCGCAGGTTGCCGAAGCGGAGTTCAACGTCTGGCCCCGGTCCGTGGCGGCCCGGGTCAGGGAGGCCGTTTACCACAGGGGATCGTTCGTGATCCTGATAGCGCTCCTCCTTCTGTGCGCGACCCGGCTGCTCCCCGCCTCGACTCGCCGGAAGGCCGGGGCTCCCGTCAGCGCCACTCCCGGGAGCAACTGCCGGGTCTGTGGAGGGTTCCTGTTCAGCAGGCTCAAGGAATCGGATTTTTCCGACGAGATCACCTCTGCCGATTTCAGGGTGACCGATAGCGGCTATGGCGCCACCTGTGCCATCGATATCTGTGCCGGTTGCGGGTTTTTGCAAAGTACCTGCGCTGATGTGCTGGGCTACTACGAGCGTATGGAAGACCCGGAGTATGAGTCCGGGCGGCTGGCGCGGGGGAAGCAGTTCGACGACATCCTGGAGGAGTTGTCGCGCTGGAGTACCGGTGGCAGGCTCCTCGATGTCGGCGCCGGCACCGGCATCCTGGTCGAGCTGGCGCTGAACCGGGGGTTCCGGGCGCAAGGGATCGAACCGTCGGAATGGATGGCGCGGCAGGCCGGCGACAAGGGGCTGCCGGTGCTGGCAGGGGTGCTGCCCGATGAGCGGGTGGCCGGCCCCTTCGCCGCCGTTACCCTGCTCGACGTGATTGAGCACGTCTCGGACCCGGCCGGGATCTTGCGGAGCATTCATGACCTGCTGGAACCGGACGGCTATCTCCTTCTTACCACGCCGGACGTCGATTCCTTCGCTGCCAGGGTGATGGGTAAGCGCTGGTGGCATTTCCGGATTGCCCACATAAGCTACTTCGCGCCCCGTACCATCGAGCTTCTGCTGCAGCGGTCGGGTTTCGAGGTGGTCAAGGTGAAGCGGACCGGCTGGTATTTCGAGCTCTCCTACCTGGTCGAGCGGCTGATGAAGTACCTCCCCGGAGCCCCGTCGGTCCCGCTGCCGGCCAGGCTCTCCAGCACCATAATTCCGCTGAATCTGTACGACTCCATGCTCCTTGTCTGCAGGAGAAAACCGTGACTTTTGCCGCTTACATCGAACTTGCCAGGGTTCCGCACTGGATCAAGAACATACTGGTGCTGCCGGGGATACTCATCGCCCTGATGATGGGGCTCCCCTTGCCGGAGGGGTTCTTCCCGGATCTGGCGGCAGGCTTTCTTGCCGTGGGCTGTGCCGCATCGGCCAACTACGTGATCAACGAGTGGCTCGACGCTCCCTACGACCAGTACCATCCCTTGAAAAAGGATCGCCCCTCTGTCACCGGGCGCGTCTCGCGCAACGGCGTCTACCTGGAGTACGCGCTCCTGGCCGCCGGGTCGGTACTGCTTGCCTCCCTCGTAAACCGCGTCTTTTTGTACAACATCCTCTGGCTGCTCCTGATGGGGGTGGTCTACAACGTGAGGCCGCTGCGGACCAAGGAGAAGCCCTTTTTCGATGTACTGACCGAATCGATCAACAACATCATCCGGTTCATGCTGGGGTGGTCGATGGTCACCGCACTCTACCTCCCCAGTTCCAGCATCCTGATCAGCTACTGGATGGGTGGCGCGTTCCTCATGGCCGTGAAACGTCTTGCCGAATACCGCTTTATCGGCGACGCGGAGACTGCCGGGCTGTACCGGAGGTCCTTCAGATACTACACGGAGGAAAAACTGCTGGTTTCTTCCCTGTTCTATGCCATGATGTCGCTGTTTTTCTGGGGCGTATTCCTGGTCAAGTACAAGATAGAATTCGTCCTCAGCGTTCCCTTCTTCGCCCTGTTGTTCTGCTGGTATTTGACACTGGGGCTGCGGCAGGATTCCGTCGCACAGCGTCCCGAAGGTCTCTACAAGGAGTACGGCTTGTTCCTTTACTGCGTGTTCATCGGGGTCTTGTTGTTCTCGCTTACCTTTTCCGAGTCGGATCTACTCAGGGTCTTTTTGAGGACCGACCTGATAGCCACTGAATGACGGCGACGTCCCCGGCAGAAGCGATTCCGCCCTTCCTGCGGAAGATCAGGGGGGTGATACTGGATCTGGACGGTACCCTGTACAACCAGAAACAGTTGCGCAGCACCATGAGACGGAAGCTGATCGGCTTTTACCTGTTTCGCCCCTGGCTGATCAAGGAACTCATCCTTCTCGTTCGTTTTCGCAGGCTCCGCGAAGAGCTGGCCGAGGCGGGGGAGGGGGGGGTAGCCCTGCAGCAATACGCCGTGACGGCACGAAAGTGCAATTGCAGCAGCGCCGAGGTCGAGAGGGTGGTGGAGAGGTGGATGCACCAGGCTCCTTTGCCCCACTTGGCCGGATGCCGTTATCCCTTCGTCGATAACCTGTTGTCATTGTTGTCAAAACAGCAGATAATGGCCGCCGTGCTCTCTGATTATCCACCCGAAGCCAAGCTCAAAGCACTCGGACTGGATCATCTGCTTTCCTGCTCGTCCACAGACCCGGGGATCGACAGACTCAAGCCGGACCCTGCCGGACTTCTGTACATCTGCCGGCGCTGGAATCTGTCGCCGGACCAGTGCCTGGTCATCGGGGACCGGGATGAGCGTGACGGCGAGGCCGCCCGCCGTGCCGGGATGCCGTATCTCGTGGTTCCTGACGGGTTGAACTTCAGCAGCATGGACCAACTGTTACAGGAGAGCTCGCCTAACCGTGGCTAAGAAGCTAAAGATCCTCCATACCGTCGAGTCGTACCTTCCTGCCGCAAACGGGATGTCCGAGGTAGTGCGGCAGCTCTCCGAACGTCTCGCCGCGGCCGGCCACGAGGTGACCGTGGCGACTGGCGTGGCGGCGGGAAGAAACGGCATCGATCTGCACGGGGTCCGGGTCGTGGAATTTGACATCTCCGGTAATGCCGTCTCCGGTTTTCGCGGGGATGTGGCTTCCTACCGGCAGTTTCTGCTGGAGGGAAGGTTCGACGTGATGACCAACTTTGCCGCGCAGCAGTGGGCGACGGACCTCGCCCTGCCGCTGCTGCCGAGTATCGCCGGGAAAAAGGTCTTCGTCCCCACCGGCTTCTCCGCGCTCTTCTCCAAAAGCTACCGGGAGTACTTCGACAAGATGCCGGATTTCATGCGCCGGTACGACGTGAACGTGTTCCTGTCCGATTGCTATCGCGACATCTCCTTTGCCCGGGAGCATGGCATCGCGACAACGACGTTGATTCCAAACGGCGCCGCCGCTGACGAGTTCCTTGCCCCGCCCTTTGACATCAGGGAGAAGCTGGGGCTCCCGCCGGAACATTTCCTGGTGCTGCACGTCGGGTCGCATACCTGGCTCAAGGGGCATGAAGAGGCGATGGAGATATTCAGCCGGGCGGAGTTGAGCGACGCGACTCTGGTTGTGGTCGGCAACGAATCCGCCGGAGGTTGTGGAGCTTGCTGCCACCGACGGGCGCGGCTTTTAAACGGCTCCGCCGGCTTCCGCAAGGACCGCAAACGCATCGTGGTCACGGAGCTGTCCCGTCCGAAGACGGTGGCCGCCTATCACGCGGCGGACCTGTTCCTGTTCCCCTCGAACATCGAATGCTCGCCGATCGTGCTCTTCGAGTGCATGGCCTCCAGGACCCCCTTCCTGGTCACCGAGGTCGGGAACAGCGCCGAGATCATCGGCTGGTCCGGTGGCGCCGGGATGCTCCTTCCTTCGGAGCCCCCCTCCTTTCTGCCGCGTCACGGAAGCCTCAGCGAGCGCGTGCGGCAGAAGTTGCGCATCATGCTGGGGGAGGCGGACGATTTTCAGCCGGTGCGCGCCGAGCTGCGCGGCTCGGCGGCCCTGCTTTCCGAGCTGTACCGCGACCCGGACCGCCGCCAGGAGATGGCAGCGTGCGGTTTCCAGGCTTGGCTGAAGGGATTTACCTGGGAAGAGGTCGCCCGGCAGTACGAATCTCTCTATCTCAATCTCGTGAAAGGCAAACTATGAAGTTTCGTTCGCTGGCGGGGATCTTCACTCCCGAAAAGCCTTTTACCGACCCGCTCCGCAACCAGGGCTCCGCCTTCCTGGAGGTGGACAACTGGATACTCTCCCGCTTCGTGACCGAGCGCCTGCTCCCTGTCGTCGGTTTTCACCCGTTCCCGCTCAACGAACTGATGCTGATGACCGCGGCCGTCTGCCGGATCAAGCCCACCCACATCCTCGAGTGGGGGACCAACATCGGCGTCTCCGCCAGGATCTTTCACGAGACCTGCGCCGCGTTCAACATCGCGGCCGAAATCCACAGCATCGACCTGCCCGATCACGAGTCGCACGTGGAGCATCCGGGGCAGGAACGGGGCAGGCTGGTGCGGGGGATCGCCCGGGTACGGCTGCACCAGGGGGACGGCCTCGAGGTGGCGCTCTCGATCCTGGCCGCCGATCCCGCCGCCTGCCGGCCGCTGTTCTTTCTGGACGGCGACCACAGCTACGACTCCGTGTACCGCGAGCTCGCCTCGATTGTCACCCGGGTTCCCTCGGCCAGCGTACTGGTTCACGACACCTTCCAGCAGTCCGTCGACTCCGGCTACAACACCGGTCCGTACCGGGCCGTGCAGGACGTGCTCCGCTCGACCGGCACCGGGTTGCAGGTCGTCTCGCAGGACCTGGGCCTTCCGGGGATGATGCTTTTGTGGAAGCGAAGGTGAGGCGGCCGGCATGATTATCGTCAAGCTCATGGGCGGGTTGGGGAACCAGATGTTCCAGTATGCGGCGGGAAGAAGCCTTGCGCTCAGGCGCGGCACCTCGCTCAAACTGGATCTCTCCTTTCTGGAAGGGTACCAAGCCAACCACACCCGGCGCAGCTTCGAACTCGAACGCCTCGACATCCGTGCGGAGAAGGCAACGCCCGGGGAGCTCGCCGCGGTGGAGCGCGGCGAGCCGTCTTCTCTTTTCCAGAGGACCCTTGGGGCTTTCTTCAAGCGGCGAGCCGGCATGAAGCTCTTTCTCGAGAAGCAGTTCAATGTGAATCCCGAATTCTTCGAGCTGCCGGACCAGGTGTACCTTGAGGGGTTCTGGCAGTCGGAAGGATACTTCAAGGATTACGGCGATATCATCCGCAGGGAGTTCACCCCGAGCACAGCTCCGGTCGGGAAAAACCTGGAACTGATGGATGAGATAAGGTCGGTAAACGCAGTCTCCTTGCACATCCGTCGCGGCGACTACGTCACGGACCCTGCGATCAGGGCCGCCCATCACGTCTGCGAACTCGATTACTACCAGAAGGGGGCGGAAGTGATGGCCAGTTCGCTTCAGGCCCCGCACTTCTTCGTTTTTTCCGACGACTCGGACTGGGTCGCGGCCAACCTGAAACTGCAGCACCCGACCACCTTCGTCAGCCACAACCAGGGCAGGGGATACGAGGACCTGCGGCTGATGAGCCTGTGCCGGCATCACATCATCGCCAACAGTTCGTTCAGCTGGTGGGGAGCCTGGCTCAACCCGAGCCCGGACAAGATCGTCTGCGCGCCCGGCAGGTGGTTCAACGAGATGCCGGCCAATACCTGCGACCTGATCCCGCAGGGGTGGAGGAAGATCTAGCGCCATGTGTGGAATCGCCGGCATAATAGCCCCCCAGGCGGCGAGGTATGGCGCTGCCCTGGAGCGGATGAGCGATGCCCTGGTCCATCGGGGACCGGACGGCTCCGGGAGGCATTTCTTCGAAAACTGCGCCCTCGGGCATCGCCGTCTCTCCATTGTCGACCTCGTCACCGGGCGGCAGCCGATGCTTTCGCCAACCGGGACGACCGGCATCACCTTCAACGGCGAGATTTACGGCTACCAGGCCATCAGGCAGACCCTGGCGGATTACCCGTTCAGCACCGCCTCCGATACGGAGGTGATCCTCGCCTTGTACCACGGATACCACCACGATTGCCTGGCGCATCTCCCCGGGATGTTCGCCTTTGCCATCTGGGACGATGCCAGGCAGGAGCTTTTCTGCGCCCGGGACCGCTTCGGTGAAAAACCGTTCTTCTACGCCTTTGGCGCGGCAGGGGAGTTCATCTTCGCCTCGGAGATAAAGGCCATCCTCGCCTCCGGTCTGGTCACCCCCACCCTGAGTTCGAGCTCCCTCATCCACTACCTGAGGCACCTGTACGTCCACCCGCACGAAACCATCTACGGCAACATCTACACGCTCCCCCCCGCACACTCGCTCTGCCTTAAGGGGGGGAAGGCGACGGTGCGGAGGTACTGGCAGGTCCCCGGGGTCACGGAGGGGATCGAGCCGGGACGGGCGGTCGAGCAGTTCCGGTTCCTGATGGAGCAGGCAGTGGCGCGGCAACTGGTGGCGGATGTCCCGGTCGGTTTTCTTTTGAGCGGAGGCCTTGATTCCAGTACCCTCGTGGCCGTCGCCGCCAGGCAACGCGACAATCTCAGGACTTTTTCCTTCGGTTTCGAGGATGCCGTGAGCGATCTCCGCTATGCCGGGGAAATCGCTGAGCGATATCGGACCGGGCACCTGGAACTGACGGCCCGCGACGTCGACATAGCCGAGATGATAGAGACCATGCAGGCCGTTTATGACGAGCCGTTTGCCGATTCGTCCAACATACCCACTTACCTCATTTCCAAGCTGTCGAGGGAACATGTGAAGGTTGCGCTCTCGGGGGACGGGGCCGACGAACTCCTGGGGGGGTACTGCTGGTGGTACCACCCGGTCAGGTGCATGGCCGAGGCGCGGAACAGCTCCTACTTCGAGTGCGCGCTGATCCGCCTGAAAGGGTGGCTCCTGGCAAAGTCGCAGCGGCAACTGGCCGCGCAGCAGCTCTACGAAAGGGAAGGGGAGCGCTACTCGAGGTGCTACGGGTCGGTCATGGAGGCGCACTACGGCCAGAACATCTTTTTCACCGGTGCCGAGCTTTCCGCACTTGGCATAGCCGGCGCCAAGGGGTTGGACACGAGGAACTTCGACAGGTACTCGTGGCGCCCCAGCGAAGGTGTCAACGACGCCCTGCTCATGGACGTCGAGAATTACCTCCCCGGCGACATCCTGGCAAAGACGGACCGCGCCTCCATGGCCAACAGCCTGGAACTCCGCTCTCCCTTCCTCGACGCCGACTTCGCCTCCTTCTGCCTGTCGCTCCCCTCCGCCTTGAAGATAACCCGGGAGAGGGACAAGGCGATTCTCCGCGACGCCTACGCGGATGCCTGGACCGACTCCATCAGGCGCAGGGGCAAATACGGCTTCGCTGCCCCGGTGGACAAATGGCTGGCGCGAGGGAGCGTTCAGGCGCTGAAACAGAGTTATCTGAACGACCCTCGGCGCAAGATCTTTTCCCTCCTCTCTTTCGAGAAATCGCGCGGCTTCGTCGAGCGAAACGACTACCGGACCTGGATTCTCCTGGTGCTGGCGGCATGGCTCGAAAAACACGACTTTCAGATGCCGGAAGGCTCCTAGCTTATGGCGCACCCTAAAGTAACAGTTCTGATGTCGGTCTTTAACGGTGCGAAGTATCTCCCTGTTGCCATCGAGAGCATACTTGGGCAGAGTTTTGCCGACTTCGAGTTCCTGATCATCGATGACGGCTCGACGGATGACAGCGTGAGCCTCATCGAAGGCTATCGTGACCCCCGCATCCGTCTGGTCCGCAATGAACGCAACCTGGGATTGGCCGCCTCGTTGAACCTGGGGCTCGAAATTGCCCGGGGGGAGTACGTCGCCAGGATGGATGACGACGACATCAGCCGTCCGGAGCGCCTGGCCTGCCAGGTCGGCTTCATGGACGCCCATCCGGCTGTCGGCGTCTGCGGCAGCTGGGTTCGCGTCTTCCCCGGTTTCGACGACTACATCTGGAAATTTGCCGCAAGCTCGGAAGACATCAGGTGCAGGCTGTTCTATAAGGTTGGGGTCGCGCACCCCGCTGTCATGCTGCGCAAGAAACCGTTCGCGGAGCACAGCCTGTTTTACGACCCGGCATACCGTGCTGCACAAGATTACGAGTTGTGGGGGCGGGCGATCAGGCAGATGGAGTTCGCCAATGTCCAGAGGGTGCTCCTCGACTACCGCATCGGCCAGGGGGAGGCTGCCGCGCGCAATGCAGCGCGTCAGATGGAGTCGGTGGCACCGCTTCGCCTGCAACGGCTGCACGAACTGGGTGTCGAGCCGACGCCGGAACAGCAGCAGTTGCACGAAACCATCATGAACGACCTCCTCCCCGCCGACGAGGGAGCCCTGGCGCAGGCGGAGGTTTGGCTGCTGCAACTGGAGGCGGCGAACCGCAAGAGCCGGGTATATCCCGAGCTTCTCTTCGCCCGGCACATGTGCTATCTATGGTTCGAATTCTGCTGCAGATCGTCCGACGCCGGGGTCTGTAGTTGGGAAAGATACAGTCGGTCCCCGCTGTTTACGCGTGCTCCTTATTCCCTTCTGGAGCGGGTCCGTTTTGCCGGCGCATGGCTGGCGCGGCGGTTGAAAAGGAAAGGATCGTCGAGCGGAAGGCAAAAAGAAAGGATGTATGACCGCCAATAGCACAAGATTCACTCTTTGCGAACTCCCCTCCGGTCTGTGGGAACTTCGTCCCACCTTCAACCTGAAGGTCGGCCGCACCGGCGTCACTGTCGCCCACTACCTGGAGGAGAACAATGTCTCCTGGGTATTTGGAGACAGCAGGAAAGCGGACATAAGCCTGTATAAAAACGACGCTGGCGTGCTGACCGGAAAGCGGGTGCTCTTCGAGATGAAACGGCGCCTTCTGGACCGAAGAAAGTACCTCTCGCTGATCAGTGAGCCGAGGGAAATCGCGCCTGCCGCCTATCTTCTGGAGGATCCCCGGCATGCGCTGGCTGTGGCGCCAGGGAACAAGTTCCGCAGGATGTATTTCGCGAGCGAGTGGAGGGACCCGCGGCTCGATGGCTGGCGCAACAGGCTCGACAGGATTTGCTGGATCGCCCGTCCCCTTCCGGAGAGGGTGGCCTGGGCCAGGGAGATCAGCCGCGCGGGGATTGCGCTCGACATCTACAGCAAACAGCCATGGCCGGTTCCCGAGTGGAAGGGCTATGCCGAGGATGAAGTGGCAACTGCCGAACGGTACAGGTACCGTATCGTCTGTGAGAACTCGACCCGGGAGGGGTACCACTCCGAGAAGCTGTTCAACAGCATAAGAAGCGGTTGCGTCACCTTCTACCAGGGCGACCCGACCCTCGATCTCCCCCACGCAGCCGGCGCGTTCCTTCCGCTCACCGTGGAAGCCGTGCACAACCGCCAGGATCTCGGGGAGGATGTGCTTGGCGCTGTTGAGCGGTTCATGTTCACCGATGCCTGGGAGATCTACTCGTTCAAGAACTTCTACGACAGGATACTGGACCTCTCCCTGGACCTGCTGGGAATTCGCTGAGGATAGCCAAAGGGGGAGGGTCATTCCGTCGATTAGCCGGGAATCCAGATCATGTCAGTAATCGCTGCGCCCAAAATAGCCATCATCGCCCCATCGGCGCCCCCTTGGGGGGGGGGCGGCGTGGCCAGCTCCCATTACCACCTCTATCGCTGTTTCAAAAACAGGGGGGTCGACGCCGTCTTGTTGACCTTCAACGAAAGGGAAGCGGTGAGGACGGAGACGGCCGGCACGGAGTCGGAGATCCGCCGCTTCGGCGCGACGCAAGCAGAGCTGAGATTCCTCGCCCTTCTCACCACGGTGTACCTCAAGGCGAAGGGGTCGCGCCTGCCTGCCTACCAACTTTTCGACATCGTGGCGTCCGCTCCGGGCGTGCTGCGGCTGAACAGGGAACTGCGCCGGTTAAAGCCGGATCTCATCATCATTCCCGACCACGGCGGACCGGGCCTGGTACTGGAAAAGGGGAGGGCGCGCCTGACCCTGGTTACCCATCACAACCCCGCCCGGTTCCTGGATGAAGAGCTGCTAGGGGATTTCTGCAAGCTCGACGTCAGGGAGGCCGTTGCCCTGGAGCAGCGCCTGTTGCGCAAGGTTGACGCGGTGATCGCCCCCTCGCGCTACATGGAGTCCGTGTTCCGTGACACCTATTGCTTCGACGGGGCGGTTGCCGCCATCCCGAACCCCATCGACCTCACCCTTGTGGACCGGGTGGCGGGAAGGGATCTCCGGGGCGAGCTCGGGCTCCCGGCGGACGCTCCGCTGGTCTACATCCCCTCCGCAGGGAGCAGACTCAAGGGGGAGCGCTTCGTCGCCGGGATCATCAGCACCCTGGCGGCTAACTCAAGCGGCAGGATCGGGTTCTACCTCTCCGGCAACCGTTCCCCCCTTTTGGAGGAGGAGCTGCGGGGCGTGCCGCCCAATGTCCGCATTTACGCCCCCGGTCACCTGGACTACTGCGACAACCTGGCGCTGGTCAAGGCGTGCAGCTTCGGCATTTCACCGACCTTGATCGAGAGCTTCGGCATGGCGATTCTCGAGGCAGGTCTCTGCGGCCTGCCGATGGTCGTGTTCAGGGTAGGGGGGACGGGTGAGATCATATCCGACGGCGAAAACGGTTTCTGCGTGCCGCGTGAGGATGCACAGGCGCTCGCCGCCGCTGCAAACCGGCTTCTCTCCCCCGACTACTGCCGCGACATGGGTCAGCGTGCCTATGCCTTTTCCCGCCGGCACTTCGACCCCGACGCGATCGTCGACCGTTACCTCGCCTTCTGCGGCATCGACTGAGCTTCAGGTGGAGAGTGTTCTTGACCATTCATGAGATAATGTGGCATTGATGATGGGACAGCTGGGACCGATGGCGGAGGTTTGGACGGATGCAGCGGACGAGTGACGAACATAAGCAGATACTGGATTCGGTTATCCGGGAACTGCACGATGACCCGGTGGACCTTCTTTCCATTGGTGACGGCGCCGGAGAGTCTCTCTACCTGGACCGCTCGCGCCTCTCGTATCTCCGTACCCTGGAGGACCTGCTGCGGGTTGCCGGTAAGCTGGGGATGGAGCGCGGTCAAATCCGCATCCTGGAGATCGGGGCCTTCCTCGGGGTGGTAAGCTGCACGCTGGCAAGGCTGGGGTTCGCCGTCACGGCGCTGGATCTGCCGGAGTTCATGGTGAACCAAAGGCTCAAGGATCGCTATTACCGCCACGGCGTTAAAACCCTTGCCGCTAATCTGCGCGACTACGCGCTCCCCGCGCAAAGCGGCGAATTCGACATCGTCATCATGTGCGAGACGCTGGAACACCTAAATTTCAACCCGCTGCCGGTTCTGGCCGAGGTGAACCGCGTCGTTGCAGGCGGAGGGTACCTCTACCTCTCCCTCCCCAACCAGGCGTCCTTGGTGAATCGGGCCAAACTTCTCACCGGCCGCTCCATTCATAACCCGATCGGCGATTTCACAGCCCAGCTAAGCCGCGACAGCAACATGATCGTCGGGATCCACTGGCGGGAATATACCGCCGCGGAGCTGAAGGAACTGGTGGAACTTGGAGGATTTTCCATGGTCAGCCACTTCTTTTTTACCACGCACCGGGCCGGCATCCCGGCCCGGTGCATGTACCTGCTGTTTCCGCGGCTGAGGGGCAACCAGACCATCGTCGCGCGCAAGACGGCGCAGACCCAGCCCGTGTTTCGTTTCTGCGAGGCCTCGAGGTGATGCAGCATGTCGCCTGACTGGAAACTTTCGACACCGGTTGCGCTTTTGATCTTCAACCGGCCGGAGACCACCCGCCTTGTCTTCGAGGCCATTCGTGCCGCCCGTCCCACGCGGCTGCTGGTGGTGGCGGATGGCCCTCGTGCCGGCCGGGCAGGGGAGGCCGAGCGCTGTCGCGAGGCCCGGTCCGTCATCGAGACCGTGGACTGGGATTGCAGCATCGAGACTGACTACTCGGACCACAATCTCGGCTGCAAGCGGCGGGTCTCCAGCGGCCTTGACTGGGTTTTCAGGCAGGTGGAGGAGGCGATCATCCTGGAGGACGACTGCCTTCCCGACCCGTCGTTCTTCAGGTACTGCCAGGAGCTCCTGGAGCGCTACAGGCACGAGCCGCGCATCGTCCAGATCTGCGGGGCGAATTTCCAGTTCAACAGCAGGAACTTCGGGCACAGCTATTATTTCTCCCGGTATAACCACGTCTGGGGGTGGGCCTCCTGGAGAAGGGCCTGGGAGCTAAACGACGTCACCATGTCCGGCTGGCCCGAGTTTCGTGACAGCGGCCTGCTCGACGGGATGCTCTCCGGCAGGAGGGAGGTTTCCTACTGGACCGATGTGATGAACCAGGTCTACGCCGGTGAGATAGACACCTGGGATTGCCAATGGACCTTCTCCTGCTGGAAGAAAGGTTGCCTCTCGGTAATCCCGGCAGTAAACACCATCTCCAATCTGGGCTTCGGGCCGGACGCCACACATACCCCGGTTCCCAACAAATTCGCCGAAATGAAAAGGAAAGCCATCCCCTTCCCGCTGCTTCATCCTTCCACCATGGAGGCGGACGCCGCTGCAGATGCCTATACCGCAAACAACATGTACCGGGAATATCCGCTGCTTCAGCGCATCTTCGCCGCGGTGCGGGGGATGATCTGATGACCTGCCCGATCTGCGCAGCGGCAACCGGCTGCTTCGGCACCGCCACGGTGTTGCAGGCTCACCTCGCCGAGTACCGGCAGTGCAAGTCGTGCGGCTTCCTGTTCGTCCACGAACCGGCCTGGCTGGACCAGGCCTACGCCTCGGCCATCACCCGCGAGGACCTGGGGCTGGTCCAGAGGAACCTCTGGCTTTCAGGCGCTGCCTCCTCGGTCGTTTCCACATGGCTCGACGCCGGCGGCCGTTTCCTCGATTACGGCGGCGGGACCGGGCTTTTCACCAGGCTGATGCGGGATGCTGGTTTCGACTGGTACTGGTACGATCCCTTCTGCCACAACCTTTTCGCCCAGGGGTACGCGGCGGAGATCCGGGATGGCGTGAGCTACGAACTGTTGACTGCCGCGGAGATTTTCGAGCACTTGGTCGATCCTGTAGCGGGTGTAGCCGGCCTGACCGCGTTATCCTCCAACATCATCTTTACCACGCAGCTGCTGCCGGACCCTCCGCCGCCGCTGGACCAGTGGTGGTACTACGGCCTTGAACACGGCCAGCACGTGTCGTTTTACAGCAGGAAGAGCCTGAAGCTCCTGGGCGAGAGGTTCGGCCTTGAGCTTACCAGCAATGGGGACAACCTCCATATGTTCAGCAAGAAGGCCTTTTCCGAACTTCTCTTCAAACTGGTTACCACTCCCCTTGTTTCGGCCCTGGTTTCCCGGATAGCATCACGGCGCTCCCTGCTTCCGGCAGATTTCCAGAGGGCAAGGGAAGGGCAGGGGCGAGCAGATGCCGACCGCTGACCGGAAGATACTGCGCAGGGTCCTGGAACTGGCCATATTCCAGCGGAACTTCCTCGCCGATGCGCTCTTCTCGCTGGCGCCCAAGCGGAAAAAGCCTGCTGCCGGGACGGTATCCGTTCTCCTGGTGCGGCTCGATTCCATCGGCGACTTCGTTCTTTGGCAGGACTCGCTGCAGGAGCTGCGCAGATTGTACCCCCCGGATCGCTTCCGTTTCACCCTGTTGGCGAATGCGCTCTGGGCCGACTTGGCCCGCGAGCTGCCGTTTTTCGATGAGGTGATCCCGCTTGAGCGCAAGGCGCTCCATTACGACCTCGGCTACCGGCTGCGGCTCTGGTGCCGGTTACGCGGCACCTTCTGGGACGAGGTGATCCAGCCCACCCACTCGCGCGAGTTCCTCTTCGGCGACGCGGCGGTCAGGGTCTGCAGCGCCCCGCTCCGGACCGGGAGCGCGGGGGATCTGGCCAACCAGTCGGCGTTTTGCAGGAGGATCAGCGACCGCTGGTACACTCGGCTAATTCCGGCAGGCGATGGCGAAGAGATGGAGCTGCTGCGCAACGCCCGCCTCCTGCGGGGACTCGGTGCCGCGGGTTTTCAGGCCGGGATGCCGGAACTCGCTCTCAAGGAGCGTCTGCCCCGCGGTTTCAGCGCCCGGGAGTATGCGCTCTTCGTCCCCGGCGCCGGGAGCGTGCAGAGGCAGTGGCCCGTGGAAAGGTTTGCCGAACTGGCGTGGCGCGTTCGCAAGACCCGCGGGCTTGCCACCGTCATCTGCGGTTCCGCGGCCGAAGCTCACCTGGGGAGCTCGCTGCTCCGGATGCTGGAGGGCCAGGCCGAGGACTGGACCGGCAGGACCTCCCTTGCCGAGCTGGTTGCCATCATCAAGGGTGCGCGGGTCGTGATCGGCAACGATAGCAGCGCCATCCACATCGCCGCGGCGCTGGGGGTTCCGGCCTTCTGCAGCATGGGAGGAGGGCAATACGGGCGTTTCCTCCCCTACCGGTTGGAGCGCCCCTCTTCGCGGCCACTCCCGGTTCCCCTCCGCCGCGAGATGGAATGCTTCGGGTGCGGATGGCACTGCTGCGCGCACCAGGATGCGGAGGGAGGCTGCGCGCCGTGCCTGGAGCGCGTGCAGGTTTCTGAAGTATGGGAGGCCATTGACGCCGCCTTTCAAGATGGTGATAGACGATGAAGCTTAAGATTATTAAGGGAATCGATTCGATAGTGGGCAACGTGCTCGCCTCGGTTCTTCCGGGCGGGAAAAAGGGGGCACTGGCCGCTCCTAAAAGCTGCCTCTTCATCAGGCCCGGCGGCATCGGCGACGCAGTTCTCCTGCTGCCTGCGATCAACGCCTTCCACGCCGCCTTCCCCGGCTGCAGCATCGACGTGTTGGCCGAGACGAGAAACGCCGCCGCCTTCCAGTTCGCCCCCTGCATCAGGGAGTTGCACCGCTACGATTCGGCTTCCGGGATAGCCGACGTGCTACGCGCAGGCTACGACCTGGTGATCGACACGGAGCAGTGGCACCGGCTCTCTGCCGTGGTGGCGCGGCTCGCCGCCCCGGTCTCCATCGGCTTCGCCACCAACCGTCGCAACAGACTGTTCTCGCACCAGATCCCTTATTCCCACGACGATTACGAGACAAAGAGTTTCTTCAACCTGCTCGCTCCCCTGGGAATCGCACCTCCCGCCGAGTTGCAGACCCCGTTTCTCTCCATCCCCGGCGAGGCGGCGGCGCGTGCCGAATCGCTGCTGGCGCGGATTTCCGGCCGTCCCTTCGCCGTCATCTTCCCCGGTGCCAGCATCGCCGAGCGGCGCTGGGGACACCAGCGCTTCCGAGAGGTGGCGCAGCGCCTGGTCCTGACGGGGCTTGCCGTGGTGGTAGTGGAGGGGGGAGAGGATGCGGATCAGGGGGATTTCATCGTGAGACCGTGCGGCGGGGTGAACCTCGCCGGCAAGACGAGCCTCGCCGAGACCGCAGCCGTGATCGCGCGCTCGACGCTGCTCCTTTCGGGGGACTCCGGGGTGCTGCACATGGCCGTCGGGCTGGGGATTCCTACCGTCTCGCTCTTCGGTCCGGGGATCGAGGCGAAGTGGGGGGCGAAGGGGGAGGGGGACCTGGTCCTGAACCGGCGGCTTCCCTGTTCTCCCTGCACCCGTTTCGGCACCACCCCGGCCTGCCCGATCCAAGCCCGCTGCCTCTCGGAGATTACACCTCAGGAGGTCGTCGGCGCCATAAACGCGCTGCTGTCAAAGCTGTACCCCGGGGAGTGACGCTGCTCGTTGCGCCGGCTGCTGCAGCGAGCAGCCGGGCTCTCGCGAGGGCGTTACTCCGGCGACGACCTCCAATGAGACAATTTATTTAGGGGGGCGGATGGGACCAGGTATTTATGTATTGATAACGCGTGGCAGTTCCCGTCTCATCGACCGATCATCAGCAGGGGGGCTGATTGGGGGTGTCGTTAGAGATGCCTTGGCGAGAGGCGGAGGCGTGCCCGTTGGGAGCGATGAGTGCTGCTCGTAGTTGCTCCATCTTTTCTTCGATATCCGGCCGAAGTGCTCGCAACTCTTCAATCCTGCGAGCGGCACAGGACATGATTGGACTTTTCTTGGCTCGCCCCGTAGGTTGGGTTAGCGGCCTCATCGCATAACCCAACGATGCAACGTTGGGGTTCAAGATTAATGGCGGTGGCCCCGGCCCCGCCGGCAACCGTCCATTTACTGCGGATTGACGCTATCGGGTAACTTGACGGCAGTGGGGGCAGTGGAGTACACCGCCGCTGTTTCCCGGCGGGCCATCACCTTGTTGCGTCCGCTATGCTTCGCGTCGTAGAGTCCCTCGTCGGCGCGCTTCAAAAGCGACAGCGGCGTCTCCTCCCCCCTAAACTGGGCGACGCCAAGGCTGATGGTGACGCGCAGCTCTTTTCCACCCGTCGGAATGGCCAGCTGCTCTACGGCCATCCGGAAGCGGTCGGCGAGCAGGCAGGCGTTTTCCAGCCCGGTCTCGGGGAGGATGCAGCAGAACTCCTCGCCGCCGTAGCGGACCAGGCAGTCGGTCTTGCGGATGCTGCCGGAAAGCCGCGCCGCCACCCCGGCGAGCACCCGGTCCCCGGCGTCGTGGCCGTGCTGGTCGTTCACCTTCTTGAAGAAGTCGATGTCGAGCATGATCAGGCTCAGGTCGCGGCCGTGGCGCCGGTGCCTCTTGCACTCATCGGCGAGC
The DNA here is from genome assembly GCA_003499925.1 of Geobacter sp. Taxonomy (GTDB): domain Bacteria; phylum Desulfobacterota; class Desulfuromonadia; order Geobacterales; family Geobacteraceae; genus Geomonas. Next base: position 41,646 of record DNRQ01000095.1, read on the forward strand.
CTTGTCTCCAGGTAGCGCCTGTTGTACGCCCCGGTGAGCTGGTCCCGGATGTTCAGCTCCCTCAGCCGGTGCTGGGAGAGCGCCCGCTCGGTCACGTCCTGCACGGTGATCAGCAGGTGCCGGATGCTGCCGTCCGGCTCGCGCAGCGGCGCGCTGGCGCACTGCTGCTGCATCAGCTCGAAAAGGCCGTTGGAGGTCCCCACCACCTTGAAGGGGAACAGGTAGTGGTGCAGCGTCTGGGGAAAGAGGGCGGGGGAGCCGAAATTGAGCGACATGCGGGCGCCGCGCAGGAACTCCTGCGTGTTGAGCTCCGGGTAGTGCGCGAAAAGATGCTTCCCGGTGATGGCTTCCTTGGCTATGCCGCTGTGCAGCGCCATCCACTTGTTCCAGTAACAGACACGGAATTCGTCGTCCAGCACCAGGATCCCCAGATCGATGATCTCCAGTATTTGCCCCGGTAGTCCCTGCATCGTTCATCCCTCGTACTGTGCCAGGAAATCGGCCAGTGCCTGCTTGAGCCAGTCGATCGACTGCTCGCTGGTGATCAGGAAAAGAAAGCCCTCGACCGACTCCTCGCGGAAGGCGAAATCGGTCTTGAGTACGATGGCTATGGCTTCAGGATCGCAGAGCAGCGCCGGGATAGCCTCCCCCGGCCTCTTGGCCACCAGTTTTGCCGGCGAATAGCTCACCCGGTCGCCCAAAAGCTCGGCGAGCTTCCCGACGCAGGCGCCGATGAGAATGCTGCCGGTGGTAAGCAGGGCATCCCGCTCGACGTCCTCGCGCGCCTCCCCCTCGTAAAGCGTCTCCTCGTCGCCAAAGAGCGGCACCAGCTGGTCTCCGGCGCCGGAGGGGAAGACCAGGAAGGCGCTCCCCTGCAGCTCGCCCCAGAAACTCTCCTCCACGATGCTGATCTCCCGCCCCGGCCCAACCACCTGCTCAAGATAGGCGGTGAGCTTCTCCCCTCTCAGCAACTGGACGCAGGGGACGCTCAGGCAGACGAAGATGCTGATCACCTCGGCAAGGGAGGCGGCCGCACGGCCGAAGGCGATATTCATCATCTCCTGGAGCGTGTCCCGCTCCTCATCGGTCATGACGCCTGCCTCGCCGCGGCCGGCCTCCTCGCTGCCGGCCACGCCCATGCCTGCCACGTCGCCGCTTGCCGCAGATGGCTGGCCGCTACTTGCTTCACCCATGCCTGGCTGGCTGATGCCTGCCTCGCTCATGGTGGCCTCGCTCAGGTTTGCCCGGCCGATCTCGGCCTCGGTCAAGGTTGTCGCGCTCATCCTTGCCTCGCTCATGCCGATTCCTCCACCTTGGTCAGCGCCTCCAGCACGCTCACCTTGCTGGGAGGCTTGGGGAGGATGAGGAAGGCACCTCTCTGGGTCACCTCAAGCAGGCTTTTCTCCTGCACATCCGCGGTGCAAACGATGATGGTGGCGTCGGGGTCGAAGGCGCGGATCTCGGATAGAGCGGTCACCCCGTCCATGACCGGCATGGTGAGATCAAGCGTCACCAGATCCGGGCGCAGTTCCTTGTACAGGTCGAGCCCCTGCTGCCCGTCGCCCGCCTCGTGGAATTCATAACCGCGGTCCTTGGGAAAGCAGCTCTTCAGCATCTTTCGGGATATCGGGGAGTCGTCCACGATCAGCACGCTCTGCAACGTCTTGGCCATTGGTCATTCTCCTCGGGGCGAGCCCCTGACGGCGTAAGTGGTGTATGCATACTCAGACAGAGCTTCTTATCGGCGCCTGAGGGTATGACATTAGAATATCCTAAAAATATTTCTTTGCCGCGGTTTATAGGTGAATTCCCCGCCGGGGGTACTGCAGGGGCGAATAATGCCCCTCCCTATTGCTGAGAAACTGTGATCTTCAGCTGGGAAAACTCCCTCTCCTGCAGCGTTCGCCAGGCTACGGATGATAAGCCAGGGGGAGGGGGCTTGTGCAGCGTACGGGAAATTAGCACTGACCTTACTTAACCCGATTAGCACCCCACGCAGCCACGGCAGCCCTTGGTCGGAGACAAAGTTCATCTTCCCTAGGCACCTGCTCACTCTCCTCCCCCTGGAGGGGGGAGGTCGGGAGGGGGGAAGACACCGGCTTCTGCGAAGAACTGGCCGAGTTCCCCCTCCCTAGCCCTCCCCCTCCGGGGGAGGGGACAATTTGCGCGTGGGATTAATCTATTGCTGTAACCATCTCGGAAGCGCCAATCCTCGGCTGCAAAAACTCCCTCCCCTTCAAGGGCAAAAACACCTCCATCCCCCTCCTGACCTCCCCCTTGACTTGTCAGCCGTAGCCTTGGCGAAGGTTGAAGATTGAAGGGGGAGGGACCTGAACCACGGAAGATCAGCGCTAGTCGGGTAACTTCACGGCAGCGGGGCCCGGGGTGGGGACGGGGTAAAAAGGGGCGGAAAGTGAAGGCGGAAAATGGCCCCCGGGCAGCGGGAGCAACTCCAATGAGAAAAAATATCATCTCTGAAACAAAAGCCTTGACTTTGGCGGGGCGAATTGGTAAAAAGTTCGAGTTGCACACAGCTGGAAAGCAGGCGCGTAGCTCAGGGGTAGAGCACTAGCTCGACACGCTAGGGGTCGGCGGTTCGAAACCGCCCGCGCCTACCATCAGAAAGAAACCTTCTTTACGAGGTTCGACGGAGGCATCGAGTTTCGATGCCTCTTTCTGTTTGTCAAAAGGGGTTTGCATGAATCAGATAAAGGTTACCCTCCCGGATGGTTCTGAAAGATCCCTGCAGGAAGGGGCGACCATCTTCGATCTCGCCGCCTCCATCGGCACCGGGCTCGCCAAGGCGGCCATTGCCGGCAAGATCGACGGCAACCTGGTCGACCTCTCCGCGCCTTTAGTCGACGGCGCCAAGGTCGAGATCGTCACCGGGAAGAGCCCCGAGGCGCTGACCATCATCCGTCACTCGACCTCGCACCTGATGGCCCAGGCCGTGAAAACCCTGTTCCCGCAGGCGAAGGTCACCATCGGCCCCGCCATCGAGACCGGTTTCTATTACGACTTCGACGTGGATCATCCCTTCACCCCGGAAGACCTCGAGAAGATAGAAGAAAAGATGCGCGAGCTCGCCAAGGCCGATCTGAAGATCGAGCGCTCCGAGCTCTCCAGCGCGGACGCCATCGCCCTTTTCCAGGGGATGGGCGAGGATTACAAGGTCGAGCTGATCGAGGACCTCGGGGCCGAAACGGTTTCGCTCTACACCCAGGGGGACTTCGCCGACCTCTGCCGCGGACCGCATCTCCCCAAGACCTCCTTCATCAAGGCCTTCAAGCTCACCTCCATCGCGGGCGCCTACTGGCGCGGCGACGAGAAGCGCCCCATGCTGCAGAGGGTGTACGGCACAGCCTTCGCCGACCAGAAGGAACTGGACGCCTACCTGGCGCGGATCGAGGAAGCGAAGAAGCGCGACCACAGGAAGCTCGGGCGCGAGCTCGATCTCTTCTCCTTCAACGACGAGGTGGGCGCGGGTCTGGTGATCTGGCACCCGAAAGGGGCCATGCTCCGGACCATCCTGGAGGACTTCGAGCGCAAGGAGCACCTGAAGCGCGGCTACGACATCGTGCTGGGCCCCCAGATCCTGAAGACCGAGCTCTGGCAGCGCTCCGGCCACTACGAGAACTACCGCGAGAACATGTACTTCACCACGGTGGACGAGCAGAGCTACGGCGTCAAGCCGATGAACTGCCTGGCCCACATGATGATCTACCGGACCCAGCTGAGAAGCTACCGCGACCTGCCGCTGCGCTACTTCGAACTCGGCACCGTGCACCGCCACGAGCGGGCCGGGGTGCTGCACGGCCTCCTGAGGGTGCGCGGCTTCACCCAGGACGACGCCCATATCCTCTGCACCCCGGACCAGCTCGACGCCGAGATCAAGGGTGTCATCGCCTTCGTCACCGAGGTGATGGGGATCTTCGGTTTCGAGTTCGAGATGGAGCTTTCCACGCGTCCCGAGAAGTCGATCGGCTCCGACGACGCCTGGGAGCTGGCGACCTCGGCGCTCCTGAACGCGCTCAAGGATTCCGGCCGCCCCTTCGAGATCAACGAGGGAGACGGCGCCTTCTACGGTCCGAAAATAGACATCAAGCTCCGCGACGCCCTTGACAGGCGTTGGCAGTGTGCTACAATCCAGTGCGATTTTACCCTCCCCGAGCGTTTCGATCTCACTTACGTCGACGCCGACGGCGAAAAGAAGCGCCCCGTCATGGTGCACCGGGTGATTCTGGGCGCCATCGAGCGCTTCATCGGCGTCCTCATCGAACATTACGCAGGGAACTTCCCGACTTGGCTGGCACCGGTTCAGGCGATCATCGTCACGGTCACCGACAACCAGATCCCCTACGCGCAGGCGGCTTTCGACAAGCTGCGCGCCGCCGGCGTCCGGGTGCAGAAGGATTTCAGGAACGAAAAGCTCGGCTTCAAGATCAGGGAAGCCCAGCTGCAGAAGATACCGTACATGCTGGTGGTAGGGGACAAGGAGGTCGAAAGCGGCCTGCTCGCCCCGCGCTATCGTGACGGCAAGAACCTCGAGGGGATGACCCCGGAGCAGTTCGTCACATTCATCGAAACCGAAGTTAAAAGCTATCATTAGGAGGTGGCGTCATAGCTAAACCTACAGTCAACATCAATCAGACCATCAGGGCCAAAGAGGTAAGGGTAGTAGGTGCCGAAAGCGAGCAGCTTGGTATTCTTCCACTTCGTGAGGCCTTGGCGCTGGCCGAGAGTCAGCAACTGGACCTGGTAGAGGTTTCGCCGACAGCCGTACCTCCGGTCTGCCGTATCATGGATTACGGCAAGTTCAAATATCAGCAGGCCAAGAAGCAGGCGGAAGCCAAGAAGAAGCAGGTCCAGGTCGAGCTCAAGGAAGTCAAGCTCCGCCCCAAGACCGACGTGCACGACCTGGAGTTCAAGGTGAAGCACGTGCGCCGCTTCCTGGAAGAGGGGAACAAGGCGAAGATTACCGTCGTCTTCAGGGGACGCGAGATCACGCACCAGGAGCTCGGCATGGCCGCCCTGGAGAAGTTCTCCGCAGAGCTTGCCGACATCGCCATCGTCGAGGTCAGGCAGAAGATGGAAGGCCGCAGCATGTTCATGATCGTGGCTCCCAAAGTAAAAGTGAAATAACACCACCACAAAGGAGTAGTTACCAATGCCTAAAATGAAGACCCATAGGGGCGCCGCCAAGCGTTTTAGCAAGACCGGCACAGGCAAGATCAAGATGAGCCACGCATTCACCAGCCACATCCTGACCTCGAAGACCCGGAAGAACAAGCGCAACCTCCGCAAGGGCGGTATCGTGGCGGCTTCCGACCACAAGAACATCGCAGCACTGATTCCCTACAAGTAAACCGGGGCTAGGGACTGGGGGCTAGGGGCTGGTAGCGCATCATGAGAGACTCGGGTCTCTCTTTTGCCGTTTCCGATTGCGCCGGCTGTCCAATCCCGTACCCGTTGACGAGAGTCCGAGAACCGTGAGGAAACCGTCTCCCCTTGCGGATCCGGCTAATTAAAAACCAGAAGGAGTACGTATGCCAAGAGTAAAGCGCGGTTTTAAAGCGAGACACAGAAGAAACAAGGTATTGAAGCTTGCCAAGGGTTACCGCGGCGCGAGAAGCAAACTTTTCAGAAGCGCCACCGAGGCGGTGGACCGCGCACTGAATTACGCCTTCAGGGACAGAAGGGTGAAGAAGAGGGACTTCAGGGCTCTCTGGATCACCAGGATCAATGCCGCAGCGAGGATCAACGGTCTCTCCTACAGCAAACTGATCCACGGCCTGAAGCTCGCCAAGGTCGAGATCGACAGAAAGGTGATGGCCGACCTGGCCGTTTCCGATCCCAAGGGTTTCGCGGCGATCGCAGCCGCAGCCAAAGCAAACTTCTAATACATACCGCGGGCATAAAAAAGAAATGGGATAGCGATGTCTCATTTCTTTTTTTTTCCGAAAATAGGGTCAAAAGCACATGAAGGATAAACTTGAAGCACTTTTAAGCGAAGCCGTATCCGAGCTGGCCCTTGCCGCCGCCGAAGACGGACTGCAGGAGCTCAGGGTCAAGTACCTGGGTAAGAAAGGGGCACTGACCGGCGTGATGAAGGGGCTCGGCGCCCTTTCCGCCGAAGAGCGCCCCCTGATCGGCCAGGTGGTGAACTCGGTCAAGGGTCGTCTCGAAGAGGCCTTCGACGCGCGCGCCCTGGAGGTCCGCGAGAGCGTCAAGGCGGCGAAGCTTGCCGGCGAGAGGCTCGACGTGACGCTCCCCGGGCGCCGCCGCCCCTTAGGCTCCAAACACCCGATTACGCTCGTCACCGAAGAGATCTGCGCCATCTTCGCCGCGCTCGGCTTTGCCGTCGCCGAAGGGCCCGAGATCGAGCACGACTTCTACAACTTCGAGGCGCTCAACTTTCCGAAGGACCATCCGGCGCGCGACATGCAGGACACCTTCTTCGTGGGGGAGAGCGTCCTCCTGAGAACCCACACCTCGCCGGTCCAGATCCGCACCATGCTGAAGCAGCAGCCGCCGGTCCGGATCATAGCGCCCGGCACCGTGTACCGCTGCGACTCCGACGCCACCCACTCCCCGATGTTCCACCAGATCGAGGGGCTCATGGTCGACAAGGGTGTCACCTTCGGCGACCTGAAGGGGATCCTGACCCTGTTCATCAGCCAGCTTTTCGGCTCCGACATCGGCGTCAGGCTGCGTCCCTCCTTCTTCCCGTTCACCGAGCCGTCGGCCGAGGTCGACATCGCCTGCGTGATCTGCCGCGGCAAGGGATGCCGGGTCTGCAAGAATACCGGTTGGCTTGAGATACTGGGCGCCGGCATGGTCGACCCGGAGGTGTACCGCCACGTGGGGTACGACTCCGAGATCTACACCGGATTCGCCTTCGGGATGGGTATCGAGAGGATCGCCATGCTGAAGTACGGCATCGCCGACATGAGGCTCCTCTTCGAGAACGATCTCAGGTTCCTGAAGCAGTTCTAAGGAAGAAAAGGCAGGCTAGAAACTAAGTCAAGACCGTCGCACACGGAAACGGCAGAGAACGTGCGGATAAGACCGGGTTAGACTGAATTCTTTTTGGTAAGGCTTACCCCTGAAGTCTGTGTTTAATCTGCAGTTATCCGCCAGTTCCCGTTTAATCCGTGTGCGACGCCCTTGACGTTGCAGTTAATAATCCAAGGAATCACTGGAATCTATATGATAGTTACCTACAACTGGATCAAGGAATTCGTCGATTGCGACCTGCCGGCCGAAGAGCTCTCCCACCTCCTCACCATGCTGGGCCTCGAGGTCGAGCGCATGGAGACGGTGGGCGGCGGCATGGACGACGTGGTGGTGGCGCAGGTGGTGGAAAAGAACCAGCACCCAAACGCCGACAAGCTCTCGCTTTGCAAGGTTGATAACGGCAAGGAGATCTTAAACGTCGTCTGCGGCGCCCAGAACTTCAAGGCGGGCGACAAGGTGGCGCTGGCCCAGATCGGCGCGACCCTCCCCGGTGACTTCAAGATCAAGCGCTCCAAGATCCGCGGCGAGGAATCGTTCGGCATGCTCTGCTCCGAGAAGGAACTGGCGCTCGCGCTTGAGTCCGAAGGGATCATGATCCTGCCGGAATCGTTCCAGATCGGCACCCCGCTCTTCGACGCCCTCGGCACCAAGGACACCATTTTCGAGATCGGCCTGACCCCGAACCGGGCCGACTGCCTGAGCGTGGTCGGCGT
>DNRQ01000095.1:49382-50950 GCA_003499925.1 Geobacter sp.
CCGCGCTACACGGCGCGCCACATCACCGGCTGCACCCTGGCGCCGTCGCCCGCCTGGCTCGCCAACAGGCTGCGCGCCGCCGGCATCCGTTCCATCAACAACATCGTCGACGTGACCAACTACGTGCTCCTCGAGTACGGCCACCCGCTGCACGCCTTCGACTTCAAGCTCCTGGCCGGCGGGAAGATCGTCGTCGCCGCTGCGGCCGAGGGGGAGAAGTTCGTCACCCTCGACGGCCAGGAGCGGCTGCTCACCGCCAGCGACCTCACCATCCGCGACGGCGAGAAGGGGGTCGCGCTGGCCGGCATCATGGGGGGCGGCAACTCCGAGATAGGCGAGGGGACCACGGAGGTGCTCCTGGAGAGCGCCTACTTCAACCCCTCCGCCATCAGGAAGACCTCCAAGCGCCTTGGCATCCATACCGAGTCCTCGCACCGCTTCGAGCGTGGCACCGACGTGGCCGGCCTGACCCGCGCCCTCGACCGCGCCGCGGCGCTGATCGCGGAGCTCTCCGGCGGCAGCATCGCCAAAGGGATGATCGACGTCTACCCGCAGCCGATCGAGCCGCGCGTGATCACGGCAAGGCTTGCCCGCATCAACGCCGTATCCGGGCTGGCGCTGGAGGCAGCCGAGGTGCAGGAGATCTTCGAGCGCCTGGAATTCGAGGTGAGCCAGACCGAGGCAGGGATTTTCCGGGTGCGGGTGCCGCTGTTCCGGGTCGACATCGAGCGGGAGATCGACCTGGTCGAGGAAGTCGTGCGCATGAACGGCTTCGAGAAGGTCCCTTGCACCATGCCGACGGCGGCCGTCTTCTCCGATCTCCCCTCGGACGCGCAGAGGCTCACGGTGCGTCTGAAGGANNCTGCGACAAGATCCTGCTCGCCCCGGACGACTTCAGAAGTAACGGCGTCCCCCTGTTGAACCCGATCTCGGACGAACTCTCGGTCATGCGCACCACGCTGCTGCCGGGACTTCTGGAGACCGCGGTCAAGAACATCAGCTTCCGGACCCTGAACCTGCGCATCTTCGAGATGCGCCGCATCTATCTCCCCACCCCGGGGAAGGAGCTCCTCGACGAGCCGCTCTACCTGTCGGCGCTTCTGACCGGCAGCCGCGACCCGGAGGGGTGGAACCAGTCCAAGGGGGACATCGACTTCTTCGACGTGAAGGGGATCGTGGAGAACATCCTTGGCGACCTGAACGTGACCGGCGTGAGCTACGCCGCGGACCAGCTCGACCCCTACTACCACCCGGGGAAGGCGTGCCGCATCGTCTGCGGCAACNNCGCCGCTTTACTACCTGGAGCTCAACTTCGAGGCGCTGATCGCCTCCAGGAAAGGGCGGGGCACGGCACAGGTTCCCTCCCGCTTTCCGTCCACCTTCCGCGACATCGCCCTCTTGCTCCCCAAGGAGCTGCCGGTGGCCGAGGTGCTCGGCTGCGTCAACGGCGTCAAGGCGGCCGAGCTGGAGGGGGTAGAGATCTTCGACCTCTACACGGGGGGGAACATCCCTGCCGGGGAGAAGAGCGTGGCCATACGGGTACGCTACGGCTCCAGGGAGAGGACTCT